>NZ_JBVVPO010000040.1:17032-83313 GCF_055811795.1 Bradyrhizobium sp. MI1.7
GGGGGTTTTTTTTTTGGGCGGCGCCCATTGCGCGCCCACCCCAACAAAACCCCGCCGGCCTCTGCGAAAAGACTCTGGATTGCTTCGCTTCGCTCGAAATGACGAGTAGGGTGATGCAGTGATGACCCCGCCCGCTACCTTCTCCTTCGACACCCCCGGTGACGCCGAACGCGCGGCGGAGCTTCGCCGCGTCAAAGCACTGGCGACGCTGGTGCTGGCCTCGACGCTTGCCCTGTTCGTCGTTGCGAAATGGCTTCTGCCAGTGCATCCCGTGTTCGGCTTCATCGCGGCCTTCGCAGAAGCCGCGACCATCGGCGGGCTCGCCGACTGGTACGCGGTGGTCGCGCTGTTCAAGCGGCCGCTCGGCCTGCCGATCCCGCACACCGCGATCATCCAGAGCAATCAGGCCCGCATCGCCGACAAGCTCGGCGAGTTCATCCAGGTGCATTTCCTCGAGGCCCGCCCCGTCGAGGCCAAGCTGAGGGAGATCGATTTCGGCTCCTTCGTCGCCGACTGGCTGCGCGACCGCAAGCGCAGCGATGATCTCGCGCGTTTCGCGCTGCGCCTGCTGCCGGAGGCCGTCTCCGCGACGGAAAGCTCGGGTCTGATGACCTTCATCATTCGCCGCATGTCCTCGCAGCTCCAGGCGATCGACCTTGCGCCGCTCGCGGCCGGCACGCTGCGCGGCTTCGTCGCGGAAGGGCGGCATCAGATCCTGTTCGATGATCTCCTGCGCGTGATGCACGAGACGCTGAACCAGACCGAGACGATGGCGATGATCCGCGAGAAGGTGCGCGCGGAGTTGCCGACCCTGCTCAGGCTCTATCGCGCCGACAAGTTTCTGGTGAACAAGATCGTGGCGTCCGCCACGGCTTTTTTCAACGAGGTGCGCAGCGATCCCAAACATCCGTTTCGCGGCGAGTTCGATCGCATGGTGCTGGGCTTCGTCGATCGGCTCGGCACCGATCAGGCCTATATCGATCGTATCGACGGATTGAAGCGCGATCTGCTCGCCCGGCCCGAGCTTGCCGATCTCGCCCGGACCGTCTGGACCAACATGCGCTCCTTCATCGAGCGCAGCGCAAGCGGCGAGACGCAGGTACTGCAGCATCATCTCGCCGGCATGTTCGTCGCCGCGGGTGAGGTGCTCGCCGGCGATGCCGAGCTCCGCGGCGAGATCAACAAGGGCCTGGTGGCGGTGCTGCGCAGCTTCGTTGCGGATCAGAAGAGCGGCGTCTCGACCTTCATTTCCGACCAGGTCAAGGCGTGGGATATGGCGCAGTTGATTTCGCTGATTGAAATCAACATCGGCCGCGACCTGCAATACATCCGCTTCAACGGTTCGTTGATCGGCGGGCTCGCAGGTCTTGCGCTCTACTCCGTAGAATTCCTGCTTCGATGGTTGTGACTTTTGCGTCACGGACGCTGGCATTCACCTGCGGGCCTATTGTCGCCTTGGGCTTCACCCGCTTGAATGTCTGGAACCGGCCGCCTAGCTGATTCATGCTGCGTTGCGGAACGTTCGAGAAGCCGGACTGTTGGAATTCGTACCCATTTGCCGGCATCGCAACCGGTAGCCTTTTCAGCAATTCTGCCCAGGGGACCATTGATGACCGCTACTGCCCAGACGCTGCGTCCGCCGTCCCGTACCTTGATGTTCCTGGAAGGGCGCGCGATCCACGAGTTCGGCGCATTCCTCGGCGCGCTGCCGCTGCTGAGCCTCGCGCCCCGCGGCGATGGGCATCCGGTGCTGGTGTTCCCGGGCCTCGTGGCCTCCGACGCGTCGACGCGCGCGCTGCGCTCCTTTCTGACCAGCAAGGGCTACGCGGCAAGCGGCTGGCGCCAGGGCCGCAACTACGGCCTGCGCGAGGGCGTGCAGCATGCGATGGTCGATCTCGTGCAGGAGCTCAGCGACAAGCATGGCCGCAGGATCAGTCTGGTCGGCTGGAGCCTCGGCGGCCTCTATGCGCGCCAGCTCGCCAAGATGATGCCGGCGCGCGTGCGCCAGGTGATCACGCTCGGCAGCCCCTTCGCGGGCGATCCCCGTTCGACCAATGCCTGGCGCGTCTATGAATGGGCGAGCGGCCGGAAGTCCGACGAGGTCGATCCGCAGTTCGGCGGCGAGCTCGCCGTCCCGCCGCCGGTGCCGACCACCGCCATCTTCAGCCGCACCGACGGCGTCTGCGCCTGGCAGGGCTGTATGGAGAAGACGGGCGCGCAGACCGAGAGCATCGAGGTCGAGAGCAGCCATTGCGGCATGGGCCATCATCCCGCCGCCGTCTATGCGGTCGCCGACCGCCTCGCGCAGAAGGAAGGCCAGTGGCGGCCGTTCGACCGCAGCGGCTGGCGCAGCATGGTCTATCCCGATCCGCATCGGTAAGCGCGGCCTGCATGGTTCGAGACGCGCGGCTTTGCCGCGCTCCTCACCATGAGGACTGAGAGCTAGTGATGCGGCGCGAAAGCGATCAGACCTCATCCTGAGGAGGCGCGAAGGGCCGTCTCGAAGGATCGAGCCCGGCTCTCGCTTTGATTGTAGCTCCCGTCCATTGTCGCGCCCGCACCAAACGCGCTATGCCTCGCGCATGGCGCATCCATTGTCCCGCATCATCGACCAGCTCAAGCGTGAGCCGTCACGCACGGGCTCCATCGTCATCACCGTGTTTGGCGACGCGATCGTGCCGCGCGGCGGCTCGGTGTGGCTCGGCACGCTGTTGGAGTTCTTCGAGAGTGTGGACATCGATAGCGGCGTGGTGCGCACCGCGATGTCACGCCTTGCTGCCGATGGCTGGCTGACACGCGAAAAGGTTGGCCGGAACAGTTTTTATCGCCTGGCCGATAAAGGAAGTCAGACCTTCGAGGCCGCCACGCGCCACATCTACGATCCGCCATCGTCGGACTGGACCGGGCGTTTCGAGCTGCTCCTGATCGGCAACGGGGAGGATCGCGACGTCTCGCGCGAAGCGCTGCGCAACGCCGGCTTCGGCAGTCCGCTGCCCGGCGTGTGGGTCGCGCCATCAGGTGTGCCGGTGCCGGACGAGGCTGGCGGGGCAATCCGTCTCGAAGTCTCGGCTGAGGATGACAGCGGGCGCCGTCTGCTCAGCGCGAGCTGGCCGCTGGACCGCACCGCAGACGCCTATCTGAAATTCATGAAGACGTTCGAGCCGCTCCGTGCCGCTATCGCGCGCGGTGCGGATCTGTCCGAGGCCGACGCCTTCACCGCGCGCATCCTGCTGATCCACTATTACCGCCGTGTTGTGTTGCGCGATCCGCTGCTGCCCGAGAGCTTGCTGCCGGGCGACTGGCCCGGCAGGGCAGCACGTGAACTCTGCGGCGAGGTCTATCGCGCGCTGCTTGCGCCGTCGGAACAATGGCTTGATAGCCATGGAACCAATGAGAAGGGGCCACTGCCGCCGGCTCGAAAGCTCCTGGAGCGGCGGTTCGAGGCCTGATTTATATGTTACAGAAATATCTTGCATGACGTAATTTTTGTTATATATTGCCTCCCAATAAACGGGAGGATGCGCATGTATACCCAGGCGCTGAATACGGCCGAGACTGACGATCGCGGTCTCGAGGATGCGGCGAAGGCTGCGCAGTTCCAGGCCCGCATTGATGCCGAGGAGCGCATCGAGCCGAACGACTGGATGCCGGCGGCCTATCGCAAGACGCTCACCCGCCAGATCTCCCAGCACGCCCATTCCGAAATCGTCGGCATGCTGCCTGAGGGCAACTGGATCACGCGCGCGCCGACCTTGCGCCGCAAGGCGGCGCTGCTGGCCAAGGTGCAGGACGAGTGCGGCCACGGGCTCTATCTCTATGCCGCCGCCGAGACGCTCGGTACGTCGCGCGAAGAGCTGGTCGACGCGATGCTCACCGGCAAGGCCAAATATTCCTCGATCTTCAATTATCCGACGCTGACCTGGGCCGACATCGGCACCATCGGCTGGCTGGTCGACGGCGCCGCGATCATGAACCAGATCCCGCTGTGTCGTTGCTCCTATGGCCCGTACGCACGCGCGATGATCCGCGTCTGCAAGGAGGAGTCCTTCCACCAGCGCCAGGGCTACGAGATCATGCTGACGCTGTGCCGCGGCTCGGATGAGCAGAAGGCGATGGCGCAGGACGCGCTGAACCGCTGGTGGTGGCCGGTGCTGATGATGTTCGGTCCGCCCGATGCGACGAGCCAGCACAGCGACACATCGACGAAGTGGAAGATCAAGCGCTTCTCCAATGACGAGCTGCGCCAGAAGTTCGTCGATGCCACCGTGCCGCAGGCGCAATATCTCGGCCTCGCCATCCCCGATCCCGGCATGACGCGGGACGCCGAAGGGCACTGGCGCTACAGCGAGATCGACTGGACCGAATTCAAGCAGGTGCTCGCCGGCAACGGCCCGTGCAACCGCGATCGGCTTGCCGCGCGTCGCAAGGCGCACGATGAGGGCGCCTGGGTGCGCGAGGCGGCAGCTAGCTATGCCGCAAAGCGCGCGCAGCGTCAGACCGCACAAGCCGCGGAATAAGGAGATCACGATGGCCACGCCGAACACACCGCTGTGGGAAGTCTTCATTCGCAGCCGCAACGGGCTCGCGCACAAGCATGTCGGCTCGCTGCATGCGAATGACGCCACCATGGCCCTGCAGGCCGCGCGCGACATCTACACCCGCCGCGGCGAGGGCCTGTCGATCTGGGTCGTGCCGTCGACCGCGATCACCGCGAGCGATCCCGCCGAGAAGGGCATGATGTTCGAGCCAGCGGAATCGAAGATCTACCGGCATCCGACGTTCTACGAGGTGCCTGAGGAAGTGGGGCACATGTGATGCTTGTGGCCAACATCCAGGTCTCCGAAACGCCGCTGGTGCTCTACGCGTTGCGCCGCGCCGACGATGCGCTGATTCTCGGTCATCGTCTGTCGGAATGGTGCGGACATGCGCCGATGCTGGAAGAGGACATGGCGCTCTCCAACATCGCGCTCGATCTGATCGGCCAGGCGCGTGAACTCTACACCTACGCAGCCAAAGCCGAAGGCAAGGACAACAACGAGGACAAGCTCGCCTATTTGCGCGACGTCAGGCAGTACCGCAACCTGCTGCTGGTCGAACAGCCGAATGGCGACTTTGCCCAGACCCTGGTGCGGCAGTTCTTCTATTCCGCCTTCGCCGACCTCTATTGGCGCGCGATGATGAATTCGCGCGATACGACGCTCGCGGCCATTGCCGCCAAGTCCGAGAAGGAGAGCGCTTATCATCTGCGCCACGCCTCGGAATGGATCATTCGGCTTGGCGACGGTACCGGCGAGAGTCACGCCAGGGCGCAGGCCGCGATCGATCATCTCTGGGCCTTCACCGGAGAGATGTTTGCCGTCGACGAAGGCGAACGCGCTTTGATCCATGCCGGCATCGCTGTGGATCCCGGCACCTTGCGCGGCCGCTGGCTGACAACGTTGTCTGACGTCGTTGGTGAAGCAACGCTCAGGTTGCCGCAGAATGACTGGATGCAGCAGGGCGGCCGCGTGGGCCGCCACAGCGAGCATCTCGGTCATCTCCTGTCCGAGCTTCAGTCGATGCAGCGTACATTTCCGGGGCAGACATGGTGACGGTGCTCGAGCGCGACAGCGAGCTGCGCCGGCGCGCCTGGGATGCCGCGGCGAGCGTCGTTGACCCTGAAATCCCGGTGCTGACCATCGCCGATCTCGGCGTGCTCCGTGATGTCGTTCTCGATGGCGATCATGTCGAGGTCGCGATCACCCCGACTTACTCGGGCTGCCCGGCCATGAACATGATCGCGTTCGAGATCGAGCTTGCGTTGGAACGCGCCGGTTTTCGCCAGCCGAAAGTGCGCACCGTGCTGTCGCCGGCCTGGACCACCGACTGGATGAGCGAAGAGGGGCGCCGCAAGCTGCACGCCTACGGCATCGCGCCACCGCAGGCGTCAAGCTCTCGCCGCGCGCTGTTCGGCGAGCAGGCCGTTGCGTGCCCGCAATGCGGCTCTGACAAGACCGAGCTTCTGTCCGAATTCGGCTCGACCTCCTGCAAGGCGTTGTGGCGCTGCAAGGCCTGCCGCGAACCCTTCGATTATTTCAAGTGTCATTGATCATGTCCGCAGCCGCACCGCGCTTTCATCGCCTGACCGTCAACGACCTCCGCCGCGAGGCGGCCGACGCGGTGTCGATGACCTTTGCGGTCCCCGGCGAACTCGCGGGCGATTACGCTTTCGCGCCCGGCCAGTACCTCACGCTCCGCACCATGCTCGATGGCGAGGAAGTCCGGCGCTCCTATTCGATCTGCTCGGGTCCTGACGATGGCGAGATCCGCATTGCCGTGAAGAAGGTCGATGGCGGAGCATTTTCGAACTGGGCGGCGGATGAACTCAAATGCGGCGACGAGCTCGACGTCATGACGCCGACCGGACGCTTCGGCGTGATCCCGCCGGCAGATAGCGGACGCATCCATGTCGGCTTTGCCGCAGGCTCCGGCATCACGCCGATCCTGTCGATCGTCAAGGGCGTGCTCGCGCGCGAGGCGGACAGCCGCTTCTTCCTGTTCTACGGCAACCGCGCCACCGACAACATCATGTTCCTGGAGGCACTCGAGGAGCTCAAGGACCGCTTCATCGATCGCCTCTCGATCTTCCACGTCATCTCCGGCGAGGAGCAGGACATCCCGATCCTGCATGGCCGACTCGATGGCGACAAGGTGAGGGTGTTGCTGCGCTCGCTGGTGCCGGCCGCGAGTGTCGATCATATCTTCATCTGTGGCCCCCTTGGCATGAGCGAGGAGATCGAGGCGACCTGCCGCGATCTCGGTATCGCGGAAGAGCGCATCCACGTGGAGCGCTTCGTCTCCGAATTCGGCGGCAAGCCGCGACCGAAGAAGATCGTTGCACCCGACGCGCCGCCGAAGGCGATCGCCTCGCTGATCATCGACGGCAAGCGCCGCGACGTGCCGGTCGCCGAAGATGAGGCGATCCTCGATGCCGCGCTGCGCGCCGGCGTCGATCTGCCCTTCGCCTGCAAGGGCGGCATGTGCTCGACCTGCCGCGCCAAGCTGGTCGAGGGCGAGGCGCCGATGGACGTCAACTATTCGCTGGAGCCCTGGGAGTTGAAGGCCGGCTTCGTCCTTACCTGCCAGGCGAAGCCGTCGTCGGAGCGGGTCGTGGTCGATTACGATCACGTTTGACAGTTATGGCCGGGCAGCAGAGCATTATGGCCAAACATTTGGCCGGGAGAAGCGCGTGAACGTCAAAGCCAACCTGTCGCCCGAGGATGTTGCCCGCGCCTGCGCCGACGCGATGTGGGCGGAGGATGATGCCTCCAAGGGTCTCGGCATGGAGATCGTCGAGATTGGTCCGGGCTTTGCGACGCTGGCGATGAATGTGCGGCCGGACATGGTCAACGGCCAGCGTATCGCCCATGGCGGCTTCATCTTCACGCTGGCCGATTCCGCCTTCGCCTTTGCCTGCAATTCGCACAATGAACGTGTCGTGGCGGCACAGGGCCAGATCACCTTCATCAAGCCGGGCAGGCTTGATGACCGCCTCGTTGCAAAAGCGCGCGAGGTCAGCCGTGGCGGACGCTCAGGCATCTACGACGTGCGCGTGACAGCGGGCGACACCGTCATCGCGGAATTCCGGGGGCATTCGCGTGTCATTCCCGGCACGTGGCTGCCGACGCAAGAACCGTAAGACTCCAATAAAAAGAACCAACCAATGTGGGGAAACGAGGATGGCTCTGACGAGGCTCAAGGAAGGTGGCAACGCCTATCGCGCCGAGATGGACGCGCATGAGCGCGCGTCGCGTGACGAGATCATGGCGCTGCAAACGCAGCGGCTGGCCTGGTCGCTGAAGCACGCCTACGACAACGTCGCGCATTACCGCCAGGCCTTCGACAAGGCCGGCGTGCATCCGTCCGACTTTCGCGAACTCTCCGATCTCGCAAAATTCCCGTTCACCGTGAAGACGGATCTGCGCGACAATTATCCCTTCAACATGTTCGCCGTGCCGCGCGAAAAGCTGGTGCGCGTGCATGCCTCCTCCGGCACCACGGGAAAGCCGATCGTGGTGGGCTATACGCAGCGCGACATCGACACCTGGTCGGAGGTGATGGCACGCTCGATCCGCGCCGCCGGCGGCCGCACCGGCATGATCATCCACAACGCCTATGGCTACGGCCTGTTTACCGGCGGATTGGGTGTGCACTACGGCGCGGAAAAACTTGGTTGCACCGTGGTGCCGATCTCCGGCGGCATGACCGAGCGGCAGGTGCAACTCATCAACGACTTCCGACCCGACATCATCACGGTGACGCCGAGCTACATGTTGGCGATCCTCGACGAGTTCAAGCGCCAGAAGCTCGACCCGCGCCAGTGCTCGCTCAAGGTCGGCATCTTCGGCGCCGAGCCCTGGACCAATGCGATGCGCGGGGAGATCGAGGACGCCTTCGATATGGATGCAACCGATATCTATGGCCTCTCGGAGGTGATCGGTCCAGGCGTTGCGCAGGAATGCATCGAGACCAAGGACGGTCTGCACATATGGGAGGACCATTTCTATCCCGAGGTGATCGATCCCGAAACCGGCGCGGTGCTGCCGGACGGCGCGAAGGGCGAACTGGTCTTCACCTCGCTGACCAAGGAAGCCTTCCCGGTGATCCGCTATCGCACCCGGGACCTGACGCGGCTGCTGCCGGGCACGGCGCGGCCGGGCATGCGGCGCATGGAGAAGGTGACGGGCCGCTCGGACGACATGATCATCCTGCGCGGCGTCAATCTGTTCCCGACCCAGATCGAGGAGGTGCTGCTCGCGACCGACTGGTGCGGCGGTCACTTCATCATGGAGCTGACCCGCGAAGGCCGCATGGACGAGCTGACCATCATCGCCGAGGCGCGCCCGGAGAGCTGGGACGGCCGCGGGCTGGTCGATCATGCCGACCGCATTTCGACCCACATCAAGAACACCATCGGAATCAGCTCCAACGTGCGGGTGGTCGCCCCCGCCACGCTGGAGCGCTCGCTGGGCAAGGCCAAGCGCCTCTACGACAAGCGGCCGAAGGACTAGCTGTCGCTCCTCATGGTGAGGAGCGCCGAAGGCGCGTCTCGAACCATGAAGGCCCGGATGCTGCAGCGCGGGCCTGTATCCTTCGAGACGCCGCTCGCGCGACTCCTCAGGATGAGGGGAGGCGGTTGACTTGACCGGTCCCAAAGGCGACAAGGCCCGCGAGAAATCGTGGGTCTTTCGATGTCACCAGCCGATTGCAAAACCGTCGAAGCGCGCTGCGTCCGCCTCAATGCCAAGGCCGATAATGCTGCGGCGATCGCGCCGCTGATCGAGCGTCATCTACTCACGCGCGGTCCGAAGGATCTCCTGATCGAGATAAGGGCCGCCGCCGTCAACCCCTCCGATGTGAAGGCTGCGACCGGGCTGATGCCCTATGCGGTCTTCCCCCGCACGCCCGGCCGCGATTATGCCGGCGTGGTGATTGACGGACCGGCCGATACGATCGGCCGCGAGGTGTTCGGCTCCTCCGGCGATCTCGGCATCCGCCGCGACGGCACCCATGCCAGCCATCTCGTCGTCGAAGCCGACGCCGTGGTGGAGAAGCCGAAGACGGTGTCCTGGGAGGAGGCCGCCGGCATCGGCGTGCCTTTCGTCACCGCAATGGAAGGCTTTCGCCGCGCCGGCATTCCGAAGCCCGGCGAGACCGTGCTGGTGTTCGGCGTCAACGGGAAGGTCGGTCAGGCCGCGGTCCAGATCGCGACGTGGCAGGGCGCGCGCGTTATCGGCGTGGTGCGCAAGGCGGAAGCCTATGAGGGCCATGCCAACGCAGCCATCGAGGTGATTGACGCCTCGGCGACCGATGTCGCCACGCGCGTACGCGAACTGACCGGCGGCAAGGGGGCCGACATCGTCTTCAACACGGTCGGCGATCCCTATTTCCAGGCCGCGCACAAGTCGCTCGGATTGCGCGGCCGCCAGATCCTGATCGCCGCGATCGACCGCATCGTGCAGTTCAACATCCTCGAATTCTACCGCGGGCAACACACCTATGTCGGCATCGACACGCTCGGGCTGTCCTCGGCCGCGACCGGCGCGGTGCTGCGCGACCTCGGCCCCGGCTTTGCGAGCGGGCACCTGAAACCGTTCCCGATCAAGGCGAATGCCGTCTATCCGCTGGAGCGCGCCAAGGAGGCCTATGTCGCGGTCGCCGGTTCGTCGCGGGATCGCGTGATCCTGAAGCCTTGACCATGGACTCGTCCACCCAACTCGTCATCCTCGCCGGCCTCATCATCGGGCTCATCTATGGCGCCGTGGGCCTGCTCAGCGGCTTCTGCCTGATGAGCAGCATGCGCGGCTGGCTGGCCGAAGGAGACGGGCGGCTGGTGCGGACCTTTGCGATGGCGATTGCTGTTGCGGTTGCTGCGAGCCAATTCCTTGCCGGTAGCGGCATGGTCGATCTCGGCAAGTCGATCTATCTGCAACAATCCTTTTCAGTGCCGGTGCTGTTCCTCGGCGGCCTGTTGTTCGGCTACGGCATGGTGTTGTCGAACGGCTGCGGCTCGCGGGCGCTGGTGCTGCTCGGCCGCGGCAATCTCCGCTCCTTCGTCGTCGTGATCGTGCTCGCCATCGCCGCGCAGATGACGCTCAAGGGCTTGATCGCGCCGGCGCGCATTGCGCTGGTTCAGGCCTCGCAAACGACCGTCAACGCCAATTCGCTGCCGTCACTGTTGGCGACGCTCGGTCCCGGCGAAGCGGCCTCGCGTGCGCTGAGCGCTGCTATAATCGTCGTTGCGCTGATCCTGTTTGCGTTCGCGCACCCGGCGTTCCGGCGTTCGCCCGGCCAGATTGCAGCCGGCGTCGTCGTCGGCCTCCTGGTCGCCAGCGGCTGGTTCGTCACCGGCTATCTTGGTGCCGACGATTTCAATCCCGTCCCGGTGACCTCGCTGACCTTCGTCGCGCCGATCGCCGATAGCCTGCAGTATGCCATGCTCTCGACCGGTCTGACGCTCAATTTCGGCATCGCCACCGTGGCCGGCGTTCTCGCCGGCAGCCTTGTCACCGCGCTCGCCACAGGCCGTTTCCACCTCGAAGGTTATTCCTCGCCGCGCCACATGCTGCGGTCTGCCGGCGGCGCCGCGCTGATGGGGATCGGCGGCGTGATGGCGTTCGGCTGCTCGATCGGGCAGGGGCTCACCGGCGTATCGACGCTCGCTCTGGGCTCGTTCGTCGCGGTCGCCGGCATCCTGCTCGGCACGACGGCCGGCCTGCGCGGCGCACTGCGGGTTCAGCCGCTCGCGGTGGCCTGACCGCGCAGCAGCCGGTCGCCCAGCGTCGCAAGACCGATGCCGGTGACGATCAGTCCGGCCGCGACAGCAAGACTCATGTCGATTGGCTCGCCCAGCAGGATCGCAGCACTGGCGATACCGACGAGCGGCGTCCCGGTGGTGCCGAGCGACGTCGTCAGGGCCGAGATGCTCTTGTTGACCATCGACATCGCCCAATAGGCCAGCGCCGTTCCGATCAGGCCGGAATACAGGAAAAGCAGCACGAGCTTCCACGACCATTCCGCGTGCGGCGGGCCTTCCGTGATAACAGCCGATCCCGTCAGTACGATCGTCGCCACGAGCACCTGCCAGAGCAGGAGCTGGAGCGGCGATGCAATCCAGCGATGCGCGCTCATATAGATGATGTTCGCGGCCCAGGACATCGCGGCCAGGACGACCATGCCGGCCCCGAGCAGGACGTTGGTATTGGTCCAATCGATCGACGTGGGGTTCAGGATCACGGCAAGGCCGATCAGCCCGAGCAAGGCGCCGGCGAGCTTGGGCGCCGTCAGCGTATCCTTCCCCAGCAAGGGCGCGGCGATCGCGACCCAGAGCGGCGTGGTGTAGCCGAGCACGATTGCCTTGCTCGCGGGCAGGAAGCGCACACCGGCCGCAACCAGGACCGAGAACACCGTCATGTGCAGCAGTGCGACGCTCAGGATCACCGGAATGTCGCGCCGCTCCGGGATCATCAGATTGTTGCTCAGCCCGAGGATCACGAACAATCCGGCCAGCGCGATCCAGCTCCGGATCGCCGAAGTCCATAGTGGCGGAAGGAACTGGACGAGTTGCTTCGTCACCGACCAGTTCACGCCCCAGGCCAGCACGACGATCAGGAACAGGCCGACGGCCGCGCGGGAGGAGAGGGAGTTCATCGCAAAATCCTTGAAGCAGTCCAGTCCGGCGGATAGCATCCGGATTGGCACCTGAAAAAGTGCCAGATCGGAAAGGAATTAGGTGCCAGTTTCGGAAGGTGTGATCTCCGCCCTGATCGAGCTGAAGCGGACCGACGACGAGGGGCTGACGGCGCAACTGACGAGCCAGCTGCGAGACCTGATCGCGACCGGTCGACTCGGCAAAGGCCGCGCGCTGCCGTCGAGCCGCCGGCTTGCGAGCGATCTCGGCGTCTCGCGCAACACCGTCACTTATGCCTTCGAGCAGCTCGCCGCCGAGGGATATCTCGAGGCGTCGCACGGTCGTCGTCCCATGGTCACGGTCGACGGCGGCCGTAACGAAGAGACGGGTGCCGTCGCACCGAGCGTCCGCTCTGGTAAGCCGCGGCTCTCACCCTGGGCGTCGAAGCTCAAGCAGACCGACTGGCCGATGTCCTATCAGGCGCCGCTAAAACCCTTGCGTCCGGGGCAAGGAGATGCGCGGGAGTTTCCGAACGAAGTGTGGGCCCGCTGCCTGCGCCGCAGCGCGGTGCGCGCAGCTAAGCGCGAGCTTGGACCGGTCAATCGGACGCGCCTGCGCCAGGCGCTGGCGCATTATCTGGCCGCCAGCAGGGGCGTCCGCGCCACCGCAGACCAGATCCTGATCCTGCCGAGCGCGCAGGCCGCGCTGACCCTGATTGCAGCTGCGCTCATCACGCCCGGCGACGATGTCTGGGTCGAGGACCCCGGCTATCCCGGCGCTGCGGCGGCTTTCCGCGCCTCCGGCGCGCGCGTGATGGGAATGAAGCTGGACGAGCAGGGCATGCAGCGGATGCCGGGACTGGCCGCGCCAAAGCTCATCTTCATGACGCCCTCGCATCAGCATCCGACCGGGCGGCTGATGTCGCTCGCGCGCCGCACTGAATTCCTGGGCATGAGCAGGCCAGGCGAGACCTGGATCGTCGAAGACGATTACGACGGCGAATTCCATTATGACAGCCGGCCGGTGCCGGCCTTGCAGGGGTTAGACGCCCACGGCCGCGTGTTCTATGTCGGAACGTTCTCGAAGGCGATGACGTCGGATATCCGGCTCGGCTATGTCGTCGCGCCACCAGGGCTGGTCGGCACCCTTGAGATCGCACAGCGACACGTCGGGCTGATCGCCTCCAGCCACATCCAGGAAGCGCTGGCGGAGTTCATCGCAGACGGGCATTTTCTCGCGCATCTGCGCCGGATGCGACGGCTCTATCACGCGCGCCGCGATCACCTCGTCGAGGGACTGGAGCGCCATCTGGGCGAAGTTCTCTCCGCTGAAGTGCCCTCGGGCGGCATCCAACTGGTCGCTCGCCTCAAGCGCGGTCGCGCCGATCAGGCGGCGGTGCAACGGCTGGTCGAGGCAGGCGTCGAAACACGGGCCCTGTCCAGCCTGGCGCTCGGCCGTCCACGCGACCATGGCCTGCTGCTCGGCTTCGCCGCCTGGCGCGAGAATGAGATCAGCGCGGCGGTGCGGACGATGGCGTCGTGCTTCTAGAGCAGCCGCGCTAGCGCGGTACTCCATCGATGTAAATTCGACGGGAAATCTTGCTCCACCCCGGGTTCATACGAACGCCGGCCTTCGGGGGCTTTCTAAGAAACTCCGCCACGTCGTCGAGCGCGCGAAAGCAGACGGCATCAACGTTCTTTCCGAAGTGGAAGTAGTGGTACTGGCCATCTGCATCGGGCTCGGCGCGCTGCGTAGGCGAACCGCTGGAATCGAATTTCTCGATTCGGGTTACTGGCAAGGCATTCTCTCTCGTTAGATGCCGGCGATGGCGCGGCGGTAGATTGAAGACGGCGATCGCGGAATGCACCGTGGCCGTGCTGCCACGAGCAGAAAAAAGGCTCTATTTTTCCTCGACAATACAATCTGGTTGTGTGTTTACGATCGAAAACGATATAGATCCGTCGGCCTTGGCGAATAGGTCTTTGCCCAACGACCAACCAGCACAATCTGGCTTTGGTCCGAAAATCGAAGGGTTGCCGAGTGCTTCTGTCAGTTTGTCGCGGATAATCCCGGACGATTGCTCAGTTGTGAAAAAGAGCAATGCTCGAATCTTTCTGTCCTTCAGATTCTTCGGCCGATCAAAAAAATACGTAACTTCCCTGAACGTGGCGTGGTCTAATTTAATCGACCAATATGAGGCAACGTTCTTTGTAACTTTTTCCTCTGGATAGTTACCAAGAATGGCTTCAGGACTGTCGCCGATCTTCACTTTGCTCAAACCAATGGGATAAGGGTTGCCCACCGAGAATACGTTGTTGATCTGGGCTGCTTTGAGCTCGAGCTTGGCCTTCGCAGTGTCTTCAGTCGCCTTCTTGAGCTGTTCCCTTAACGCCGCAACTTCTTGCGTTTGGCTTCGCGCCGACGAGACTTCATTTTGAAGCGATGCTGTCATCGTCGGAAAGATCACGGTCTGCGCAAAGATCAGCGCGGCAGCGCCGCTGCCGATTGCGATGACAACTGGATGATCTTGCCACTTTTTTGTGTCGTCAGGCGTCGGCATCAACTGTAACCTTGGCTCGGCTTGTCATCGTTGGGTGCCTTCCATCCGTTCATCTCATCGTGGAGCAGGAAATCGAGGTCGTCGGTGTTAGGCGCCCGAACGATGGCGGGAGTCCAGTGATACCGCTCGACCAGGTAGAACCAGACGGCCTCGAGTCCCCATCGATCGTACTTGTGTTTCTGCGCAAGGTGATCACCGAAGCAGTCGATCAGGTGCTGGATCTCGGCTTGCGATTTTCGGAGGCTCCGGTTGATCTTCCGTCCCTCGCTGTCTGTCGTCATTCGTTCCCTCATGAATCGATTCGCGGGCGATGAGGATGGCACTCTCGCCGCTAGTGGTGGAGCGAACGATCGCTTTTCGCGACTCTATTCACAGGGAGTCCGTCGTCCGATCGCCGAGTGGGCGGTGGCTGTGCTTCCCTAAAGCCCCGGCTTGATCTCTCTAGTCACATTCATCGTCTTGAGCGTCTCGCCTTCATCGGCGAGCTTGATCCGTAGAGTGAATGTGATGTCAACGCCATTGATAGGCCAATCGTCTTTTTCGTCGGTTACGCCGGATACGGTTCCCTTCATGGTAGCTGAATTCTTTGGAGCAATGACCCCCATCGATTTGAGGCTCAGGGACGTACTGAGCTTCTCTACATTTTGACGCGAGCCCGACAGATAGAGATCACCATGTTCGAGTAGATGGAGGGCGGTGATGTCTTGCGGCACGATGTTGATGTCCCCACGATTGAAAATGTAGATCGTGAGGTCGGCGCTTCTCGCCTTGCTATTGGGG
The DNA here is from genome assembly GCF_055811795.1 of Bradyrhizobium sp. MI1.7. Taxonomy (NCBI): domain Bacteria; kingdom Pseudomonadati; phylum Pseudomonadota; class Alphaproteobacteria; order Hyphomicrobiales; family Nitrobacteraceae; genus Bradyrhizobium; species Bradyrhizobium sp. MI1.7. The sequence goes on from NZ_JBVVPO010000040.1 coordinate 32,542, forward strand.
GCGACTTGCACATCGACGATCGGTGACTTCTCAAGAAGTTCGCGCTGGTCTTTTGCCGCGCTGAGGTCGTAGGAGCGCTTCGTAAAAAGCAGGCTGCCGCCGGAGATTATCAGCGCAATGGTCGAGACCACGGCGGCGTAATGCGCCGTTGAAAATGTGCTCTTCAATGACGGACCGCTGGGGGGGCCGGTTTTCTCCATGTTTAGGTCTCTCACTTTTGTGGTGGTTTCGACCAATCTACCGGCCCGCTCCGAAGCAGGAGGCCGACGCGGCGACGTTGAGCGTCAACGGTTTCACCGGAGACCCAAACGTATAGGCGCGATCGTCGCCGCGATTGCCGGAGCGATTGATCCGCCTTCACAAAGAAGGTCAATCGGAGAGAGTTGCTCTCCGGTATTTCTGCAGGCGGAGTGATCACAATCGACCGACATCCCTCTGGGAGTTCAATCGATCGGTCGTAGATCATGATCGCTTTTACGGAGTCTTCGTCTGTGTAGGCGTACCCACCAAGGCCAAGCGGCCACAAGACGCGGAGGCGTCCTATCCGGATCGGTGAGGCTGTCCAGCTCCTCAAATTCAACTTGGCCCACCGCACATTCCGGCGATCGACTCCATCGGTAACCGTCAAGGTCGAACCTGCCGCTTTCTTCCGTTCGTAGTCGCGCCATCGAAAGAACAGGGTAACGGCTGTCGCGAAGGACAGTCCGGACGCGAGATACTTTAGCCACTCGAACATGCCTAGCGCGGTGTCGCTAGATGCGAGCATTGATCCAGTCCCAAATCTCCTTCGAGAGCCAGCCTTGGTGCTGCCCGTTCACGAGTTTGGTGACCATCAACCTGTCGTTGGTATCCATGTGGCCCCGAATGTCAGAGTCCAGCGCGTCGGCCGTGGAGGTTGATTGGATGAACCATACGGAGTCTAGACCCTCATCTTTGATATGGGGGTAGCGCGACATGTGATCGACAAGGTTCTGTCGAGCCTGCGCGTAGTTCGGCTTGTGCCTATTCAAATCCCAAGTCACCAAATAAACGCCCATCGGCAATCTCCCTGATTCGCGTGATGCGATCAGGATGCCGTGTCACCCGCATTAGGCGAACCTATTGTCGAAGTTATCCTTGTTACGCACAGGCCAGCGCGCCCCGGGTTTTTTGGTCTAGTCCCAATGTGGGCGCAACTTCGATCCTGCATTTGATAGGCAGTTCGAAACGACCGCGATCAGCGATCTCGACTTGCTTTCCCATCAGCGGCACCAAGCGGATGAGCCGTGCGGCTGTTTCGGGTACGGAGTATTTTCGCCAGGCTCCGGACAAGAAGAAAAATACTATCTTGGCCGTCTAGTCCACGACCTTCGTCACGATGCGGATCTCCGAGGTCAGCGTCCGGTGCACCGGACACTTGTCGGCGATCTCCATCAGCTTCTTGCGCTGCTCCGCATCGAGCGCGCCGTCGATCGCGATGTCGCGCTCGATCTGGTCGAGCATGCCATCGCGCGTCTCGCACTCCGCGCAGTCCTTGGCGTAGATCTTGGAGTGCTTCAGCGTGACCGTGACGCGATCGAGCGGCAGCGATTTGCGATCGGCATAGAGGCGCATGGTCATGGAGGTGCAGGCACCAAGGCCGGCCAGCAGGAAGTCATAGGGGCCGGGACCGGCATCCTCGCCGCCGGCCGCGATCGGCTCGTCCGCCACCAGATGATGCGGGCCGACGGTGATGGCCTGGTTGAACTTGCTCTTGCGGGTCTCCTGCACCACCACTCTGCGCGGCTCTTCCGCGAGATCCATCGCCTTCGCGGGCTTCGCGGTGTCGATGTAGCGGCTGGCCCAGGCCGTGATCACGTCGGCCGCGTAGAGGGCGTCGGCCGGCTTGCTCAGCAGGTGATCGGCGTGGTCGAGCGAGACGAAGCTCTTGGGGTGTTTTGCCGCAACGAAAATCTTGGTCGCATTGTCGATGCCGACGGTGTCGTCGACAGGGGACTGCATCACGAGCAGGGCCTTGTGCAGGCCGGTGATGTCCTTCATCAGTTCTTGCTCGGCGATGTCGTCGAGGAATTCGCGCTTGATCCGGAACGGACGTCCCGCGAGCGAGACCTCGACTTCGCCCTGCGCGCGGATGCTGTCGAGATGCTCGCTGAACAGACCTGTGACGTGCGCGGGATCGGACGGCGCCGCGATGGTCACGACAGCCTTGGCTTCCGGAATCCTTCCGGCGGCGGCGACGATCGCGGCACCACCGAGGCTGTGGCCGATCAGGATCGACGGCGCCGTGCGGACCTGGCGCAGATGATCGGCGGCGCGCAAGAGGTCGGCGACGTTGGAGGAGAACGTCGAATTGGCGAAATCGCCTTCGCTGGAGCCGAGCCCGGTGAAGTCGAAGCGCAGCACCGCAATGCCCTTGGCGGCGAGCGCGACCGAGATGCGTTTTGCCGCCAGCGTGTCCTTGCCGCAGGTGAAGCAGTGCGCGAACAGCGCGTAGGCTGCGGGCTCGCCATCGGGCAGCTCCAGCGCGGCGGCTAGTTGATGACCGCCTTCGCCGGTGAATTGAAAGCGTTCCGTCGGCATGGGCTTCCCCCGTCCTTGCGTGAACCTAATCGGCTGAATAACGCTGCTCGGCCCAGGGATCGCCGCGGTTATGATAGCCGCGGACTTCCCAGAAGCCCAGCGCGTCCTCGGTCAGGAACTCGATGGCCTGAAGCCATTTGGCGCTCTTCCAGAAATACAGATGCGGCACGACGAGCCGTACCGGGCCGCCGTGCTCTTCGGTCAGCGGCTGACCCGACCAGCTGTGGGCGAGCAGCGCGTCCTCGGCGGCAAAGTCTTCCAGCGTGAGGTTGGTGGTGTAGCCGTCATGGGAATGCAGGACCACGAAGCGCGCGTCCTCGCGCGGCTGGCAAGCCGCAAGCAGCTCGCGCGTGGCGAGGCCTTCCCACTCATTGTCGTAGCGAGACCAGGTGGTCACGCAGTGAATGTCGGAGGTGATCTGCGCCTGCTTCTGCGCCGCGAATTCGGCAAAGGTCCAGAACACGGGGGTCTCGATCGCACCGTAAACGTCGAGCCGCCAGCGCTCGCGCGAAACCGGCGGCACGACTCCGAGATCGAGCACCGGCCAGTCCTTGGTGAGATGCTGGCCCGGCGGTAGCCGCTGATCCTCCGGTCGCGTAACGCGGCCCGTGAGGAAGCGGCCTTCGCGCGCCCATTTCTCCTTGGTGCGCGTCAGCTTGCTGTCGGGCGGCTCGTTGTCGTCGGCCATGAGCTACTCGTGGCGATGCATCGCGGAGGCGTGCTTGGTGTCACGCATGGTGGAATAGATGATCAGCGACAGGCAGATGACGCCGGCGAGATAGTAGTAGAACCACTCCTCGTGCCCGATGCTCTTGAAATAGAGCGCGATCGCCGGCGCCGTGCCGCCGAAGATCGAGACCGTGATGGCGTAGGGCAGGCCGACACCGAGGGCGCGGACATTGGTCGGGAACAGCTCGGCCTTCACCACCGCGTTGATCGAGGTGTAACCGGCGACGAACAGCCACGCGCAGCAGATCAGAATGAAGGCCATGAACGGCGACTTGGTCTCCTTCAGCGTCATCAGCAGCGGCACGGTCGCGAGCGTACCGGCGACGCCGAAGAAGATCAGCAACGGTTTGCGGCCGATCTTGTCGGAGATCGCGCCGTAGATCGGCTGGAGGATGGTCGCGAAGATCAGCGTGCCGAAGATCACGAAAGTGGTCTGGTCCTCGGTCAGGCCGACCGAGAGCTTGACGAAGGTCTGCATGTAGGTGGTGAAGGTGTAGAACGCCGCGGTACCGCCGGCCGTGAGGCCGACCACCAGCAGCAGCTCGCGGGGGTAGCGCAGCAAATTGGTGATCGAGCCGGTCGGCTTCACCACCTTCTTGGCTTCCTCGAAGGCCTCGGTCTCGTGCAGATTGCGCCGCATCACTGCGGCAAAGATCGCCAGCGCCGCGCCGATCGCAAACGGGATGCGCCAGCCCCAGGCCTTGAGCTCCTCCGGCGTGAGGAAGACCTTTTGCAGGAGCAGCAGCACGATGATCGCGGTGAGCTGGCCGCCGATCAGGGTGACGTATTGAAAGCTCGAATAGAAGCCGCGATGCTTGGGATCGGCGACCTCGCTGAGATAGGTCGCGCTGGCACCATATTCGCCGCCGAGGCTCAGGCCCTCGATGACGCGGGCGAGCGCCAGGATCACCGGCGCGGCGAAACCGATGGTCGCATAGGTCGGCGTCAGCGCGATGATCAGCGAGCCGAAGCACATGAAGACGACCGACAAGGTCAGCGAGATGCGCCGGCCGAAATGATCCGCGATGTAGCCGAACAGCCAGCCGCCCAGGGGGCGCATCAGGAAGGTCGCCGCGAACACCACGGCGACGTTCAATTGCTGGACGACGGGGTCGTTGCCAGGGAAGAAGGCCGGAGCGAAATAGAGCGCGAACGCCGTATAGGCGTAAAAATCGTACCACTCGACGAGATTGCCGATCGAGCCGATGAAGATCGCCTTGATCCGCCGTTTGGCGTCGGCGATGTCGATGTCGATGTGATCAGAGGCCGGTAGGGTTGCTTGCTCTGTCACGTCCGGCCTCTCTCCGTTGGTCTTGGAAAGGCCTACATCGCCTTTCCGAACAGAAATGGCAACTGGCGGGGGCCTCTCACCGTGCCCTGTGACCAGGTCACCGTGCCTGCCGGATCGAGGGAGAAGTCCGGGATCCGCTTCAGCCATTCCTCCAGCGCAACCTGCATCTCCATGCGTGCAAGGTTGGAACCGACGCAGCGGTGGATGCCGAGGCCGAAGGCGGCATGGCGATTCTCCCGGCGGTCGATCACGACTTTGTCAGCGTCCGGAAACATCTTGGGGTCGCGGTTGGCGGCCGGGAACGACAGCAGCACCATGTTGCCCGCCTTGACCGGGCAGCCCGAGATCGTGGTCTCCTTGACCACCTCGCGGGCCATGGTCACCGGCGAATAGGCCCGCAGCAGCTCCTCCACGGCGATCGGGATCAGCCCGGGCTCGGCGATCAGCCGTTCGCGGTCGGCCGGCGTCCGGGCGAGATGCCAGAGCGAGGAGCCGATCGCACTCCAGGTGGTGTCGATGCCGGCGATCAGGAGCAGCCGCAGCGAACCCAGCACATGGGACTCTTCCAGCGGCTGGCCTTCCTTGTCCTTGGCGTTCATCAAATAGGAAATCAGGTCGTCGGTCGGCTTCGATCTGCGCTCCTCGATATGCGTCCTGAAATAGGCGCTCATCTCCTGCACGGCCTGGAGCAGCTTGCTCTCGTCCTTGATGCCGAGCTCGAGGATCATGTGGATCCAGTCGATGAACCGATCGCTGTCGCTCTCGGGAATGCCGAGCATGTGGGCGATAGCCTGAACCGGAATATATTTGCTGTAGCGCGCTGCGGCATCGACCTTGCCATCGGCGATGAACCCGTCGATCAGCTCGTTGCAGATCGCGCGCATCCGCGGTTCCAGCTTCTTCATCGCGTCCGGCGTGAAAGGCGGCAACAGCAATTGCTTGGCTGGCTTGTGTACGGGCGGGTCGGAGGTGATCGGCGGAGCGGCGTTCCTGGCGACTTCGGGTCGAACGTCACGGACGATGATGCGGCGCGAGGAGAAATGCTCGGTGTCGTTGGCGATCTCGCGCACCGCCTCATAAGTCGTCGGCATGTAGCAGCCGAGGAAGCGCTTTGTATGCACCACCGGGCTCGCGGAGCGAAGCTCCTCCCAGATCGAGAACGGATCCTCCGTCCATTGCGGATCGGTGTGGTCGAAATCGTTGACCCAGTCGGTGACGGGCGGGTGGGCGACAGGCTGGCTGACGTCGGACATGGCAGGAAATCCCTCGGGGCTCGTGTTCGCTAAAAGCACGCAAGCGGGCAGGGGCCGCGCTACTCCTCGATCACATCGATCGCAATTTCCGGGCAGTTGGATTTGGCAAGCCACGCCTTGTCTTCGAGACCGGGGGGCACGGTGCCGTCCCCGGCCTCATGGGCGTTGCCGTATTCGTCGAGCTCGAACAGCTCCGGCGCGAGCGCCTTGCAGCGCGCGTGGCCCTGGCATTTGTCGGGATCGACGTGAACCCTCAGTCGCTCTGTCATGGCGGCTTCCTCGGTCGTGTGCGCGGGGCCCGAAGGCCGCGCGATCCTCATGTCAATTTTATCGGCGGCATTTGCCGCCGCTTTAAGTTATATGCTATTACATTCGCGGCGGGCTTCCCCTGTCAAGCGCAAACTTATAGGCTTGACGTAACATGCGTTCACAACTCGTCCGTAAGCCGGAGAATACTTACCACCATGGCGATCTCCGTGACGCCTTGATCAAGGCCGCGCTGCGCGAGGCGGAGCAGGGCGGCGCCGAGGCGATCAGCATCAAGGCGCTTGCCAAACAGCTCGGCGTCTCGCAGCCGGCGCCGTATCGGCATTTTGCCGACCGTGATGCGCTGCTAACGGCGGTGACGGCGGAAGCGTTCCGGCAGCTCAGTGCACTTCTGCGCGAGGCGATGGCGAAGCCGTCGAAGCAATCGAAACTGTCGCGGCTGGCGCAGGCGACGCTCGATTTCGGTCTGCGCCGCAACGGCATCTATCGCCTGATGTTCGCTTCCCGCACCGTGTCATGCGCGGCAAAGGGCAGCGAGCTGCACGACGCCACGCGCGAGACTTTTGCGCTGGTGATCGAAGCCCTCGAGGCGCCGGCGGTCGGCTTCTTGCGCGAGCGGCAAGCGCTCAAGATCTGGGCGGCGTTGCATGGCGTGGTGATGCTGGCCGAGCAGGGCCTGTTCACCGGCGAGGCCGCGCATGCCACGCGCGAGGAACTGGTCGAGGACTTTGTGAACGAAACGAAGGCCGCGCTTGCTGCTGCGATCAAGGATGCGCGTCGTCGGAAAAAGGCCGGCGCCTAGGCCTTCGCTTTCAGCAGCCTCATCAACTTGTCGACCGCGCTGTCCGGGGTCGTCACGACCGGGCGGCCGGTGGCTTCGGCGACCAGCGGCGCGGTTGCCGCGATGCTGAATTGCGCGAGCGCAATGACGTCGCAATCGCGCAAGTCCTTTGAAGCCTCGACAATCAGCCTGTCGTGCGTGGCGCGATCGCCGCGATCGAGCGCCGCCAGCGCGCCCTCGGCGAGTTTCGGCACGACCTGGGCCGAGGCCGGAAACTCCGGTGGCATCGAGGCCAGTGTCGGCGGGAAGGTCGAGAGCAGGCCAATTCGCTTGCCCATGGTCACGGCCTGCTCGATCATCGCCTCGTTCGGCTTCAGCACGGGCATTGGCGCATGTGCGCGCGCGACGGCCTCGATGCAGGGGCCGAACGCCGAGCAGGTGAACAGGATTCCGTTCGCTCCCGTAGCTGCCGCATAGTCGCCGAGCGCGAGGAAGTGCTCGGTCATGGCATCGTTGAGCACGCCGTCGCGGGCCAGATCCGCCGACAGGCTGTCGTCGAGCAGGTTCATCAGCCGCGCCTCTGGCCACGCCTTCGCGAACGCAGCCTCGATCGGCGCGATGGAATGCTTGAGGGCGTGAATCAGGGCGATGCGCATCGGTGTCTCTTCTCCCTCTCCCCGTTCTTACGGGGAGAGGGTCGGGGTGAGGGGCTCTATCCACGTTGAAAGTGAGGGATTAATTCGCGGAGGCTCCCCCTCACCCGACCGCTGCGCGGTCGACCTCTCCCCGCAGGCGGGGAGAGGTGAAGCACCGTTTACTTGAACGGCACCGCGTACATCAAGCCGCCCTTGCTCCAGAGGCCGTTGAGGCCGCGGTCGAGCTTGAGCGGGCTCGCCTTGCCGACATTGCGCTCGTAGATCTCGCCGTAATTGCCGGTGGCCTTGATCACCGTCACCAGCCATTTGTTATCGAGACCGAGCCGCGAGCCGAGGTCGCCGGAGGCACCCAGCAGGCGCTGGACCGCCGGCGTCTGTGACTTCGCCATCTCGTCGACATTGCCTTGCGTGACACCGAGTTCCTCGGCCTCGATCAGGCCGTAATGCAACCAGGTGATAATGTCGCTCCAGACTTCGTCACCGTTGCGGGTGAACGGGCCGAGCGGCTCCTTGCTGATGGTCTGCGGCAGCACGACGTAGTCGGCCGGATTCGGCGCCGCGGTCGTCACGGCGCCGGCGAGCGCGGAGGCATCCTGGGTCATGGCATCGCAGCGGCCGCCGAAGAAGGTCTGGTACATGGTGTCGACGCGGTCGAACACCAGCGGCTTCCAGTCGATGCCGTTGGCGCGGCCGTAATCGCCGAGCGTGACTTCATGCGTGGTGCCCTGCGCGACGCAGACAGTCGCACCCTTCAAATCCTTGATCTCCTTCACGCCGAGGTCCTTCTTCACGACAAAGCCCTGGCCGTCATAGAAGTTGACCGGCCCCTGGCGGAGGCCCAGCGTCACGCCGCGCAGATAGGTCTGCGTCGAGTTGCGGTAGAGTACGTCGATCTCGCCCGATTGCAGCGCGGTGAAGCGATTCTGCGCGGTCAGCGAGACGTAGCGCACCTTGCTGGCGTCGCCGAGCACGCCGGCCGCGAGCGCGCGGCAATAATCGACGTCGAGACCCTTGTAATTGCCCTGCGAGTCCGGCGCGGAGAAACCGGCAAAGCCGGCGCTGACGCCGCAGATCAGCGTGCCGCGGCTCTTCACCGTGTCGAGCGTCGCCGCCGACGCGGCAACCGTCGATGCTGCAAGCATGCCGGCTACGATAACCACTTTCCTCATCATATGACTCTCCCCTCAGTGATTGACACTACGCAACACGTTGTCGACGGCGGTGCCGAGCTTGTCGACGATCAGATCGATCTCGGCAGCCGAAGCGATATAGGGCGGCGCCAGCAGCACATGGTCGCCACGGGCGCCGTCCACGGTACCGCCACCGGGATAGCAGCCGAGCCCGTTGGCGAAGGCTTCCGCCTTGATCTTCTGGTTCAGCTTGAGCGCGGGATCGAACGAGGTGCGGCCGGCGCGATCGGCGACGAGCTCGATCGCCCAGAACAGGCCGCGGCCCCTGATGTCGCCGATATGGCGGTGATTGCCGAAGCGCTCGGTCAGGCGCTGCTCGAGTTGCTTGCCGCGCTCCTTGACGCGGTCTAGCAGGCGGTCCTCGCGGATCACATCCTGCACCGCGAGCGCGGCTGCGCAGGCGAGGGGATGCGCCAGATAGGTGTGGCCATGCTGGAACGCGCCGGAGCCCGAGCGGATGGTGTCGATGATCTTGCCGCTCGCGAGCATCGCGCCGATCGGCTGATAGCCGCCGCCGAGACCCTTTGCGATCGCCTGGATATCCGGAGCAACGCCCTCCTGCTCCCAGGCGTGCGTCGTGCCGGTGCGGCCCATGCCGCTCATGACTTCGTCGAGGACGAGGAGGGCGCCATGCCGGTCGCAGATCTCGCGCACCGCCTTGAAGTAGCCGTCCGGTGCCGTCACCGCACCGGCGGTGGCACCGACGACGGGCTCGGCGAGGAACGCGGCGACGGTGTCGGGGCCAAGCCGCTGAAATTCGGCTTCGAGCTCCGCGGCCAGTCGCGCCACGAACTGCGCATCGGATTCGCCCTCGTGCTTCTCGTGATAGGCGAAGGCCGGCGTCACATGGCTGAAGGCACCGGACAGCAGGGGCGCATAGGGCGCGCGCCGCCAGGTATTGCCACCGGCGGCGAGCGCGCCGAGCGTGTTGCCGTGATAGCTCTGCCGCCGCGCAATGAAGTGCTGCCGCTGCGGCTCGCCGCGCTCGATGAAATATTGCCGCGCCAGCTTGATGCTGGCTTCGATCGCCTCCGATCCGCCACTGACGAAATAGGCGTAGGCGAGACCGCCGGGTTCATGCCCGACCAGCGTCTCGGCCAGCGCCTCGGCCGGCTCGGAGGAGAAGAAGGCGGTGTGCGCATAGGCCAGCGTCGAGGCTTGTTTTGCCATCGCCGCGATCACGCGCGGATGCTGATGGCCGAGGCAGGAGACGGCTGCGCCGCCGGAGGCGTCGATCACGCGCCGCCCGTCCTCGGCGAAAAGATAGACGCCTTCGCCGCCGATCGCCTTGGGTGGCGTTTCGCGCAACGAACGGTGCAGCACGCGGCTGGTGCGAGCGGCCATGGGTCAACCTTTCTCTGAAATGTATGTGGAGGCCGCGGCGAGCCGCGCCTCGGTGGTTTCCAGGCGCTTCTTCGCGGCCGTGCCGCCGAGCGAGAATGTGACCGCCGCGAGCGATTGCGCAATCGCGATGGCACCCGTGAGACTCGGGAAGAAGCCGGGGGACGAGGCCGCCTCGAACAGCAGCACGTGGTCGGCGCCTTCTGCCATCGGCGCTGAGAGGCTGTCCGCGATCGCGATCAGCGCTGCGCCGGCACGATGGGCGGCCTGCGCAACGCGGACGCTCGCATGCGTGTAGGGCAGGAAGCCGATGACGATGACGGCTTCGCCGGTACGAAAGGCGCCGAGATCGAGATCGTCGGGGCCGGATGCGCCGACGAGTTGCACCTGTTCGGGACGGAACAGCCGGAGCTCGTAGTTCAAGAGCTCCGCGACGCTCCGGCAGCTTCGGTAACCGGCAATCCAGATACGCTTGGCGTCGTGCAGCGCGCGGGCTGCATCCGCAATCGGCTGGGCCGGAATGCGCAGAAGGCCGGCGCCCTCGGCCTCGAGCTTGTCGGTGACGAGCGCGACATCGGCGTTCGGGCCGTGACGGCGGCTCTTGGCGCGGCCCGAGAAAGGTGAGATCTGCGAAGGCCGCCGCGCTTCGGTGAGTGCCGCGCGCAACTGGTCCCAGCCGGAATAGCCGATGGCCTTGGCAAGCCGCGTGAATGCAGCCGGGTCGGCGCCGGCCTCGGCGGCGAGATCGCGCATCGAACGGGTGGTGGCGTCGTAGTCATTGGCGGCAACGAAGCGGCCGACCTCCTGCAGGCGCAGGGGGAGCGATGGCAACGCAATGCGCAGTTCGCTCAAGGGCGAGGATTTCGTGGGCTCGGCCATGAAACATTTGTTGCACGCTTTTAAGATTGGTGCAACAGTTGACGTGCGCCGCCGGAAATCGTTGCTCGCCAGAAGGATTTTTGTGCTGTGACTTCAGACAGTCCAAGACCGCCGCCCCGCCGTCGCTTCTTCGGCGGATTTGGCCGCCGAGAGCTGCAAGGCCTGTTCTGGCAGGTGCTCGTCGTCGGAATCGTGCTTGGGGTTGTCGCCTTCCTCTGGTGCAACACCGTCACCAATCTCTCGGCCCGCCGCATCACCACCGGCTTCGCTTTCCTCGGCCGGGAAGCCGGCATGCCGATCGCCGACAGCCTGCTCTCTTATAATCCGAGAGACACGTACCTGTGGGCCTTCGTCGTCGGCATCGCCAACACCTTGCGCGTCGCCGTGATCGGCATCGTGCTCGCGACGATCCTGGGCACGCTGATCGGCATTTCGCGTCTCTCCGCCAACTGGCTGTTGTCGCGGCTCGCCGCCGTCTATGTCGAAACGCTCCGCGACATCCCGCTGCTGCTTCAGCTCTTGTTCTGGTACGTGTTGATGCAGGCGCTGCCGGCCGCGCGCGCGGCCTGGCGGCCGGTCGAGGGCGTATTTCTGTCCAATCGCGGCCTGATCCTGCCGGCGATTCCGGTCGGCTCGCCGCAGCTCTGGGTGCTCGGTACAGCCGTGCTCGGGCTTGCCGTGTTCTATCTCATCAGGCGATGGCTGATCGCGCAGCAGATGCGCGACGGCAAGCCGCGGCCGGCGTGGCCCTTTGCGGTTGGCCTCATCGTCGCGCTGCCGGCGGCAATGTCGGTGGCGCTTGGTGTGTCCTGGAAGATCGAATGGCCGGAGCTGCGCGGCTTCAACTTCGTCGGCGGGCTGACGCTCGCGCCGGAGTATTTCGCGCTGCTGATCGCGCTCGTGACCTACACCTCGGCCTTCATTGCCGAGATCGTGCGCAGCGGCATCCAGTCCGTGCCGCGCGGACAATGGGATGCCGCCAATGCGCTCGGCTTGCGCCGCAGCTTCATGCTGCGGCAGATCATCCTGCCCCAGGCGCTGCGCGTCATCGTGCCGCCGATGACGAGCCAGTACCTCAACCTGACCAAGAACTCCTCGCTCGCGGTCGCGATCGGCTACCAGGACGTCGTGTCTGTCGCCAATACCACGCTGAACCAGACCGGGCAGGCGATCGAGGCCATCGCGCTGATCATGGCGGTGTTCTTGACCATCAGCCTCTGCATCAGCTTCTTCATGAACTGGTACAATTCGCGCATCGCGCTGGTGGAGCGCTGATCATGACGGCGATCGCCGATATTCCGGACGCCCCGCGCGCTGCCCGCCGCCCGCAGATGGGCAACCCGGTGCTGCGCTGGCTCCGCACCAATTTGTTCTCGTCGATCCCGAACGCTATTCTTTCGGTCGTGTTGCTGGCAGTCCTCGCCAAGGGCATCTTCAGCTTCGTGCAGTGGGGCATCGCGAATGCCGTGTGGCTCACGCCGGCAAACGACTCCAGCGCCTGCCGCGCCGCGCGCGGCCTCGGTGCCTGCTGGGCGATCATCCCCGAAAAATATCGCTTCATACTGTTCGGCACCTATCCGTTCGACGAGCAGTGGCGGCCGGCGCTGTCGGTGGTGCTGTTCATCGCGCTGTTCTATCTCTCCACCCGCCGCGCCCTGTGGCGGCGCGAGCTGGCCTATATCTGGATCGGCGCGCTGGCGCTGATCAGCGTACTGATGTGGGGCGGCGTGTTCGGCCTCTCCTTCGTCTCGCAGGACCGTTGGGGCGGATTGCCGGTGACACTGATCCTGGCGACGTTTGGATTGGCCTTTGGTTTCCCGCTCGGCATCCTCGTCGCGCTCGGCCGGCGCTCAAAGCTGCCGGCGATCCGCTCGCTCAGCGTGCTCTATGTCGAACTGATCCGCGGCGTGCCGCTGGTGAGCCTGTTGTTCATGGCGAGCGTGATGTTTCCGCTGTTCATGCCGAGCGGCTTCAATATCGACAAGCTGCTGCGCGCGCAGATCGCCATCATCCTGTTCGCGGGCGCGTATCTTGCCGAAGTCATCCGCGGCGGCCTCCAGGCCGTGCCGCGCGGGCAATATGAGGCCGCCGATGCGCTCGGGCTGTCCTACTGGCGCAAGCATCGTCTGATCGTGCTGCCGCAGGCGATCCGCCACGTCATCCCGCCGCTGGTCAACACCTTCATCGCGTTTTTCAAGGACACCAGCCTAGTCCTGATCATCGGCATCTTCGACCTGCTGACGACGGCCAAGACCGCGATCATCGATCCGGCCTGGCAGCAATTCTCGGTCGAGGTCTACATCTTCGTCGCCGCGATCTACTTTGTCTTTTGCTTTGCGATGTCGCGGTACAGTCGCGGCCTGGAGGCGAATACCGCCTCGAGGTGAGCGGCTTTCCCCGCCGCGGGAGCGAGCCAGAAACGCTGGAAGCCTATACTGGAGCGCGAAATGCTTATGCCGCGCCTATATCGCGTGCCTGGATTCAAACTGGCAATCCTACGCGGCGAGATCCATCTGCAATTTGCTGGTGGCACTCACAAGAGGCACGTCACATCATGATGAAATCAGTTCTCGCAGCGTCGGCCATGCTGGTCGCGCTTTGCTCCGCCGCCTCTGCCCACGAGGCAATGAATCACTCGCACATGGCTTCGGCGGCCACCGCCCAGATGTCGGAAACGCATCCGAACTCCTTCGCCTTCGCCGCTCCAACGGATGAGGCCGGATACGATGCGCATCGGTATCACGGCGGGCCGAAAGCGAACGACTAGGGTCTGACCGGCGCACGGCGGGGACGGCCAAGTCCCCGCCGGTGCGGCTCGCGTCAGGCCTTCACCTTGGGATCGATCGGCGTGGAGCCGCGCAGACCCAGAATATCTTCCAATACCTTCGCGCCGGCGATCACCTGCGCATCCGCGCGCGGGGCACCGACGACCTGTACGCCGACCGGGAGGCCAGACGCCGTGAAGCCGCAGGGCAGCGACAGCGACGGGCAGCAGGCGAGCGTGATAGCGTAGACGATGCCGAGCCATTCGACATAGTTCTCGAACTTCTTGCCGGCGCATTCGGCGACATAGCGGTGCTCGATCGGGAAGGGCGGCACGATCGTGGTTGGCGTCAACAGCAGGTCGTAGTTTTTGAAGAACTCGATCGCGCGCGCGGTCATGCCGACGCGTTGCGCCTCGGCGCGCGCGAGCTGCTCGACGGTGAGCTTGAGGCCTTCCTCGATGTTCCAGATCACCTCGGGCTTCAGGAGGTCGCGCTTGGTCCGCAGCAGATTGGCCTTGGTGATCGCGAAATCGAAGGCGCGCAGGACGTGGAAGCATTCATGCGCCTCGCGCCAGTCCGGATGCGCTTCCTCCACGATCGCGCCGGCCTCCGCGAAGCGTTCAGCGGCCTTGCGCGTGATCGCCTTGACCTCGGGATCGACCGGGGTGATGCCGAGATCGGGCGAATAGGCGATGCGCTTCGGCTTCTTGCCTGACTGCGCCGCCGACAGGAACGAGGTCGCAGGTGCGGGCAGCGACAGCGGGTCGTCCGCATAGTCACCGCTCATGGCATCCAACAGCAGCGCAAGATCCTCGACGTTGCGCGCCATCGGCCCCACCACGCCGAGATTGCGGTCGATCGCCGATTTGGGCGTATGTGCGACGCGCCCGATGCTCGGCCGCATGCCGACGACGCCGCAGAACGCCGCGGGGCTGCGCAGGCTGCCGCCCATGTCGGAGCCCTGGGCGAGCCAGGCCATGCCGGTGGCCAGCGCCACCGCCGCGCCACCGGAGGAGCCGGCCGCAGACTTCGTCGTATCCCAGGGATTGAGCGTCGCGCCAAACACTTCGTTGAAGGTGTTAGCGCCGGCGCCGAATTCCGGTGTGTTCGACTTGGCGTAGACGACCGCGCCATTGCCTTCGAGGTTCTCGACCATGAGATCGGACTGCTTGGGCACATTGTCCCTGAAGATTGGCGAACCCTGTGTGTTCAGCACGCCCGCGACATCGGTCAGGTCCTTGATCGGTACCGGCAGGCCCGCGAGCAGCCCGCGGGCTCCGGCCGGCTTCTGCATCAGCGCCTTGGCGTTGTCTCGCGCGCGGTCGAAGCATAGCGTCGGCAGCGCGTTGACCTTGCCGTCGACCTCACCGATGCGCTTCTCCAGCACATCCAGAAGCTCGAGCGGCGAGACGTCGCCGGATCGCAGCTTATCGACGACGGCGCAGGCCGTTTCGCGGATCAGGTCTTGAGACAACTATTCTACTCCTGTGCTTATTCAATCGTCATTGCGAGCGCAGTGAAGCAATCCAGAAATGTACCTGAGATGGCAATCTGGATAGCTTCGCTGCGCTTGCAATGACGCGGATAGAGTTAACCCCAGCCCGCGCTGATGCCGCCATCCACGGTATAGATGACCCCCGACGTATATCCGGCGCGATCGGACGCCAGGAACGCCATGAGATCGCCGATCTCGCGCGCATGCGCGGGCCGGCCGAGCGGCAGGCTCTTCTGGAATTCCTTGTAGCGGCTCTCGTCGCCGAATTGGTGCTTTGCCCGCGTCTTGAGCAGGGTGACGTGGCGATCGGTGCCGACCGGGCCGGGATTGATGCCGACCACGCGGATGTTGTCGGCGAGGCTCTTGCCGCCGAGCGCGCGGGTGAAGGCCATCAATGCGGCGTTGCCGGCGCTGCCGCAGATGTAATTGGCATCGAATTTTTCGCCGGCCGCGCCGATGTCATTGACGATGACGCCGCCGCCCTTCGCCTTCATCTGCGCGTAGATCTGCCGCGTCAGGTTGATGTAGCCGAACACTTTCAATTCCCAGGCGTGCCGCCAGGTCGCCTCGTCGATCTTGTCGATCGAGCCGCCGGGGATGTCGCCGGCATTATTGACGAGCACGTCGATGTCGGCGGCTTCCCTCGCGAGCCGCGCCAAATCCTCGGCCTTGCGCAGGTCCACGATGCTCGTCGCGGCATCGATCTGGTGCGCGGAGCGCAGGCGGTCCGCCAGCGCCTTGAGCTGGTCGCCGCTGCGGGCGGCGAGCAGGAGGTTTGCGCCTTCCTCGGCAAACGCCTCGGCGGCGGCTGCGCCAATGCCTTTGGACGCGCCTGTGATCAGGACGCGCTTGCCACGCAGATGCAGATCCATGAAGGGTACTCGCTCGGTGGGAACATCAGGATCAAACCAGTAGGCGCTCGGCCGCGCCACGGTCAACATTGCAGTGCAGCGTTGCACTGCTGCCGAGTTTGGTCCATTGCAGTGCGGTCAAAAAGGCGGCGGCTGCCGGACCAACCAGGGACGTTCTCGATGAGCAAGAAACAATACCGGATTGCAGTCATTCCCGGCGACGGCATCGGCAAGGAAGTGATGCCCGAGGGCCTGCGCGTTCTGGAGGCAGCGGCGAAGAAGCACGGGGTGTCCCTGCATTTCGACCATTTCGACTTCTCGTCCTGGGACTATTACGAGAAGCACGGCCAGATGATGCCGGACGACTGGAAAGAAAAGATCGGCAAGCATGACGCGATCTATTTCGGCGCCGTCGGCTGGCCGGCCAAGATTCCGGATCACGTCTCGCTGTGGGGGTCGCTGATCAAGTTTCGCCGCGAGTTCGACCAGTATGTGAATTTGCGCCCGGTGCGGCTGATGCCCGGCGTGCCGTCGCCGCTGGCGAACCGCAAGCCCGGCGACATCGATTTCTGGGTGGTGCGAGAGAACACCGAAGGTGAATATTCCTCCGTCGGCGGCCGCATGTTCCCGGACACCGACCGCGAGTTCGTGACGCAGCAGACGGTGATGACCCGCATCGGCGTCGACCGCATCCTGAAATTCGCTTTCGAGCTCGCGCAGTCGCGGCCGAAGAAGCACCTGACCTCGGCGACCAAGTCCAATGGCATCTCCATCACCATGCCCTATTGGGACGAGCGCGTGGAGGCGATGGCGAAGAAGTTTCCGGGCGTGAAGTGGGACAAGTACCACATCGACATCCTGACCGCGAACTTCGTGCTGCATCCGGACTGGTTCGACGTCGTGGTCGGCTCGAATCTGTTCGGCGACATCCTCTCCGATCTCGGCCCGGCCTGCACCGGCACCATCGGCATCGCGCCATCGGGCAACATCAATCCCGAGGGCGATTTCCCCTCGGTGTTCGAGCCGGTGCACGGCTCGGCGCCCGACATTGCGGGGCAGGGCATCGCCAACCCGATCGGCGCGATCTGGTCCGGCGCGATGATGCTCGAGCACCTCGGCGAGAAGGAGGCCGGTAAGTCGATCGTCGATGCGATCGAGCGCACCCTCGCCGAACGCACGCTCCGCACCAAGGATCTCGGCGGCAACGCCGACACCACCGCCTGCGGCAAGGCGGTCGCGGATATGGTGGATTGAGGCGGGGCGAGCTGCGTAGGGTGGGTTAGCCGAAGGCGTAACCCACCACTGCTCGTATCCGCGGAGACAGAAGAGGTGGGTTACGCCGAGCAACTGCGCTTCGCGCAGTTGCAGGGCTAACCCACCCTACACATACGATTTCCGCGTCGGATCGAAGATCGGCGGATAATCGTTCTCGTCGAGCAGATCGAGAAACGGGTCGAGTCCCTGGGACTTGATGAGGCCGAGCTCTTGATGCGAGATCAGGTTCACGGTCAGGATCTCCACGGGATCGCACGCGATCTCCAGCGCCTCGGCGATCTGCTTATCGGGGCCGATGATCGGTGTGAGAAACAGGAACGTCTGGAAGTCCGTTCCTGCAACCGGCGGACACGGCAGCGCGACGCGATGACCAAAACCGAACCAGGTCGTGTCGATGAACGGCAGATTGGCGAGCCAGCGCAGATTGGCGCAAACCTCCTCTGTCGGCTCCCGGACATACCACATCAGCTCGGCACGTGGCTTTGCGTCGCCATGCACCCCCGGCATTCGCTGTTCGCTCATGCCGTTGGTCAGAAGCACATAACCTTCGTCAGATCCCTCTTCGCACACCGGCACGAAATCGCGGCCAAAGGCGTGGATGTCGATGCGGCGCTCCGCGCTGTCCGTGAAGCTGTGCTCGGGCTCGCCCAGCTCGCTTTCATAGATCGCGAGCCGGTGCCGGTAGAAGTCGATTTCGGGTAACGGCTCGCTCGAGCCGGACATGAGCTTTGCAAGACGGGAGAACATGTGAACCTCGGGGGCGGATGTGGACCGGGATATTCGCGTTGTCGTGAGACGACGCGGGCCGGTTCAAATCCGCTCCACGAGTGCGGTGATGCTTCGCTTTAGTCCAGACCTCGTTGCGCGATAGTGCACTTGGCCGGGCTATTCTCAGCGATGCGCTTCGTTCCCGACTAGCCCGCGATCTTCTCGATCGCAGCCTGGTCCAGTCCGAACTTCGTCCCGGCCTCCAGGATTTCCTGCCAGGTGGTCGGGTCGACCGGAATGCCTTCGGCCAGACGCTTCTTCCTGGTCTCGCGCTCGGGATCGCCGGCGATCTTCACCTTGTCGATGCCGGGAGCGGGCGGCGAGCCGGTGTGCCAGGCAACAAAACTCTCGACCTCGCTCGCAAGGTTGTCGCCGGTGCCGAGCTTGTTCGGGTCGATGACGATCGAGAGCATGCCGTTGAGGACGTTGTACTTGCCGTCGGACGGGCCCTTGACCACCTGCCCGCCGGAGAGCGCCCCGCCGAGGATTTCGCACACCAGTGCGAGCCCCGAGCCCTTGTGCTCGCCGAACGGCAGGATGGCGCCGTGCGGCGGGATCACGGTGTAGCGCGGATTGACGGTGGGCTTGCCTTCGTTGTCGATAATGGTGCCGGGCTCGAGCTCGACGCCCTTGTTGTGGGCGACGCGGGTCTTGCCCTGCGCGATCCTGCTGGTGGCGAAGTCGAGCACGATCGGGTCCTTGCCCCTGCGCGGGATGCCCACGCAGAACGGGTTGGTGCCGTGGCGCGCATCGCTGCCGCCCCACGGCGCCACGATCGGGCGCGAGATCACGTTGACGAAGTGGATCGAGACCAGCCCGTGGTCGATGCACTGCTCGGCCCAATGGCCGATGCGGCCGATGTGGTGCGAGTTGGAGAGGCCGACGAGACACACGCCGTTGCGCTTGGCGCGCTCTGCCGCCAGCTCCATCGCCTCATGGCCGATCACCTGGCCATAGCCGGTGAGGCCGTCCAGGGTGAGAAGCGGACCGGTGTCGAGCACGATCTTGACGTGCTGGTTCACGGCGAGGCCGCCCGTGGTGACGCTCTGGACATAGCGCGGGATCATGCCGACGCCGTGCGAGTCATGTCCTCTAAGATTGGCCTCGACGAGGTTGGTGGACACGAGCTCGGCTTCGCGGTCCGTAGATCCGCCCGCCTTGACGATGGCACGGACGACATTGGTGAGCGGCTGTGCCTTGATGGTGCGATAGTCGGCCATTGTTGTTGCTTTTATCCCTTCACGATCCGGCGGCAATGGACCCATGCCGCTTCAATCAGGTTCTCGCTCGCTTCCGGCGTGCGGAAGGCCGAATGCGCCGACAGCGTCACGTTCGGAATCTTCGTCAACGGATGGTCGCCGGGCAGGGGCTCGATGTTGAAGACGTCGAGGCCGGCATGGCGGATGTGGCCGGACTTCAGCGCGTCGATCATCGCGGTCTCGTCGACGACGGCGGCACGCGCGGTGTTGATCAGGATGACACCGGGCTTCATCGCAAAAATCTTCTCGCGCGTAATCATGCCGCGGGTCTCGTCGTTGAGCAGCAGATGCAGCGACACGACGTCGCTTCTCGCCAATAGCGTGTCGAGATCGGTGAACTCGACGCCCGGATGGCTCTTTGGCGACCGGTTCCAGGCGATCACCTTCATGCCTGAGCCGACCGCAATGCGTGCGACTTCCGCGGCGATGCCGCCGAAGCCGATCAGGCCGAGCGTCTTGCCGGTTAGCTGCATGCCGTCCTCGCGCAGCCAATTGCCGACGCGCATCTCGCGGTCCATCATCGCGATGACGCGGGCGGAGGCCCACATCAGGGCGATCGCGGACTCCGCGACTGCCGTGTCGCCATACCCCTTGATCAGGTGCACGGAGATGCCGAGCTCGGCGAGCTCTTCCGGATTCATGTAGCTGCGCGCGCCGGTGCCGAGGAACACGACATGCTTCAGGCCTGTGCATGTCTTCGCGACCTCGGTCGGCAGCGCGGTGTGGTCGACGATGGCGATCTCGGCGCCATCGAGGACTTCAGGATATTGTTCGGGCTTGATGTCGGGATCCCTGTGGATCCGCACCTCGGGGTCGCCGGGCTTCCCGAGCCGCTCCATGATCACGGCGAGGGCTTCGTTGGCGTCGACGAAAACTCCGCGCATGGCTCTCTCCGATCAGGACGCGACGCCGGCGATCGCCAGCACGGTATGCATCAGCACGTTGGTGCCCGCGGCGCAGTCGGGCTGCGTGGCGTCTTCCAGCTCGTTGTGGCTGATGCCGTCCTTGCAAGGCACGAACACCATCGCCGCCGGCATGACGGTGTTGAGGTTGCAGGCATCGTGGCCGGCGCCGGAGGTGATGCGGCGAGAGGAATAGCCGAGCGTCTTCGCCGCGTTCTCGACCGCCGCGATCAGCTTGGGATCGAAATGCGTCGGCGGCTTGCGCCAGACCAGGTCGATCTTGACCTCGACCTTGCGGCGCGCGGCGATCTCGGCAATGGCGGCGCGCAGATCGCGATCGAGCGCGTCCATGATGGCGCCATCCGCGCTGCGGCAATCCATGGTGAAGGCGATCTCGCCGGGAATGACGTTGCGCGAGGGATTTGCGATCACGGCCTCGCCGATGGTGCCGACTGCTTTGGGCCCATGCTTCTTCGCAATGGCCTCCATCGCCAGCACGATTTCGGAGAGCGTCGCGAGCGCATCGCGCCGCAGCGGCATCGGCGTCGATCCGGCATGGCTCTCGAAGCCGGAAATCTTGCCGTCGTACCAGAGCACGCCCTGGCCGGAATCGACCACGCCGATGGTCTTGCCCTCGGCCTCGAGGATCGGACCTTGCTCGATGTGCAATTCGACGAAGCAGCCGAGCTTCTGGAAGCCGACCGGCTTGTCGCCGCGATAGCCGATGCTGTCGAGCGCCTGGCTGACGGAAGTGCCGTCGATATCCTTGCGCGACAGGATGTCATCGGTGGTGAAATCGCCGACGTAAGCGGCGGAGGCCATCATCGCCGGTGCGAAGCGCGAGCCTTCCTCGTTGGTCCAGTTGACGACGCAGATCGGCGCTTCGGTTTCGATGCCTGCGTCGTTCAGCGTGCGGATCACTTCCAGCGCGCCGAGCGTCCCCAGAATGCCGTCATACTTGCCGCCGGTCGGCTGGGTGTCGAGATGCGAGCCGATCCCGACGGGCAGCTTCGTCATGTCGCGGCCCTTGCGCAGGCCGAACTGTGAGCCGAGCGCATCGGTGTGCACATCGAGGCCGGCGTCCTCGCAAGCCTTGCGGAACCAGTCGCGCACCTGCTTGTCTTCGCTGCTCAGCGTCAGCCGCCGTACGCCGCCCTTGGCCGTCCCGCCAAACTGGGCGGTCTCGTGGATGGAGCCCCAGAGGCGGGCGGAATCGATTTGCAGATTGGTGGCGGCTCGGCTCATGCGGTCGGTCTCTCGGTTGTCCGGCGCCTTTTTCAATGACGCGCCGGCGCGGACTCGTCAACCGCGAGGCTGCTCTGCGCAATCTGCCGTGCGAGCTCGGCGACGCGCTCCACCGCGACGACGTCAGGCGAGGCGAGCCAGCTCGCCGTGAATGTCAGCGGCGCTATGGCGAGATCGGTTTGGAGCAGTTGCAACCGCCCGTCGGCGAGCTCGTTCTCGACGATGGCGTCGGGGATCACGGCGATGCCGAGCCCTTCGACCGCCATGTGGATGACCGTCGCCAGCGATGCGGACGCATGCAGCCGGATCGGCGGCAGCTCCGGCCGGTCGAAGACTTCGCGCACGACCTCGTAGGGCCTGGTCTTGCGCGGGAAGGTGATGATCGGAAACCGCGCGAGGTCGGCGCGCGTCACCGGGCCGTCGCCGAGCCCGAGCGAGGGGCTTGCGAGAAAGCCGATCGGATAATCCGCGAGCACGCGATTGTGGACGCCCGACGCCGACAGCGGCCCCACCACGAAGGCGAGCTCGATTTCCTGCGCGAGCAGGCGCGCAGTGAGGTTCGGCGTGATGTCGACCTCGATCTCCAGCGACAGGTTCGGATAGACTTCGTTCATGCTCTTGACGAGCCGCGGCAGCCAGGTGTGCACGATGGTCTCGGCGACGCCGAGGCGCATCACGCCGCGCATCGCCGAGCGATCGCCGATCTCGGCGATCATCGCCGCCCTCAGACCGATCAGCTTCTCGGCATAGACCATCATCTGCCGGCCGCTCGGCGTCGGCGAAGCAACGCGATGATCGCGGTTGAGGAGCTTCACGCCCATCTCGCGCTCGAGCTGGGCGATGCGCTGGGAGATCGCCGGCTGGGTCGTATTGAGCCGTGCTGCGGCGCCGCGAAAGCTGCCGAGCTTCACAACCCAGAGAAAGGTTTCGATCGACCTGAAGTCCAGCATTGAGAAGGATTTTCCCGATCGATAAATTGAATTTATCGATATCGATTAGAAAGGAAGATTAGACTTTATAGCATGCTTGGTGTTGGCTGTCTTTGTCGAGTTTATAGGCAGGTCGATCAAATGACTGTTTTGGTGGCAGCGCAGCAAACTGAAACGCCCGACACGCTCCCGAGCCGCCTGGCACGGCTCGCCTATCGCGGCGGCCAGGTCGGATCTACCGCCGGCGTCGCTCCCGGCTTCGTCCAGGGCAATCTGGCGATCCTGCCGGCCGAATATGCCAGCGCCTTTCACCGCTTCTGCCAGCTCAATCCGAAACCGTGCCCGATCATCGGCATGTCCGATGTCGGCAGCCCGCACATCCCCGCGCTCGGCGCCGATCTCGACATCCGCACCGACGTGCCGCGCTATCGCATCTGGCGCGACGGCGAGGTGGTCGACGAGCCGACCGACGTGACCAAGCATTGGCGCGACGATCTCGTGACCTTCGTGCTCGGCTGCTCGTTCTCGTTCGAAGAGGCGTTGCTCGACGAGGGCATGCCGATCCGCCACATCGAGCAGAACGTGCGCGTGCCGATGTACCGCACCAACATCGCCTGCGGCGAGGCCGGTCCGTTCGCCGGTCCCATGGTGGTGTCGATGCGTCCGTTCAAGCCGGCCGATGCGATCCGCGCGGTGCAGATCACCTCGCGTTATCCCGCCGTGCACGGTGCCCCCGTGCATCTCGGGCATCCGCATTTGATCGGCATCAAGGATCTCGCCAAGCCGGATTACGGCGATCCCGTGCCCGTCGCCGACGACGAGATCCCGGTGTTCTGGGCCTGCGGCGTGACGCCGCAATCGGTGATCAACGCCGCCAGGTTGCCGTTCGCGATCACGCATTCGCCCGGCCTGATGCTGGTGACGGATCTGAAGAACCGGAACATGGCCGTGATTTAGTAGGCAGCGTTTGCTGCTTCTTCGGGCTTTACCGCGTCCATCAATCGCTCCATTCGATCAGTCGAAATTTAGTAACAGGGGACTTTGCCATGACGATCTCTCGCCGCGACGTGCTGCTTGGTGCCACAGCCACTGCCGCGCTGGTGCCGCTCGCTGCACGCGCCCAGACCTCCGAGGTCGTGATCGGCGTGATCTATCCGTTCTCCGGCGGCAGCGCGCAGCAGGGCGTCGACGCGCAGAAGGCCTATGAGACCGCGCTCGAGGTCATCAACAAGGACACCGATTTCGATCTGCCGCTGGCCAAGGGCGAGGGTCTGCCGGGCCTCGGCGGCGCAAAAGTCCGCCTCGTGTTCGCCGACCACCAGGCCGATCCGCAAAAGGGCCGCGCCGAGGCCGAGCGCCTGATCACGCAGGAGAAGGTCTCCGCGATCATCGGCACCTATCAAAGCGCGGTCGCCGTCACCGTCAGCCAGATCTGCGAGCGCTACCAGATCCCGTTCGTCTCCGCCGACAACTCCTCGCCGAGCCTGCATCGCCGCGGCCTCAAATATTACTTCCGCGCCGCCCCGCATGACGAGATGTACTCGGCTGCGATGTTCGACTTCTTCGATGCTTTGAAGAAGAAGGGCACCAAGATCGAGACGCTGTCGCTGTTCCACGAGGACACCATCTTCGGCACCGATTCCGGCAACGCCCAGGCCAAGATCGCCGGCGAGCGCGGTTACAAGATCGTCTCCGACATCAAGTATCGCGCCAATTCGCCGTCGCTGTCGGCCGAAGTGCAGCAGCTCAAGAGCGCCAATGCCGACGTGCTGATGCCCTCGAGCTACACCACGGACGGCATCCTGCTCGTCAAGACCATGGGCGAGCTCGGCTACAAGCCGAACGCGATCGTGGCGCAGGACGCCGGCTTCTCGGAGAAGGCGCTCTATGATGCCGTCGGCGACAAGCTCGAAGGCGTGATCTCGCGCGGCACCTTCTCGCTCGATCTCGCGCAGAAGCGTCCCATGGTCGGCAAGATCAACGAGATGTTCAAGGCGCGCTCGGGCAAGGACTTCAACGACCTGACCTCGCGCCAGTTCATGGGCCTGATCATCCTGGCCGACGCCATCAACCGCGCCAAGTCGGCCGACGGCGAGAAGATCCGCGATGCACTGGCCGCGACCGACATCCCGGGCGAGCAGACCATCATGCCCTGGAAGCGCGTCAAGTTCGACGAGGCCGGCCAGAACAACGACGCCGACCCGGTGCTGCTGCAATATGTCGGCGGCAAGTTCGTCACCATCTTCCCGCCGCAGGCCGCGATCGCGGAAGCGATCTGGCCGATGAAGTAAGATTGGGAAGCGGGAGCTCGGACGTAGCTCCCGCCCTCATCCTGAGGAGCGGGCGTAGCCCGCGTCTCGAAGGACGAGGGCTGGGCCATCCTTCGAGACGTGCGCTGGTGCGCGCTCCTCAGGATGAGGATCTATTTCGGGGGACGACTTTTGACAGCTCAAGCCATTATCCAGAGTCTCGCGAGCGGCCTTCTGATGGGCCTGCTTTACGGACTGATCGCGGTCGGCCTCGCGCTGATTTTCGGCCTGATGGACGTCACGAACTTCGCCCATGGCGAATTCCTGATGCTCGCGATGTACCTGTCCTTCTTTCTGTTCGCGTTCTTCGCGATCGATCCCCTGCTGTCGGCCCCATTGGTCGCCGCGGCGATGTTCGTGTTCGGAGCGGTGGTCTATCTACTCCTTGTACGCTTCGCCATGCGGGCCAAGGCCAATGCCGGCATGGTGCAGATCTTCACGACTTTCGGCCTTGCGATCGTGATGCGCGGCCTCGCGCAGTACTTCTTCACGCCGGACTATCGCAGCATTCCACAGTCCTGGCTCGGCGGTAAAACCATCTCGGTCGCCGGCATCTTCCTGCCCGAGCCGCAGCTCATCGGTGCGCTGGTCTCGATCGCGGCCTTCGCCGGGCTCTACCTCTTCATCCACCGCACCGACTTCGGCCGCGCGCTGGAAGCCACCCGCGAGGATCCCGGCGCCGTCGCGCTCGTCGGCATCGACAAGAACCGCGTGTTCGCGTTCGGCTGGGGCCTCGGCGCCGCGCTGGTCGGTCTCGCCGGTGCGATCATGGCGGTGTTCTTCTACATCTATCCCGATGTCGGCGCGTCGTTCGCGCTGATCGCCTACGTCACCGTGGCGCTCGGCGGCTTCGGCAGCGTGTTCGGCGCCTTCGCCGGCGGCATCATTGTTGGCCTGGTCGAAGCGGTGACCGCGCTGGTGTTGCCGCCATCGCTGAAGTCCGTCGGCATCTATGCCGTCTATCTCCTCGTCGTCTTCATCCGGCCGCGTGGCCTGTTCGGGTCGATGTGATGGACAAGGCTTTTGCAGCGCGGCGCCGCCGCGATCTCATCATCGCCGCAGTGCTGGCCGGGCTCGCAGCGCTGGCTCCGCTGTTGATCAAGGATGTTTACGTCCAGAACATCCTGATCCTGACCCTGATGTATGCGGCGCTGTCGCAGAGCTGGAACATCCTGTCCGGCTATTGCGGGCAGATCTCGCTGGGGCACGCGCTCTATTTCGGCATCGGCGCCTACACCACCGAGCTGCTGTTCACCAAGTTCGGCGTGCTGCCCTGGTTCGGCATGCTCGCCGGCGGCGTGATTGCGGCGATCATCGCAATGGGGCTCGGCTATCCCTTCTTCCGCCTGCGCGGCCATTACTTCGTGATCGCGACCATCGTCATCGCCGAGATCGGACTGCTCTTGTTCCAGAACTGGGAATGGGCGGGGGCTGCGATGGGAATCACCGTTCCCGTGCGCGGCGACAGCTGGCTGAAATTCCAGTTCATGCGCAGCAAGCTGCCGTACTTCTATTTCGCGCTGGTGCTGTGCAGCCTCGCCTGGTTCGTCACCTGGTGGCTGGAGGACTCCAAATGGGGCTTTTGGTGGCGCGCGGTGAAGGACAATCCGGAAGCGGCCGAGAGCCTCGGCGTCGTCGTGTTCAACTCCAAGATGGGCGCGGCCGCGGTCTCCGCCTTCCTCGTCGCCATCGGGGGCGCGTTCTATGCGCAGTTTCTCGCCTATATCGATCCTGAAAGCGTGATGGGCTTCCAGTTCTCGCTGCTGATGGCGCTGCCGGCCGTGCTCGGCGGCATCGGCACCCTCTGGGGGCCTGTGCTTGGGGCTGCCATCCTGATCCCGATGACGGAGCTGACGCGCTCCTATATCGGTGGCTCCGGCCGCGGCGTCGACCTCATCGTCTATGGCGCGCTGATCGTTGCGATCTCGCTGGCCCTGCCGCGAGGCTTGGTGAGCCTGTTCTCCCGTTCGAAGGCAAGAGGAGCCACGCGATGACTGCGCTCCTTGAAACCCGCGGCGTCTGGCAGCGGTTTGGCGGCCTCGTCGCCAACAGCGATGTCTCGATCTCGGTCGGCCGCGGCGAGATCGTCGGTCTGATCGGGCCGAACGGTGCCGGCAAGTCGACGCTGTTCAATCTCATCGCCGGCGTCTTGCCGCCGACGCAAGGGTCGATCTGGTTCGACGGCGAGGATGTCACCAACATGCCGGCGGCCGAACGCTGCCAGCGTGGCGTCGGGCGCACCTTCCAGGTGGTCAAGAGCTTTGAGACCATGACTGTCATCGACAACGTCATCGTCGGTGCTCTCGTGCGCAACACTGTGATGCGCGAGGCGCGCCGCAAGGCGCATGAGGTGCTCGAATTCACCGGCCTTGCCGCACGCGCCGACGTGCTCGCGAGCGACCTCGTGCCGGCCGAGAAACGCCGCCTCGAAGTCGCCCGTGCGCTGGCGACCGAACCAAAGCTGCTGCTGCTGGACGAAGTTCTCACCGGCCTGACGCCGACCGAGGCGCAGACCGGCGTCGCGCTGGTGCGCAAGGTGCGCGATGCCGGCATCACCGTTTTGATGGTCGAGCATGTCATGGAGATCGTGATGCCGCTGGTCGACCGCGCCATCGTGCTCGACCTCGGCAAGGTGCTGGTCGAGGGTAAGCCTTCCGACGTCGTCCGCGATCCCAAGGTGATCAGCGCATATCTGGGAGATCGTCATGCTGTCGGTGCATGAAGTCACGACCGCCTATCAGGGTCTGGTCGCGATCTCGGCGGTCTCGATCGAGGTCCAGAAGGGCGAGATCGTCTGCGTCGCTGGCGCCAACGGCGCGGGCAAGTCGACGCTGCTCAAATCCATCGCCGGCGCCGAGCGTCCGCGTTCGGGCACGGTGACGTTCGACGGCAAGCGTCTCGACGGCATGGCGCAGCATCACATCACCGCCACCGGCATCGCCTATGTGCCGGAGAACCGCCGCCTGTTCCCGCGCCTGTCGGTGCGCGACAATCTGCGCCTCGGCAGTTATCTGTACCGCGGTGACGCCGACCGCGAGGGGCCGCTCAATCTCGTCTTCACACTGTTCCCGCGTCTCCAGGAACGTTTGGAGCAGCGCGCCGAGACGCTCTCCGGCGGCGAGCAGCAGATGCTCGCGATCGGCCGCGCGCTGATGACGCGCCCGCGGCTGTTGATGCTGGACGAGCCCTCGCAAGGTATCATGCCGAAGCTGGTCGACGAAATCTTCCAGGCGGTACTGCGCATCCGCGACGCCGGCATGACTGTGCTGATCGTCGAGCAGCGCATGGCCGAGTGCCTGGAGATCGCCGACCGCGCCTACATCCTGCAAACCGGCCGCGTGCTGATGCAGGGCCCGGCAGAGGAGATCAGGGGGAACCCGGACGTACGGAAGGCGTATCTGGGGCTGTAGTTACTACCTGGTCGGTGTCATCGCCCGCGCCGGCGGGCGATCCAGTATTCCAGAGACGCTAGTTGGATACGGAGAAGCTGCGGCGTACTGGATTCCCCGCTTCCGCGGGGAATGACTGTGGTGGATGAGGCGTCGTTAGTCCGCCCATGATCGAAGGGCGCTAATGCTCATGCCCATGCTCCGGCAGCGTCACCCCGAACACCTTCACCAGATCCTTCACCTGCTCCGGCGACAGATACCGCGGGTTCATCCCGCGCAGCAGCAGGTACAGCTTCGCCGTCTCCTCCAGCTCCTCCGTCGCGAACACCGCGGCCTCCAGCGTGTCGCCGGCGACCACCGGGCCGTGATTGGCGAGCAGCACGGACGAATATTTGCCCGCCAGTCCCTTGATCACATCCGCAACCGCGGGATCGCCGGGGCGGTAATAGGGCACAAGCGCAGTGGCGCCGCATTTCATCAGATAATAAGCCGTCATCGGCGGCAGCGCGGCGCGCGGGTCGATCTCGGGCAGCATCGAGAGCGCGACCGAATGGGTGGAGTGCAGATGCACGATCGCCCGCGCGCTTTCGCGCGTATCGTAGAGCGCGTTGTGCAGCGGAACTTCCTTGGTCGGCGCATCGCCCGAGAGGAGGCGCCCCCGTGCGTCCAGCCGCGACAGTCGCGCCGGGTCGAGGAAGCCGAGCGAGGCGTTGGTGGGGGTGACGAGCCAACCCCCGTCGTGCATCTTGACGCTGATATTGCCGGAAGAGCCCGGTGTCAGGCCGCGCTCGAACAAGGACCGTCCGAAGCGGCAGATATCCTCACGCAGCCGGGTCTCGTTGCTCATAGCCGTCATGCCCGCTTGTCTCACGCTTTGGCAGCGCGGCCAAGCCGTGTTATTCGGATCAGTGAGCCGCCGCAAAGGGCGGCCGTCCAGGAAACGTTCGCAAGGGTCAGTTGCATGTCCGCCTCCACGTCGCAAAATCAGCGTATCGCGGTCATCGGGCTCGGCTCGATGGGATTCGGCATGGCGACCTCGCTGAAGCGCGCCGGTCATGCCGTGACCGGCTGCGACGTCTCGGCCGACGCGGTGGCGCGTTTCGTGAAGGACGGCGGCGCAGGCGCCAGCACGCCGGCGGAAGCGGCCAAGGGCGCCGACATCGTCGTCAGCGTCGTCGTCAATGCCGCGCAGACCGAGACCATCCTGTTCGGCAAGGATGGCGCCGCCGAGACCCTGCCGAAGGACAGCGTCTTCCTGTCCTCCGCCACCATGGACCCGGATGTGGCCCGTCGCCTCGCAAAGCAGTTGGAGGCGACCGGCCGTCACTATCTGGATGCGCCGATCTCCGGTGGCGCGCAGCGCGCGGCCCAAGGTGAGCTGACGATCCTCGCCTCCGGCAGTCCCGCTGCCTTTGCAAAGGCACGGCCGGCGCTCGATGCCATGGCGGCAAAACTCTACGAGCTCGGCGATGCCGCAGGGCAGGGCGCCGCCTTCAAGATGATCAACCAGTTGCTCGCCGGCGTGCATATCGCCGCCGCCAGCGAAGCGATGGCGTTCGCGGCCAAGCAGGGCCTCGACATCCGCAAGGTCTATGAGGTGATCACGGCCTCAGCCGGCAATTCCTGGATGTTCGAGAATCGCATGCCCCACGTGCTTGACGGCGATTACACGCCGCGCAGCGCGGTGGAGATCTTCGTCAAGGACCTCGGCATCATCCAGGACATGGCGCGCAGCGCCCGATTCCCGGTGCCGGTCTCGGCCGCCGCGCTCCAGATGTTCCTGATGACATCAGCTGCCGGCATGGGCCGCGATGACGACGCCTCGGTGGCGCGCATGTACGCGCAGGTCACCGGCGTAAAACTTCCCGGCGACAAGTAAGCCAAGAGGATTCCGATGCCCCGTTTCGCCGCCAATCTCTCGATGATGTTCACCGAGGTGCCGTTCCTTGACCGTTTCGACGCCGCTGCGCAAGCGGGCTTCACCGCGGTCGAATTCCTCTTTCCCTACGAGCATCCGGCCGAGGTGGTCGGCGAGCGGCTCAAGCGCAACGGTTTGACGCAGGCGCTGTTCAACCTGCCGCCGGGCGACTGGAACGTCGGCGAGAAAGGCTTTGCGGCGCTGCCGGCGCGCTTCGCCGATCTCAAGGCGAGCCTGGAGACCGCGTTGCCTTACGCCAAGGCGACCGGTGTCAAGCGGCTGCACTTGATGGCCGGCATTGCCAACCGCGGCGAGCGGGTCGCGATCGAGGCGTTCTACAAGTCGGTGGCGTGGGCTGCGGAGTTCTTCGCTCCGCACGGCATCGACATCGTGCTCGAGCCGATCAATGCGCGCAATGTGCCCGGCTACTTCCTCAATGATTTCGGCTTCGCGCGCGACCTGATCCAGGAGCTGAGACTGGCGAACCTGAAGCTCCAGTTCGACATCTATCACTGCCAGATCATCCACGGCGACGTCACCATGCGCCTGCGTGAGATGATGCCGATCATCGGGCACATCCAGATCGCGAGCGTCCCCTCGCGCAACGAGCCCGACGGCGAGGAGCTGAACTATCCTTTCCTGTTCACCGAACTCGACCGGCTCGGCTATACCGGCTTCGTCGGTTGCGAATACAATCCGCGCGGCAAGACCACCGATGGCCTCGCCTGGTTCAGGCCTTATGCGGGAGTGAAGCCGTGACGCTCGCACTGGGTTGCATTGCCGACGACTATACCGGCGCCTCCGATCTCGCCAACACGCTGACGCGCGCGGGCCTGCGTACCGTGCAGACCATCGGCGTGCCCGCGGACGATCTCACGCTGCCCGAGGTCGACGCCGTCGTGGTGTCGCTGAAGAGCCGCTCGATCGAGGCGGGCCTTGCCGTGTCGCGCTCGCGTGCGGCGGAGAAATGGCTGCGTGGCCGCGGGGCGCACCATGTGCTGTTCAAGGTCTGCTCGACCTTCGATTCCACCGATGCGGGCAATATCGGCCCGGTGATGGACGCGCTGCGCGCCGATAGCGGCGAGGCCGTCGTGCTGGTGACGCCGGCTTTCCCGGAGACCGGTCGCACGGTTTATCAGGGCAATCTGTTCGTCGGCGCCGTGCCGCTGAACGAGAGCCCGCTCAAGGACCATCCGCTCAACCCGATGCGTGATTCCAACCTGGTGCGCGTGCTGGCGCGCCAGAGCAAGACGCAGGTGGGTCTCGTCGACCTCGCGACCGTCGCCCGCGGCGCGGAGGCCGTGCGGGCTCGGCTTGCCGAATTGTCAGGCAAGGGCATCGGTGCCGCGATCATCGATGCCGTGTTCGACCGCGACCTCGAGGCCATCGGCCTCGTCGCTGCCCAGCATCGGCTGTCGGTCGGCGCCTCCGGCATCGGCCTCGGACTGGCGCGGGCTCTGGTCTCGACGGGCAAGGTCAAGTCGGCCGCTGGCAGCGGCGGGGCGGACGCCGCCGTCGGCGGACCGGCGGCCTGCCTCGCCGGAAGCTGCTCGCAGGCGACGCTTCAGCAGATCGCTAATGCCGAACGCGTCATGGCGGTGCTCCATCTCGATCAGGACCGTATTCTTACGGGAGCGGACGAAGTGCAGCGCGCGATCGCCTGGGCCAAGCCGCGTTTAGCCGACGGTCCGGTCCTGATCGCGTCGAGCGCGACACCGGATCAGGTCGCCGCCTTGCAGGCGCGCCACGGCCGCGATGCAGCCGGTCACGCCATCGAGCAGGCGATGGCCGACATTGCGGAAAACCTAGTGAAATCAGGCGTCCGTCGGCTGGTCGTGGCTGGCGGCGAGACCTCCGGCGCCGTCGTCG
The DNA here is from genome assembly GCF_055811795.1 of Bradyrhizobium sp. MI1.7. NCBI lineage: Bacteria > Pseudomonadati > Pseudomonadota > Alphaproteobacteria > Hyphomicrobiales > Nitrobacteraceae > Bradyrhizobium > Bradyrhizobium sp. MI1.7. Next base: position 64,462 of record NZ_JBVVPO010000040.1, read on the forward strand.
ATCGCCTCGGGATTCCCGGCTTCCTGGTCGGCGCGGAGATCGCTGCGGGCGTCCCGGTGCTGCGCGCCGTCGGCGCTGAAGCAGGCGATATGCTGCTCGCACTGAAGTCCGGAAATTTCGGCGGGCCGGAATTCTTCGCGGACGCGCTTGGGCTCATGCGCTGAGCGCAGGACGTTCTTAGCTGCCTGTTCATTTCTTTCAGGCTCCGTACTCGAACGGAGTCGTAGTTAACATCTGCTCAGTCGCTCTGTTGTCTGATGTCGGCGTCGCTCCTTTTGGTTGATTGTTAAGACCTCCCGGACGCGCGCCCGCGCCAGCACAACGAGACCCGATTATGTTCGCCACCATTTCCATTCGCGCCAAGATCATCAGTGTCGTGGCGTTCCTGCTGGTCGCGATGACCGGCATGGGCCTGCTCGCCGTCACGAAGATGCGGTCGATGAACGCCAACACCACCGACATCACCACGAGCTGGCTGCCCAGCGTCCGGGTGCTCGGCGAACTCCGCGCCAGCGTCATCACCTACCGCAACGTGGTCCGCCAGCACATGCTGTCCGAGACCCTCGAGGAGAAGCTCGCCAACGAAAAGACGGCCGGCACCGTCATCGAGGCGCTCGCCAAGTCCCGCAAGGCCTACGAGCCGATGATCACTTCACCCGAGGAACGCCGGCTGTACAACGAATGGGCCAAGCTCTGGGACGACTACAAGAAGGGCACCGAAGACGTCATGGCGCTGTCACGCAAGGAGGCCGGCAAGGTCCCGCATGACGCCCAGGAGCTGAACACCAAGACGGTCAACAAGATCGGCCTTGCGTCGGATGAGGTCCTGATGAAGGACATCGATCTCAACACCAAGGGCGGCGACCAGGCTGCCCAGGATGCCGCCGACAGCTATTTCTATGCCTTCATGCTGGTCTCGATCATCCTCGGCGCCGCCGTGATCATCGGCATCGGCGTCAGCTTCTACCTGGTCCAGGACGTCTCCGCCGGCATCAACTCGATCATCCAGCCGATGCAGGCGCTCGGCAAGGGCGACCTCTCCGCCGAAGTCCCGCATCGCGGCGAGAAGACCGAGATCGGCGCCATGGCCGACGTGCTCCAGATCTTCAAGGAAGCCTTGATCGCCAAGAAAGCCGCCGACGAGGCCGCCGCCGCCGATGCCGAAGCCAAGATCGAGCGCGGCCGCCGCGTCGACGGCATCACCCGCGATTTCGAAACGATGATCGGCGAGATCGTCCAGACCGTGTCGTCGGCCTCGACCCAGCTCGAAGCCTCCGCCTCGACGCTGACCTCGACCGCCGACCGCTCACAGCGGATGGCGACCACGGTCGCCGCGGCCTCGGAGGAAGCCTCGACCAACGTGCAGTCGGTGGCCTCGGCCACCGAGGAGATGGCTTCGTCGGTCGGCGAGATCAGCCGCCAGGTGCAGGAATCAGCGCGGATGGCGGGCGACGCCGTCGGCCAGGCCCGTGCCACCACCGAGCGCGTCAGCGAGCTGTCGAAGGCGGCTTCCCGCATCGGCGACGTCGTCGAGCTGATCAACACCATCGCGGGCCAGACCAACCTCTTGGCGCTGAACGCCACCATCGAGGCGGCGCGTGCCGGTGAAGCCGGCCGCGGCTTCGCGGTGGTCGCCTCCGAGGTAAAGGCGCTCGCCGAGCAGACCGCCAAGGCGACCGGCGAGATCGGCCAGCAGATCTCCGGCATCCAGGCGGCGACCAACGACTCGGTCGGCGCCATCAAGGAGATCTCCTCGACCATCGAGCGTCTCTCCGAAATCTCCTCGGCGATTGCGGCTGCGGTGGAAGAGCAGGGCGCAGCGACCCAGGAGATCGCCCGCAACGTGCAGCAGGCGGCGCAGGGCACACAGCAGGTCTCCTCCAACATCACCGACGTGCAGCGCGGTGCGACCGAGACCGGCACGGCCTCCTCGCAGGTGCTGTCGGCAGCGCAGATGCTGTCCAACGACTCGAGCCGCCTCAAGACCGAGGTCAGCAAGTTCCTGACCAACGTCCGCGCAGCCTGAGCCGGGACACGATCGCAGTTCTGAAAGCGGCGCCTGCGGGCGCCGCTTTTTTACGGGGGTAAGCCGCTTCTTTTTACGGGGGTAAGCCGCTTCCGTAATATTCCGGCCGCAGGCTGCATATCTGGAATGCGATTTCGCAGTGCGATAGCAGGGAAGTGACCGCACGGGGCGGCGCCGTCGTTGGCCATTTCCACGGTGTTCGGGTAAATCAGCCTCAGGAACCCGTGGGGCGTGTTCCCTGTCCCCCGATTTGGAATTGCCTGACCGATGATTGCTCTGGTCCGTATTGCCCTGAGCCGACCCTACACGTTTGTCGTGCTCGCGCTTCTGCTCCTGATCATCGGGCCGCTCGCGGCCCTGCGGACGCCGACCGACATCTTCCCGGACATCCGCATCCCCGTGATCGGGGTGGTCTGGCAGTACACCGGCCTGCCGCCGGACCAGATGTCCGGCCGCATCACCACGCCGTTCCAGCGCGCGCTGACGACGACCGTCAACGACATCGAGCACATTACCGCCAACTCCTATAACGGCTTTGGCATCATCAAGATCTTCTTCCAGCCGAACGTCGACATCCGCACCGCCAACGCGCAGGTCACCGCGATCTCGCAGACGCTGCTGAAGCAGATGCCGCCGGGCGCAACGCCGCCCCTGATCCTGAACTACTCCGCCTCGACCGTTCCGATCATCCAGGTGGCGCTGTCGGGCGATGGCCTGACCGAGCAGAACCTCGCCGATATCGGCATTAATAACCTGCGCACCCCGCTGGTCACCGTGCCCGGCGCGGCGATCCCGTATCCGTTCGGCGGCAAGCAGCGCCAAATCCAGATCGACCTCGATCCGACCGCGCTCCAGGCGCGCGGCCTGTCGGGCCAGGACGTCGCCAACGCGCTCGCAGCCCAAAACCTGATCACGCCGGTCGGCACCCAGAAGATCGGCCAGTTCGAATACAACATCCAGCTCAACAACTCGCCGCTGAAGATCGACGAGCTCGGCAATCTGCCGATCAGGACCGTCAATGGCGCGATGGTCTATGTGCGCGACGTCGCGACCGTGCGTGACGGCAATCCGCCGCAGACCAACATCGTCCATGTCGACGGCAACCGCTCGGTGCTGATGATGGTGCTGAAGGCGGGCGCGACCTCGACGCTCGACATCATCGCCGGCATCAAGCAGAAGGTGATCGACGTCAAGGACCAGCTGCCGGACGCGCTGAAGATCGGCTTCATCGGCGACCAGTCGGTGTTCGTCCGCGGTGCGATTCAAGGCGTCGCGATCGAAGGCGTGATCGCGGCGCTGCTGACCAGCGTCATGATCCTGCTGTTCCTCGGCAGCTGGCGCTCCACGGTCATCATCGCGGTCTCGATCCCGCTCTCGGTGCTCGGCGCCATCGTCATGCTGTCGGCGATCGGCGAGACGCTCAACATCATGACGCTCGGCGGCCTTGCGCTCGCGGTCGGCATCCTCGTCGACGACGCCACCGTCACCATCGAGAACATCAACTACCATCTGGAGCAGGGTAAGCCGGTCGAGCAGTCGATCCTCGACGGCGCCAACCAGATCGTGACGCCGGCTTTCGTCTCGTTGCTGTGCATCTGCATCGTATTCGTGCCGATGTTCTTCCTCTCCGGCGTCGCCCGCTTCCTGTTCGTGCCGATGGCCGAAGCCGTGATGTTCGCGATGATCTGGTCGTTCATCCTGTCGCGCACGCTGGTGCCGACCATGGCGAACTATCTGCTGCAGGCGCACGTCCATCACGAGGGCGGCCCGCCGAAGTCGCGCAATCCGCTGGTTTGGTTCCAGCGCGGCTTCGAGAAGCGGTTCGAGCGCATCCGCGGCGGCTACCATAATCTGCTGGGACTGGCGCTGGTGCACCGCGCGGTGTTCGTGATCGGCTTCCTCTGCGTGGTCGGCGCGTCCTTCGCGCTGGTGCCGTTCCTCGGGCGCAACTTCTTCCCGGCGGTCGATGCCGGCAATATCCTGATGCATGTCCGCACCCAGGTCGGCACCCGCGTGGAGGAGACGGCCAACCAGCTCGCAGACGTCCAGAAGGCGATCCGCAAGCTGATCCCCGGCGAAATCGAGACGCTGACCGACAACATCGGCATGCCGATCTCCGGCATCAACATGACCTACAACAACACGGGCGTGATCGGCCCGCAGGACGGCGACATCCAGATCAAGCTGAAAGAGGGCCACAAGCCGACGGAAGAGCACGTGCGCGTGCTGCGCGAGCAGCTGCCGCGCCTGTTCCCCGGCGTCAGCTTCGCGTTCCTCCCCGCCGACATCGTCAGCCAGATCCTGAACTTCGGCGCGCCGGCGCCGATCGACCTGCAGATCCGCGGCGCCAACATCAACGCCAACTTTGCCTACGCCAACAACCTGCTGGCGAAGGTTCGCAAGATTCCCGGCGTTGCCGATGCGCGTATCCAGCAGTCGCCGAACAATCCCACCTTCAACATCGACGTCGACCGCACCCGCGCGCAATATGTCGGCCTGACCGAGCGCGACGTCACCAACAGCCTCGTGGTCAATCTCGCCGGCTCCTCGCAGGTAGCGCCGACCTACTACCTGAATCCGGACAACGGCGTGTCCTACTCGATCGTGATGCAGACGCCGCAATACCAGATCGACTCGCTCAGCGCGCTCCAGACGCTGCCGATCACGGCCACCGGCAATTCGCAATCGCCGATCCTCGGCGGCATCGCCGACATCAAGCGCTCGACCTCGAGCGCGGTGGTGTCGCAATACGACATCCAGTCGCTGGTGCAGATCTTTGCCACGACCTCGGGTCGCGATCTCGGCGCGGTCGCCGCCGACATCCGCCAGGTGATCGCCGACACCGCCAAGGACGTGCCGAAGGGCTCCTCCGTGGTGCTGCTCGGCCAGGTGCAGACCATGAACAGCGCCTTCACCGGTCTTCTGTTCGGCCTGCTCGGTGCCGTCGTGCTGATCTACTTCCTGATCGTCGTGAACTTCCAGTCCTGGTCCGATCCGTTCGTGATCATCACGGCGCTGCCGGCCGCGCTCGCCGGCATCGTCTGGATGCTGTTCATGACCGAGACGACGCTGTCGGTGCCGGCCCTGACCGGCGCGATCATGTGCATGGGCGTTGCCACCGCCAACAGCGTGCTGGTGATCTCCTTCGCCCGCGAGCGCTACGAGGAGCTCGGTGACCCCATCGCCGCTGCACTCGAGGCCGGCTTCGTCCGGTTCCGCCCGGTGCTGATGACCGCGCTCGCCATGATCATCGGCATGGCGCCGATGGCTTTGGGGCTCGGGGAGGGCGGCGAGCAGAATGCGCCGCTTGGCCGCGCCGTGATCGGCGGCCTGATCTTTGCAACTTTCGCCACGCTGATGTTTGTTCCCGTGGTGTTCAGTATGGTACACAAGAAACAGGGCGCCAAAGCCGCCGCCCCATTGGAGACTCCGCATGTCGCCCACTGAACCCCGCTCCCCGGTGTCGCACCGGAAACTGGGCATCTTCGGCGTGGTGGCGCTGATTGCGGCAGGCCTCGTCGTGGGTACCGGCATTCGTGCCCGCGAGGAGCAGGGCTCCAAGCTGAAGGAATGGACCGACGATCAGGCCGTTCCCAGCGTTGCGGTGACCCTGCCGAACGCAAAATCCCTCAACGGCACCATCGACCTGCCGGGTCGGCTCGAAGCCTATTACCGCGCGCCTATCTTCGCACGCGTCTCCGGCTATCTGAAGAGCTGGAGCGTCGACATGGGCGCGCGCGTCAAGGCGGGGCAGGTGATCGCCGAGATCGAGGCGCCCGACCTCGACCAGCAACTGCTTCAGGCCCGCGCCGACCTCGCCAGCCAGCAGGCCAGTGCCAGGCTCTCGGAAGCAACGCTCAACCGGCGCAAGACGCTGGTCGCCTCCAACTTCGTCTCCGCGCAGGAGATCGACGAGCGCACCGCCGATCTCTCCAACAAGAACGCGGCCGTCCACTCAGGCCAGGCAAATGTCGAACGGCTTGAAGCGCTGGCCGGCTACAAGAAGATCACGGTGCCGTTCGATGGCGTGGTCACGGCGCGCGATACCGACGTCGGCGCGTTGATCAATGCCGGCGGCGGCTCCGGCCCGGCGATGTTCGTGGTCTCCGACATCACCAAGCTGCGCGTTTACGTCAACGTTCCCCAGAACTACGTGCCTGCGATCAAGATCGGCGCCAAGGCCACCATGGTCATGCCGGAATACCCGAACCGGACATTCCAGGCGACGGTCGAGGCGTCCTCGCAGGCCGTCGACGTCGCCTCAGGAACCACCCGCATGCAGCTTCGGCTCGACAATTCCAACGGCGAGTTGATGCCCGGCGGCTATGCCAGCGTGAAGCTCAACCTTCAGCGCGACACCGCGCCGCTGAGCATTCCCGCCAGTGCCCTGATCTTCAACGGCAGCGGTCTGCGTGTTGCGACCGTCGGTCCCGACGACAAGGTGCAGTTCAAGACCGTGACCATCGCACGCGATCTCGGCAAGGAGATTGAACTCGCCTCGGGCATCGCACCCGACGACCGCGTGATCACTGCCCCGCCGGATGGTATTTCCGACGGCGACCAGGTTCGCGTCGCCGGCGGTGCCGGTGCCAAGGGCAAGCCGGCGACGGCGTCGGAGAAGCAGGCGCCGAAGGGCTAGGTTGATCTCGTAGGGTGGGCAAAGCGAAGCGTGCCCACCGTCTTCATGTGATTGGAGGAAGAATGGTGGGCACGGCGCAAGAGCGCCTTTGCCCACCCTACGAAAGCTACGCCACCCGCCACTCCGGCACGTCATCCGCGGCCATCGCGATCTCGCCGAGCGAGCCTACCGGCGTGCGATCCATGTTGAGCAGATGCGCCAGCGTCGCCGCGTCGCTCGCCGGAATGCGCGCGAGTGTGCGCCGCTCGTCCGCCGTCCGCAGCATCACCACACCGTGTTCGACATCGCCGCCGCGGCCATAGAGCATCGTAAAGCTCTCGACCTTGCCCCTGCCTGAAACCTCCGTGACGAACTCGGGCACCGCGCGCTTGTTGCGGTCGGCCTCGGCTTGCACGCTGGTCTCCTGCGCCAGCGCCGCACGTGGCGTCTTCGACACCACCAATGCGTGGTGCTTGGTGACGAAGCCGCCCTGGCCGTAGAGCAGCCCGAGCTTGGCACCATCGCGCACACGCCGCACCATCGCGCAGGCCGCATGCGTCATGTAGGTGTTGAGCGGCGCGCCGAAGAAGGTGAGACCACCGGTCACGGTCGGCTGCACGTCGGCCCCGAGGCCAAGCGTCCGCCGCGCCATCTTGGGCACGCAAGGGAAGCAGCTATAGAGCTCGATCGCGTCGAATCCGTCGCCGCCGGCGAGGTCCATCGCCGCCTTCAGCACCGCATTCTGTGGATGGCTTTCATGGAACTGATCGCGCAGGAGGTAATCCCGCGGCTCTTCGGCCGAGGCGCCACCGAGCGGATAGACCAGCTTGTCCTCGGCGATGCCGGCCGCGCGCGCCCTGGCGAGGCTGGTGAGCAGCAGCGCGCCGCCCATGTTGACGCTGGGGTTGGCGACCATGAGCTTGTTGTAGGGCCAGGCGATCAGGCGGTTGTCCGCCGACGGCGTCGTGATCTCGTCCGGCGCATAGCGCCGCTTCAGCCAGGCGTTGGGATTTTCGGCGGCGGCTTCGGAGTAGCGCGACCACAGCGTGCCGGACTCTGCCATGGCTTCGCGCGGCGTCTGGCCCCAATGGGCGGAGGAGGCGGACTCATAGAATGGATAAACCGTGACGGGACGGAACACGCCGAGCTTCACCGCGAGCGGCTTCTGGAATGCCGCACCACGCTTGGGCTCCTCGACGTCATGGGCGAACGGCGTCCAGGGTAGCTTGATCCCGGCGCGCTCAGCCTTGGTCGCGGTCGACTGCGCCTCCGCACCGCAGACTGCCGCCACCGTGCACTCGCCACGCGCGATGCGTTTTGCCGCCTCGTGGATGTAGCGGATCGGGCTCTCGCCGCCGACCGGGCCGTAATAGCAATGCGCCGGCGCAATGCCGAGCCGCTGCGCCAAAAGCTTTTCCGGATCGCGATAGCGCCAGCTCAGGAAGTTGACGACGTCGAGCGACTGCACCTCGCCAAGCAGTTTTGCGCCGGCGTCCTGCTCGGCCCGCCGTAGCGCCTGTTCGAGCAGATCCAACGGCTCGAGGCCGTCGGTAATCTCCTTGGGTCGGTCGATGATCTCGCCGACGCCGACGATGACGGGGATGAGGTCTTCCGGGATATTGGTCTTGTCAGTCATAATCTCGATTCACGATGTTAGTTGCTTCGTCATTGCGAGGAGCTCGCGACAAAATTGCGAAGCAATTTTGCGTTGTAGCGACGAAGCAATCCAGAAATGCATCAGCGGAGGCAGTCTGGATTGCTTCGCTTCGCTCGCAATGACGATGTGGATGCTACTCCGCCACCAGCGCATTCATGTGCTCGACGGCCTCGGCAAATTCTTCCTTGAACTCCTGCACCACCGCGCCCGCCGACTTCACGCTGTCGATCAGGCCGACGCCCTGGCCGACGAAATAGCTGACGAGGTCGCGCGCTTTGGCGTTGCCGCTCGCCGCCGCGCGGTCGATCGCGTTGAAGGCGTCGCGGCTGATGACGCTTTGCAGCGGCATCGGCAGCGCGCCTGGGCTTTCCGGCGCGCGGTCCCAGGCATCGGTCCAGACCGAGCGGAGCTGGCGTGCCGGCTTGCCGGTGCGCCCCTTCGAACGGATCGCGTCGCGCGAGGATGCCGCGATCATCTTCTCGCGGAAGATCTCCGTGGTCTCGGCCTCGACGGTGGCGAGCCACACCGAACCGGTCCAGGCGCCGGCCGCGCCCATCGCCATGCAGGCGGCCATCTGCCGTCCCGTCATGATGCCGCCGGCCGCGAGCACCGGCACGTCGCGGATGTTCTTGATCGCCTTGATCACCTCCGGCACCAGCACCAGGGTGGAGACCTCGCCGCAATGGCCGCCGGCCTCGGTGCCCTGCACCACGAGAATGTCGACGCCGGCCGCAACCTGCCGCAACGCATGCTCCTTGGCGCCGACGAGGGCGGCAACCGGCACGCCGTGCTTCCTGCCCATCTCGATCATCGCCTTCGGCGGCACGCCCAGCGCGTTGGCGATCAATCGGATCGGATGGTTGAAGGAGACCTCGAGCAGCTGAAGTGCGGTCTTCGCGTCGAACGGTTGCGGCTGATTGTCGGCCACATCACTTGTCGTCAACTCGATATCGTACTTCATCAGGAGGTCGCGCGTGTAGGCGCGGTGCTCCTGCGGTACGCGCGCCTCCAGGCTCTTCCAGGTGACGTCCTTCTCGCCCGCGGTCGAGATGTTTTCGGGGATCAGGACGTCGATGCCGTAGGGCTTGCCGTCGACATGCTCGTCGATCCATTTCAGCTCGCGTTCGAGCGTGTCGGGCGTGTGCACGGTGGCACCCAACACGCCAAAGCCGCCGGCACGGCTGACGGCGGCAACGACGTCGCGGCAATGGCTGAAGGCGAGCAGCGGGAACTCGATGCCCAGCATGTCGCAGATCGGCGATTTCATGGCTCTCTCCCGGCAGCCGTCGCGTTGCTGTTGTTGCTTTGCTTGAGCGAAGGCGCTTCGAAGCTAGCCCATCGTCGTCAACGATGCCAATCCGGATTTGGCCGCGCATCTTGCGTGCAGACGCCACGCGGCGGATGAGCCATTCCGCTGCACAAAATAAACAGGCCAGAGCCCGCCGATTTGTCTCTTGCGCTTTTGTGAGTCTGTGAGAATGCTGGCGCAAACAAAGAGAAAACAGCGAGGGAGCGCCAACCGATGTCGCAAGCGCAAGCGAGTCCGGCTCGAACCGTGAAAGCTTACGACGTGGTCGTCGTCGGCGCGGGCTTTGCCGGCATGTACATGCTGCACCGCCTGCGCGGTCTTGGCTTCTCGGCGCGCGTCTATGAGCAGGGCGGTGGCGTCGGCGGCACCTGGTACTGGAATCGCTATCCCGGCGCGCGCTGCGATGTCGAGAGCATGCAGTATTCCTACTCGTTCTCGGAAGAGCTTCAGCAGGAGTGGGACTGGAGCGAGCGCTACGCGCCGCAGCCGGAGATCCTGAACTACGCCAACCACGTTGCCGACCGTTTTGATCTTCGCCGCGACATCCAGTTCGACACCCGCGTCGAGCGCGCGGCGTTCGACGCGCGGGCGAAGTGCTGGTCGGTGACGACGTCCGACGGCAAGACGGTTGAGGCGCAGTTCATCGTGCTCGCGACCGGCTGCCTCTCGAACGCGCGCAAGCCCGACATCAAGGGCCTTGAGAGCTTCAAGGGACCGGTCTACCACACTGGCAGCTGGCCGCATGAAGACGTCGACTTCACGGGCTTGCGCGTCGGCTTGATCGGGACGGGATCGTCTGGCATCCAATCGACGCCCGTCATCGCCGAACAAGCAAGACATCTCACCGTGTTTCAGCGCACGGCGAATTTTTCGATTCCCGCGCGCAACGCCGCGCTGACCGACGAAGAACGCAGTAACGTCCGCAAGACCTATCCGGAGATCCGCCGCTTCGCCCGCGAAGTCGCGCGCAACGGCATTTTCGCCGAGCAACCCGATCGCGGCGCGCTCGACGACAGCGATGAGACCAGGAATGGCAAATATTCGGCGCGCTGGGAGCGCGGCGGGCTCACCTTCATGTATGTCTACAACAATCTCGGCCTCGAGCCGTCCGCGAACGATACCGCGGCGAACTTCGTGCGCAGCAAGATCGCCGAGATCGTGAAGGACCCCGAAACCGCGAAGCTGCTCCAGCCCAACAGCCATCCGATCGGCACCAAGCGCATCTGCATCGATACGGATTATTTCGCGACCTTCAACCGGCCGAACGTCTCGCTGGTCGATATCAAGACCAATCCGATCGAGGAGATCACCGCGAATGCCGTGCGTGTCGCAGGCAAGGACCACGAGGTCGACGCGCTGGTGATGGCGACGGGGTTCGATGCCATGACCGGCTCGGTCGCGAAGATCGACATCAGTGGCCCGGGCGGACGGACGCTGAACGAGAAATGGGCGGAAGGCCCAAAGACCTATCTCGGGCTGATGAGCGCGGGCTTTCCGAACCTCTTCATCATCACCGGCCCCGGCAGTCCGTCGGTGCTCTCGAACATGATCGTCTCGATCGAGCAGCATGTCGATTGGATCACCGATTGCCTCGTCCACATGCGCAGGCAGGGTGTTGCCACCATGGAGGCAAGCGGGGAGGCCGAGGACAAGTGGGTCGCCCATGTCAACGAGGTCGCCCGCGGCACGCTCTATCCGCAGGCCAATTCCTGGTACATGGGCGCCAACATTCCAGGCAAGCCGCGCATCTTCATGCCCTATATCGGCGGCGTCGGTGTCTACCGCCGGATCTGCGACGAGGTCGCGGCGAAGGGATATGAGGGGTTTTTGCTGGGGCGGGCCGAGCAGGGGCTGACGGCAGCCGCGTCCTGAACCTGGCTCTTTCCGATCGTTATTCCCGGGGGGCGCGGAGCGGCGGGCGCGGAACGAGGGCGGGGAAGTGGCCTGCCATGACGAAACGTAGAGTTGCCCTGCCCGGCAATGCATTTCTGCGCCCTTGCCATCGGCCATTCGCGGGCTAATTAATGCAGGCGCATCTTTTTCGCCGGAGCCCCCGCATGACCGACGCCCCCGCCTACGTGCCGCCCAAAGTCTGGACCTGGAACAAGGAGAACGGCGGGCAGTTCGCCAGCATCAACCGCCCCATTGCCGGCGCGACCCACGACAAGGAGCTGCCGGTCGGCAAGCATCCCTTCCAGCTCTATTCGCTGGCGACGCCGAATGGCGTGAAGGTCACGGTGATGCTGGAGGAACTGCTGGCGCTCGGCCACAAGGGCGCGGAATACGATGCCTGGCTGATCAGGATCGGCAATGGCGACCAGTTCGGCAGCGGCTTTGTCGACATCAACCCGAATTCGAAAATTCCCGCGCTGGTGGACCGCTCCGGTCCGGAGCCGATCCGGGTGTTCGAATCCGGCTCGATCCTGGTCTATCTCGCCGAGAAGTTCGGCGCCTTCCTGCCAAAGGACATCAAGAGCCGCACCGAGGCGATGTCCTGGCTGTTCTGGCAGATGGGCAGCGCGCCCTATCTCGGCGGCGGTTTTGGTCACTTCTACGCCTACGCGCCGACCAAGATCGAATACGCCATCGACCGCTTTGCGATGGAGGTCAAGCGCCAGCTCGACGTGCTCGACCGGCGCCTTGCCGACAACGAGTACCTCGCGGGCAATGATTACACCATCGCCGACATCGCGGTGTGGCCCTGGTACGGCGCGCTCGCCAAGGGGCTGGTCTATGGCGCCGGCGAATTCCTGTCGGTGCAGGACTACAAGCACGTGCAGCGCTGGACCGATCAGATCGCCAAGCGTCCGGCCGTCAAGCGCGGCCGCATGGTCAACCGCGTCTCCGGCGATCCCGCCAGCCAGCTCCACGAGCGGCACGACGCCGGCGATTTCGACACCAAGACCCAGGACAAGATCGGCGAGCCGGCCGCGACGTAGGTGGTGCTCGCTTCACCTCGCCCCACTTGCGGGGAGAGGTCGAATTCGATCGAAGATCGAATTCGGGTGAGGGGGACTCTCCGCGAGTCCAACTCACACTGTTTTCTCGGAGGCAGCCCCTCACCCCAGCCCTCTCCCCGTAAGAACGGGGCGAGGGAGCGCGATGGCGCGGCCTACTTCCCCTTCGCCCCTTCCGCCGCCGGAAACACCACTCGATCATCCGTGCGGCAGTAGCGATCGGCGAACATGCGGCCGATCGGGTGATAGCGGTCCATGTGCACCCGCATCGCCTTGTCGTCCCACAGTTCGTCGCGGATATGGAAGTGGATGCCTTCGCCCATGATCAGCCGGCGATCGTCGTTGACGTCGATCATCTTCCAGAGCTTGCACTCCATCGCCCAGGGCGTGTCGGCGAGCCGCGGCACGGCGATCTTCGCCGACGGTGCGAGCTTCAGCCCGAGATAGTCAGGCTCGCCCACTTCAGGGGGAAAGTCGCCGCTGCTCTCGTGCATGGCCTTCGCCAGCGGCTCGTCGGCGAGGTTGACCACGAACTCGCCAGTGCGCTGGATGTTGAGGAACGTGTCCTTGTCCTGGCCGTTGGGCTTGCGGTTCGCCGCGAACATGCACAGCGGCGGATCTTCGCAGAAGGCGTTGAAGAAGCTGAACGGCGCGGCGTTGACGATTCCGGTCGGCCCGACCGAGGTCACCCACGCGATCGGCCGTGGCAGGATGAAGGACGTCAGCACCTTGTAGCGCTCGCGTGGCGTCAGGTCGCTGGCGGCGTATTCCATGGTGGCTCCGTGAGTTGTCGCCCCGCTCATGTCCGCCGAAGCTTTAGCGAAGGCGGATGCGGGGAGAGGTCGAATTCGATCGCAGATCGAATTCGGGTGAGGGGGTACAGGTCCCTCGATGATCTCACGTGTAGAGAGAGGCCCCTCACCCCAACCCTCTCCCCGTAAGAACGGGGAGAGGGGGAGGAGAGACTTTTACGCCATGCTCAGCTCGTGGCGTCCCACCACCATCCAGTGCACCTCGTCCGGACCGTCGGCGAAGCGCAGATGGCGCACGTCCTGGTACATCTCGGCAAGCGGGGTCCAGTGCGAGATGCCGGTGGCACCGTGCATCTGGATCGACTGGTCGATGATCTTGCAGGCGCGCTCCGGCACCATGGCCTTGACCATGGAGACCCAGACGCGGGCCTCCTTGTTGCCGAGCACGTCCATGGCCTTGGCGGCCTTCAGCACCATCAGCCGCATCGCCTCGATCTCGCAGCGCGCCTGCGCGATGATCTGCATGTTGCCGCCGAGATGGGCAATCTTCTTGCCGAAGGCCTCACGGGTGAGGCCACGCTGCACCATCAGATCAAGCGCCTTCTCGGCCTTGCCGATGGTGCGCATGCAGTGATGGATGCGGCCCGGGCCGAGGCGGAGCTGCGAGATCTCGAAGCCGCGGCCTTCGCCGAGCAGCATGTTCTCCTTGGGCACGCGGACGTTGTTGAAGCGCATGTGCATGTGGCCGCGCGGGGCGTGGTCCTGGCCGAATACGTACATGGGCCCGAGCACCTCGACGCCGGGCGTATCGCGCGGCACCAGGATCTGCGACTGCTGCTTGCTCGGCGCCGCATCCGGATTGGTCTTCACCATCACGATGAGGATCTTGCAGCGGGGATCGCCGACGCCGGAGATGTAATATTTCTCGCCGTTGATGACCCATTCGTCGCCGACGAGCTTTGCGGTCGTCGAAATGTTCTTGGCGTCGGAGGAGGCGACGTTCGGCTCGGTCATGACATAGGCCGAGCGGATCTCGCCGTCCATCAGCGGCTTCAGCCACTTCTCCTTCTGCTCCTTGGTGCCGACGCGCTCCAACACTTCCATGTTGCCCGTGTCCGGCGCCGAGCAGTTCATCGTCTCGGAGGCCAGCGGACTCTTGCCCAGTTCGGAGGCGATATAGGCGTAGTCGAGATTCTTCAGGCCCTGGCCGGTCTCGTCGTCGGGCAGGAAGAAGTTCCACAGGCCTTCCTTCTTGGCCTTGTTCTTGGCGACCTCGAGCACCTCGAGCTGCTTCGGGGTGAAGCTCCAGCGATCCTGCTTGCCTTCGCCGGCCTTGGCGAATTCGATCGACATCGGCTCGACGGTGTCGCGGATGAATTTCCTGACGTGATCGTAGAGCGGCCGGACCTGGTCCGACATGCGCAGATCGTTGAGCTCGTCGCCGGGATTGAGAGTGTAGTTGGTGGTGCGGGGTATGTAGGCGTGCTTTGTCATTGTTCCTCCCGGGGTCACTGAGATCGCGTTGGGCCGCAGAATAGTCGCAGCGCGGCCAAAGCGCGAGCGCACATTTTTTCAGGCGACCCATGCCATGCGATGGAATATCGCGAGCGTGTTTGAAATGTTGTTTGAACGGGGTGAGGAGGCAGGTGCGGGCCGCACTCACTGTTGTCATCGCCCGGCTTGACCGGACGATCCAGTACTCCGTGACGTCAGCGATTTACGGAGAAGCCGCGGCGTACTGGATTCCCCGCTCCAGTGCGCAATTGCGCACAAGGCGGGGAATGACACCGTCCTGGAGCAATCAGTTCGGCAGCCGATGCATCGCGCAGATCTTGTTGCCATCGAGGTCGCGCAAATAAGCGATGTAGAGCTTGTTCCCTGCGCCCTCCCGGATGCCGGGCGGATTCTCGATCGGCGTTCCGCCGGCGGCGACACCGGCTGCGTGCCACTTGTCGACCTGCTCAGGCGAGTTGGCGGCAAAGCCGATGGTGCTGCCATTCGCACACGTGGCGGCCTCGCCGTTGATCGGCTTCGTCACCGAGAACACGCCGGTCTTGGTGATGTAGAAGATGCGATGGCCGTCGACCCTGGCCGGGCGCACCTCGAGCGTGCCGAGCAGCTGGTCGTAAAAAGCCTTGGCCTTGTCGAGATCGTTGGTGCCGATCATGATGTGTGAGAACATTTGCCCATTCCCCTCAGAGTTTGTAGCCCGGATGGAGCGCAGCGAAATCCGGGTCTTGCTTGTTTTTGAAAATCCCGGATTACGCTTCGCTCCATCCGGGCTACGAGATTCAAAACGCCGTATAGCCGCCGTCGATCACGAACGTATCCGCGGTGTGATACGACGACGCCTTGCTCATCAGATACACCGCGATGCCGCCGAAATCGCTGGCCTCGCCGAAGCGCCGCATCGGAATGCGCGGCATCACATTGGCGACGAACTTCTCGTTGGCCATGATGCCCGCGGTCATGTCGCTCTTGATCCAGCCGGGCAGGATCGCGTTCGCGGTGACGCCGTGACGCGCCAGCTCGACGCCGAGCGCGCGCACCAGCGCGTTGATCGCGGCCTTGGTCGCGGCATAATGCTCGTTGCGCGCCGTGCCGAAGATCGAGGCGAGGCTCGATGTCGCGACCAGCCGGCCGAAGGGATCGCCGGCATTGGCGCGTTCGGTCATGTGTTTTGCGGCGGCCTGGAACGCGTGGAACACGCCGTCGAGATTGGTCGCAAACATCGTGCGCCATTCTTCCTCGGTGCGCTCGATGAAGGAACGCCGGCCGCCGCCGCCGATTCCGGCATTGGCAAAGCAGCCGTCGACCCGGCCGAAAATGTCGAGCGTCGCCTTCATCGCGGCATTGACCGAAGCCGGATCGGTGACGTCGCAGACGCGGGTGTCGACCTTGCCGGAGAGGCCCGTCATGCTCGCGGCAGCAGCCTTGTTCTTGTCAGGATTGCGGCCCCAGATCGAGACGTTGCAGCCCTGGCCGGCGAGCGCCTGCGCGATGCCGAGCCCGATACCGCCATTTCCGCCGGTGATCACGGCGACGCGGCCGGTGAGGTCGAAAAGGTTCATGGCGCGTTTCCTGTTTTTGGCACGGGCGCGCACCAGCCTGTGCGCGCAAGATTGTGCGATACGACGACAAGGTATGTTCGGACCACCATGGACAAGGCCGCGACAAAAATCAAATATGCGCCCCGGCAAAACTAATTCCGGTCTGCGAAACATCGCTAGTACCAACTGACGAGGAAACCATGCAGTTCAAACACGTCACGCTCGATTTCGATGGTTCGGTCGCGATCCTCCGGCTCGACCATCAGGAGGTGATGAACGCGGTCTCCATGGACATGCTGGGTGGCCTCTCCGATGCCCTCGACGCGATCGAGGAGAAGAAGGGCGAGGTCCGCTGCGTGGTGCTGACCGGCGCGGGGCGGGCGTTCTGCACCGGTGCGAATCTGCAGGGGCGCAACAACCAGTCGAAGAAAACCAAGGCCGGCCTGACGCTCGAGACCGGCT
Organism: Bradyrhizobium sp. MI1.7; assembly: GCF_055811795.1. Classification (NCBI taxonomy): domain Bacteria; kingdom Pseudomonadati; phylum Pseudomonadota; class Alphaproteobacteria; order Hyphomicrobiales; family Nitrobacteraceae; genus Bradyrhizobium; species Bradyrhizobium sp. MI1.7. The sequence goes on from NZ_JBVVPO010000040.1 coordinate 81,293, forward strand.
TTCATCCCTTCTTGCGGCGCATCCGCAATCTGCATTGCCCGATCGTGACCGCGGTCAACGGCCCGGCGGCCGGCGCCGGCATGAGCTTCGCACTGCTCGGCGACATGATTTTGTGCGCGCGGTCCTCTTATTTTCTTCAAGCGTTTCGTCGCATCGGCCTGGTGCCGGATTGCGGCTCGACCTGGCTGCTGCCGCGCCTGATCGGCCGGGCGCGCTCGGTCGAATTGTCGCTGATGGGTGAGCGGCTGCCGGCCGAGAAGGCGCTGGAATGGGGCCTCGTCAACCGCGTCTATGACGACGGCGTGCTGATGGAGGAGGCGATGAAGCTTGCGCGCGACCTTGCCAGCGGCCCGACCGTCGCGCTGTCGCTGATCCGCAAGCTCTACTGGGACAGCCCCGAAAATTCGTTCGAGGATCAGCTCAATCTCGAATTCCAGTGCCAGCTGCGTGCCGGCGACACGGACGATTTCCGTGAAGGCGTTGGCGCGTTCCTGGAGAAGCGCCCGGCGCAGTTCAAAGGCAAATGATCGAGGCCGAGCTCTCCCGCAGCGTCGCGCGCTGGTGCGAAGGGGCGACCGGCGTCACCGGCGCAGCAAAACTGTCCGGCGGCGCCAGCCAGGAAACCTGGCGCTTCGACATCGAGCATCCCGATGGGCTGATCGGCGCGATCCTGCGACGCTCGCCGAAGGGCTATGGCGCCGCGCCGACGCGCGCGGCGGGTCTCGCCGCTGAAGCGCAGTTGATGCAGCTCGCTTTCGAGGCAGGCGTGCCGTCGCCGCGCGTCATGCATGTGCTGACGCCGGACGAAAATCTCGGCACCGGCTTCATCATGCAGCGGGTCGAGGGCGAGACCATCGCCCGCAAGATTCTTCGCGATGATGAGTACGCGGCGGCGCGGCCGCGTCTCGCGCGGCAGATCGGTGGCGTGCTCGCCGGCCTGCACAAACTGCCGCAGGACAAGCTGCCCGAGCTGCGCAGCCGGTCCGCGACTCAGGAGATCGGCGAGTTCGAGCGCGACTATCGCAGCCTGAACTGGCCCAAGCCCGTGTTCGAGCTGGCGCTGCGCTGGCTGCGCGACCATGATCCCGGTCCCTCGGCCGAGATGACGCTGGTGCACGGCGATTTCCGCAACGGCAATCTGATCATCGGCGCCGACGGTGTCCGTGCCGTGCTCGACTGGGAGCTCGCCCATCTCGGCGATCCCATGGAGGATCTCGGCTGGGTCTGCGTCAATTCCTGGCGTTTTGGTGAGATCGACAAGCCGGTCGGCGGTTTTGGCACACGCGAGGAGTTGTTTGCCGGCTACGAAGCGGCAGGCCGAAAAGTCGATCCCGTGCGCGTAAAATTCTGGGAAGTGATGGGCACGCTGCGCTGGGGCATCATGTGCGGCGGCATGATGCAGCGGTTTCGCGAGGGGCCTGACCATTCGATGGAACGCGCCATGATCGGCCGCCGCGCCAGCGAGACCGAGATCGATCTGTTGCGGCTGCTGGCGCCGCGCGGGAGCTGACACATGCAGGACGAACCAACACCGACCGAGCTGACCAAGGCGGTCGCCGATTTCCTCCGCAACGACATCACGCCGCTGATCTCGGGCCACCAGGCCTTCAAGCTGCGCGTCGCCGTCAACATCCTCGACCTCGTCACGCGGCAGCTGACGCAGGAGGAGGGGAGCGACGCGAAGGAAGTCGAGCGTTTGCGCGCGCTGATGGGCATGGATGGCTCGGTCACCGATCTCAACCGCGCGCTCGCCGAGCGCATCGCCACGGGCGAGATCGACCTCGCAACGCCGGGGCTCGCCGAGCATCTGTGGGCGACCACGATGGACAAGCTCGCGGTGGACCAGCCGAATTACGCGTCATACAAGCGGGAGCTGGGGCGATAGGCGGGTAGACGGTGCCATATTCTCCGCTGTCATGGCCCCCCCAGTGGGGGATTTGGGGCCGGGGGGGGGGGGGGCGGTTTTAAGAGACGGGCGGGGGGTTGGGTTGTGGGGCGGGGGGAGGGGTTGGCCCCGGCAC
>NZ_JBVVPO010000041.1:0-20832 GCF_055811795.1 Bradyrhizobium sp. MI1.7
AATGGAAGTGCGCAACGACGTAGTAGGTCTCCTGGAGCACGCGGTCGACGCCGGCATTCGCCAGCACGACGCCGGTGACACCGCCGACAGTGAACAGGAAGATGAAGCCCACCGCCCAGATCATCGGCGCACGGAACTCGATCGAGCCGCCCCACATCGTGGCGATCCACGAGAAGATCTTCACGCCGGTCGGAACCGCGATGACCATCGTCGCGGCGACGAAATAGGCCTGCGTCGCCGAGGACATGCCGACCGTGTACATGTGGTGCGCCCAGACCACGAAGCCGATGCCGCCGATCGCGACCATGGCGTAGGCCATGCCGAGATAGCCGAACACGGGCTTGCGCGAGAAGGTCGAGACGATCTGGCTGACCATGCCGAAGGCGGGCAGGATCAGGATGTACACCTCGGGGTGACCGAAGAACCAGAACAGATGCTGGAACAGCACGGGGTCGCCGCCGCCGTCGGGCGCGAAGAACGTCGTGCCGAAATTGCGGTCGGTGAGCAGCATGGTGATCGCACCGGCGAGCACCGGCAGCGACAACAGCAGCAGGAACACCGTCACCAGGATCGACCACACGAACAGCGGCATCTTGTGCAGGGTCATGCCCGGCGCGCGCATGTTGAAGATCGTGGTGATGAAGTTGATGGCGCCGAGGATCGACGAGGCGCCCGCCAGATGCAGCGACAGGATCGCGAAGTCGACGGCCGGGCCCGGATGGCCGGAGCTCGACAGCGGCACATACATGGTCCAGCCGGCGCCGACGCCGTTGGCACCCGGCTCGCCCTCGACGAAGGTCGACATCAGCAGCAGCGCGAAGGAGGCCGGCAGCAGCCAGAACGAGATGTTGTTCATGCGCGGGAACGCCATGTCGGGCGCGCCGATCATCAGCGGCACGAACCAGTTGCCGAAGCCGCCGATCATTGCGGGCATGACCATGAAGAAGATCATGATCAGGCCGTGAGAGGTCACGAACACATTATAGGTGTGCGTCTCGTGGAAGATCTGCACGCCCGGATACATCAGCTCGGCACGGATCGCGATCGACATGGCGGCACCGATGACGCCGGCGATGACCGCGAAGATCAGGTACATCGTACCGATGTCCTTGTGGTTGGTCGAATAGACATAGCGCCGCCATCCGGTCGGATGGGCGTGCTCGTCATGTCCGTGGTCTTGCGCGTGATCGCCGTGTGCCGCTGCGCTCGTTGCCATTTTCAAATCCTGCCTTGCGTCCCGTTCGGACCTTCTGCGGTCCCGCCCTTTATGTCGCTTTCTGTCCCTCGAGCCTTCGCCCGGCGCTTACTGCGTCGGGCCGGCCGCCGAGGCGAAAGTGCTGGTGCCGCCGCTCGCATATTTCTTCTTCGCCGTTTCGACCCAGGAGGCGAAGTCCTTGTCCTCCACGACGCGAATCGCGATCGGCATGAAGGCGTGGTCCTTGCCGCAGAGCTCCGAGCACTGGCCGTAGAACATGCCGGTCTTGGTGGCCTTGAACCAGGTCTCGTTCAGCCGCCCCGGAATGGCGTCGATCTTGACGCCGAAAGCCGGCAGCGCAAAGGCGTGGATGACGTCCGCGCCGGTGACCTGGACACGAATCACCTTGTTGACCGGCACCACCATCTCGTTGTCGACGCCGAGCAGGCGGGGCTGCTTGTCCTGGGCCATCAGCGAGTCGAACTCGAACTTGCCGTTATCAGGATAGGCATAGGACCAGTACCACTGCTTGCCGGTGGCCTTGATGGTCAAATCCGCCTTCGGCACGTCGAGCTCGAGGAACAGCAGGCGGAACGACGGCACCGAGATACCGACCAGGATCAGCACCGGAACGAGCGTCCACGCCACCTCGATCAGCGTGTTGTGCGTGGTCCGCGACGGCACCGGATTGGCCTTCGCGTTGAACTTCATGACCACGATCACCAGCAACGCCAGAACGAACAGCGTGATCAGCGTGATCAGCACGAACAGAAAGTTGTGGAACCAGACGATGTTGTCCATCACCGGCGAGGCGGATTGCTGGAGCGTCCATTCCCACGGCGCCGGCTGCCCGAGCTCGGCATATGCCGCACCGCCCGTCGCCAGCGTCAGACCCGCCACGGCCAATCCCAGCAAGTGCCGGCCCACATGGCCCATCGACATCCTCATGCCGTTCGCGCTCCCCTAACGAAATCACCCCAAGTGCATCCCCCTATTTCCGGGAAACGCTTATTCGATCCGCCCGTCTGACAAACCGCCGCGCAAGAATACCTCTAAGAGGAATTGGGGCCAGATCGCTAGAACGCCGAAATCAAGCCTCTCAAACCATAATTCTTGATCTATCGCAATGCAGTCTTGAGCCCCGCCTGTCAGCCATCACCCGCAAGATATTTCCTAGTAACATCAGAGAAAAATACCGTTTCCCGGGATGCCGCGGCTTGACAGCGGCATTGCCCGCGGTAGGCACTGGCAGACAGCCGCGCAGGAACCTGATTCGTGCGGGCGATGGCGGTGTGGGCGGCGCGGAATTTGCTTGCGAATCGCCTTCAAGACGCCGTCATTCCCGTATCAGTCCGCCAGGCGCGAGCGACCCAGGCGAGCAGAGGGACCGACCCGATGGGGTTTTCGAGAAGCATGGCAAGGCAGGCGAGCGGCCTCACGATGCTGGCGGCCCTGCTGGTGGTGATTGTCGTCATGGCGCTGCCGGGCCTCGCCCATGCGCAGGGCGCGGTGCGCTCCGTCCATGGCGACTGGCAGATCCGCTGCGACACCCCGCCCGGCGCCCAGACCGAGCAATGCGCCCTGATCCAGAGCGTGGTGGCCGAAGACCGCTCCAATGCCGGCCTCACCGTGATCGTGCTCAAGACCGCCGACCAGAAGAGCCGGCTGATGCGGGTGGTCGCCCCACTCGGCGTGCTGCTGCCATCCGGCCTCGGGTTGAAGCTCGACAACCAGGACGTCGGCCGCGCCGGCTTCGTCCGCTGTCTGCCCAATGGCTGCGTCGCCGAGGTCGTCATGGACGACAAGCTGCTCGGCCAGCTCCGCACCGCCAAGACCGCGACCTTCATCATCTTCGAGACCCCGGAAGAAGGCATCGGCTTCCCGCTCAGCCTGAACGGGCTCGGCGAGGGCTATGACAAGCTGCCATAAGGCGGCAGGCGCGTCCGCGCGCGGCGAATCCTATCGTTTCGTAATGTGGCACCTGGCACCCTCGCGGAACCGCCGGGAAACCATTATCTTGCCCTACATCTTCCGATAATGGACGGACGCATGACCAATCCAGCCACCACCTCCCTGCTCGACCGCGCCAATCTCGACCGCGATCAGGTCCGCAACGAGGTCGCACGCGGGCTTGCCGGTGCCGACGACGGCGAATTGTTCCTGGAATACAGCCAGACCGAAGCGCTGATGTTCGACAATGGGCGGCTGAAGCAGGCGACCTATGACACCTCGCAGGGCTTTGGCCTGCGCGCCGTCAAGGACGATGCGGTCGGCTATGCCCATTCCTCCGACGTGTCGCTGCCGGCGCTGATTCGCGCCGCCGACGCGGTCGCTGCCGTGCGCGGCGGCTATTCGGGCAGCTTCGCGGCCCCGCCGGCGCATACCAATGTGCGGCTCTACGCCGACGACAATCCGCTGGATGCGCCGGGCTTCGAGACCAAGGTGAAGCTGCTCGCCGAGATCGACGCTTACTTACGCGACAAGGATCCGCGGGTGCGGCAGGTCAGCGTCAGCCTCGGCGCAACCTGGCAGGTCGTCGAGATCCTGCGGCCCGATGGCGAGAGCTATCGCGACATCCGCCCGCTGGTGCGCGTCAACGTCTCCGTCGTCGCCGGTCAGGGCGACCGCCAGGAGAGCGGCAGCAAGGGTTATGGCGGCCGCGCCGGCTATGCCGAATTCATCGAGAGCAAGAACTGGCGCGACGCCGCCGACGGCGCGCTGCGCGAAGCCCTGGTCAATCTGGAATCGATTCCCGCCCCCGCCGGCGAGATGGACGTCGTGCTTGGGGCCGGCTGGCCCGGCGTGATGCTGCATGAGGCGGTCGGCCATGGCCTCGAAGGCGATTTCAACCGCAAGAAGACGTCGGCCTTTGCCGGCCTGATGGGCCAGCAGGTTGCGGCCAAGGGCGTCACCGTGATCGACGACGGCACCATTGCCTCGCGCCGCGGCTCGCTGTCGATCGACGACGAGGGCACGCCGACCAACCGCACCGTGCTGATCGAGGACGGCATTCTGGTCGGCTACATGCAGGACCGCCAGAACGCGCGCCTGATGAACATGAAGCCGACCGGCAACGGCCGCCGCCAGGGCTACGCCCATGTGCCGATGCCGCGCATGACCAACACCTACATGCTCGCGGGCGACCGCGATCCGGCCGAGATCCTCGCCTCCGTGAAGAACGGCGTCTTCGCCGCGAATTTCGGCGGCGGCCAGGTCGACATCACCTCGGGCAAATACGTGTTCCAGTGCACCGAGGCCTACAAGATCGAGAACGGCAAGATTGGCGCGCCGCTGAAGGGCGCCATGCTGATCGGCAACGGGCCGACCGACCTGCATCGCATCCGCATGATCGGCAACGATCTCGCGCTGGATACCGGCATCGGCACCTGCGGCAAGAACGGTCAGGGCGTGCCCGTCGGCGTCGGCCAGCCGTCGCTTCTGATGGAACGTATTACAGTTGGTGGAACGGGCGCATGAGCGTTGAGAAGGTAACTGTCACCGCCAAGCGGAAGAGCAGCGGCTGGGCTGGTCAGCTGATGCAGCTCGCCGGCATCGTCGCCGCCGTGTTCATCGCCAAGGGCGCACTCGCCGAGCCGTTCTATGTACCGTCGGGTTCGATGGAGCCGACGCTCCTGATCGGCGATGCGCTGCTCGCCTCGAAATTCCCCTATGGCTACGGCACCTCGTCGCTGCCGATCCAGATCAACCTGCCCGAAAGCGGCCGCGTCTTCGCGGAGACGCCGAAGCAGGGCGACGTCGTCGTGTTCCGCTGGCCCGGCGATCGCTCGCAGGCCTGGGTCAAGCGCGTCGTGGGTCTGCCCGGAGACCGCATCCAGATGCGGCAGGGCCAGCTCTTCATCAACGACCGTCCCGCCGAGCTGAAGCCGGATGGCGTCGGCGCCGCCGAAGACGACAATGGCGGCAGCGAGCCGGCCTACCGCTACATCGAGACCCTGCCGAACGGCGTGTCGCATCTGATCTTCAAGATGCGCGACAACGGTCCGCTCGACAACACGCCTGAAGTGACGGTGCCGCCCGGCCACCTCTTCGTGCTCGGCGATAACCGCGACAATTCCGCCGACAGCCGCGTGCCCCTGCGCTCCGGCGGCGTCGGTCTGCTGCCGATCGACAATCTGGTCGGACGCGCGGATGCCGTGCTCGGCTCCTGGGATCTCGGCATGCGCGGCCAGCCGGTGTGGACCTGGCTCTCCGGCTTCCGGCTCGCGCGGTTCTTCACCGCCGTGCACTGAGCTGATCCCAAGGTCTTGATCAAATGACCTTCGACGACGTCAGAAAATTTGCACTGACGTGGCCGGAGGTCGAGGACGGCACCTCCTACGGCACGCCCGCGCTGAAAGTGCGCAAGAAGATGCTGGCGCGGCTGAAGGAGGACGGCGACAGCCTCGTCGTGCCCGACGTTCCAATCGACGAGCGCGCCATGCTGGTCGAGAGCCAGCCAAGAATCTTTTATTTCACCGATCACTACGCCGACTATCCGATCGTGCTGATCCGCCTGTCCAAGGCGAAGCGCGCGATCGTCGAGCCGTTCCTGCGGCGGCGCTGGCGCGGCCTCGCCTCGAAGACCGCACGAGCGGCGTACGATGCCGGCGCGTGAATGATGGCCGCGATGGATCGCGACCGCTTCCTCACGCTGGCGCTGAAGAACCCAGTCAATGTTGCAATCATCGGCGAGCTCGCCTCGCTCGCGCTTCCCGATGCGTGGCTGGTGTCGGGGTGCCTGGTGCAGACGGCGTGGAACGTACTCACGGACCGCGCGGTCGATCATGGCATCGCCGATTACGACGTGTTCTATTTCGATCCAGACACCTCATGGGAGGCGGAGGACACCGTGATCCGCACGCTGCATGCGCGGCTCGCGCATCTCGGCGTCAAGATCGAGACCCGCAACCAGGCGCGCGTGCACCTTTGGTATCCCGGCAAGCACGGCCTGCCCTATCCGCCTCTCACCTGCTCGACCGACGGCATCGACCGTTTCCTCACCCAGAACACGCAAGTCGGTGTGAGGCACGGAGGCGACGGCTACGAGGTCTACGCGCCGCGCGGCTTCGACGACATAGCCGGATTGATCGCGCGGCCCAATCCGGGCCCGAACTTCTCTGCGGCGAGTTACGCGGTGAAGGCCGCGCGATGGAAGGCGTTGTGGCCGGAGCTCACGGTGATTGCCGCGGCGTGATCACGCCGCCTTGGCCTGTACATTGTCGCAGAACTCCGCGAGCCGATCCGCCAGCCGCAGCGTTGCGGGGCTGGCACCGGGCGAGGCCATCAGCGCCACTTCGGTCCGGTTGATCGGCTCAAAGCCGTCCTTGGCGGTCAGCACGCGGTGGTCGGACTGGATCGACATCTCCGACAGGATGCTTAAGCCCATGCCGGCTGCGACCGCAGCCTGGATGCCCGCGAGACTCGATGACGAATAGGACATGTGCCAGGCGCGGCCCGCGCTTTCCAGCGCGTGGATGGCGCCGGCGCGATAGAGACAGCCGAGCGGAAATCCGATCAGCGGCACGGACGAGGCGTTGACGTCGACCGGATGGCTCTTGCTCGTGACCCAGTGCACCCGCTCCGGCCACACCGCGATAGCGCCTTTCGCGCCGGCCTCACGCTTGAACAAGGCGAGGTCGAGCTCGCCGCGTTCGAGGTCGCGGGACAGGTTCTTGCTCTGGTCGGCGCGCACGTCCATTCGCAGACCCGGATGTGAGCGCGAGAAGGCGCCGAGCAGTTTTGCCAGCCGGTACGCCGCAAAATCCTCGGGGATGCCGAGCCGGATCGCGCCCTCGCTGTCGGGCTCGCGCAGCACGTCGCGCGCCTCCTCGGCGAGCGTGAGCAGCCGTCGCGCGTAGGACAGCAGCCGTTCGCCGGCCTCAGTGGGGCGCACGTCCTTGCCGTCACGGTGCAAGAGCACCTGGCCGACGTCCTCCTCCAGCCGCTTGATCTGCTGGCTGACGGTCGATTGCGTGCGGTGGACGCGCTCGCCGGCGCGGGTGAAGCCGCCGGCCTCGACCACCGAGACGAAGCTGCGCAGGAGCTCCAGGTCGAGCATGGCCGCCTCCATTCGAAAATCCACTGATTGGAAGTTAATCATTTAATTTCCAAATGACAAGCCGTCTCCCTAGATCGAGGGCTCAGGAGAATGCCCTCATGTCGCTCGCCACCTCGCTTCCCGCAGCCCCCAGCCGGTTCAACACGCTGCCGCTCGCCATCGGACTGTTTTGCCTGCTCTGGAGCTATGCCTTCGTCGCCGGCAAGATCGGCGTCACCCATTGCCCGCCGCTGATCCTGCTCGCCGCGCGCTTCTCGCTTGCCGGCATTTTGATCCTCGGTGCGACGCTGATCCGCGGTGATGGCTGGTCATTGTCCTGGCGCGATGCCGCGATCTTTGCCGTGCTCGGCATCGCCAACAACGCACTCTATCTCGGGCTCGGCTACACCGGCCTGCAATCGGTCTCCGCCGGCCTCGGCGGCCTGATCGTCTCGGCCAATCCAGTATTCACGGCGGCGCTCGCTGCGTTGCTGCTTGGCGAAGGCATGACTTGGCGCAAGGCGGGCGGTCTCCTGCTCGGCATCACCGGCGTCACCCTGATCGTCTGGCATCGCCTGTCGGTCGGCACAGACTCCCTGCACGGCATCGTCTTCACCCTGGCCTCGCTCGCCTCCATCGTCGCCGGCACGATTCTGTTCAAGCTGCTCGCGCCGAAGGGAAGCCTGTGGATCGGCAACGGCGTGCAGAACCTCGCCGCCGGCATCGTGCTGACGCCGGTCGCGTTCACCTTCGCCGACGTCCACGCAATTGATTTCACCCCGGGCCTGGTCGGCGCCTTCGCGTTCCTCGTGCTCGGCGGCTCGATCCTCGCCTACTGGCTCTGGTTTCATCTCCTGAAAGTGTGTGGCGCAACGGCTGCGAGCGCCTATCATTTCCTGATGCCGCCGCTCGGCATGCTGTTCGCCTACATCGTGCTCGGTGAGCATGTCGAGGCCCGCGACCTGCTCGGCATCATCCCGGTCGCGCTCGGAATTTACCTGGTGACGCGCCCCGCAAAGCCCGTTGCGTAAGAGGAGCTTTCTGATGCCCATTTCCATCACCCTGATCGGCGGCCCTACCGCGCTGATCGAGATCGACGGCTTCCGCCTGCTCACTGACCCGACCTTCGATGCGCCCGGCGCCTACCAGCTGCCGCATGTGACGCTGGAAAAGACGATCGGCCCCGCACTGAAGGCCGACGCGATCGGCCCGATCGATGCCGTCCTGCTCAGCCACGACCAGCACTCGGACAATCTCGACAATTCCGGCCGCGCGTTTCTCAAACACGCAAAGCGCGTGCTGACCACCGAGGCCGGCGCAAAACGCCTGGGCGGCCATGTCGAGGGCCTCGCGCCCTGGGCGACCTCGCATCTGAAGGACCGTGACGGCAACACCCTGACGATCACCGCGACGCCGGCGCGCCACGGCCCGGCCGGCATCGAGCCGCTGTCGGGCGACGTCATCGGCTTCGTGGTGTCCTCGAGCCGGACGGACACGAGCGACGTCTACATCAGCGGCGACACCACCTGGTTCGACGGCGTCGCCGAGGTCGCGCGCCGCTTCAAATGCGGCGTGGTGCTGCCGTTCGCGGGCGCGGCGCAAACGCGTGGGCCGTTCCATCTCACCATGGACACCAACGACACCATCGAGACGGCGCGCGCCTTTCCGGATGCGATGATCGTGCCATTGCATACCGAGGGCTGGGCGCATTTCCGCCAGGACGGCGAGGATCTGCGCAAGACCTTTGATGTGCTCGGCTTCGGGACCCGGTTGCGATTGCTGGAGCCGGGCCTGCCGACGGTGGTTGAGGCGCCGTGAGGCTCAGCTGTCATGCCCCGGCTTGACCGGGGCATCCAGTACGCCGCGGCGGTCGTTGCGAGAGCGAGCTATTCGACGAAGGCCTCTGGAATACTGGATCGCCCGGTCGAGCCGGGCGATGACGGGAGGAGAGAGTGGTGCTCCTCGCAATGACGGACGCTAATCCTTCCGAAACACGATCGACGCCATCCACCCCGTCATCAGCGCCATCGCGGCCGTCGCGAGGCCGTAGATCAGGCCGTGCTGCCGCGCGCTGGTCGCGACGAACTGCTCGAAGCCGACCTTGACGATCTCGAACGCGGTCTCGGTCTTGGTGACCAACGCGCCGTTCGCGAACAGCTTGATTTCCACCTCATAGGTGCCGATCGGCACCTCCTCCGGCAGTGGAATGCCGGTACGAAACAGCGTCGGTGTCAGGAACGTCACCGCGCTCGGGTCCTCGCGATAGAGACCTTTCTGGGTTCGCAGGCGGATGAAGGCCGAGCGGAACGCATCGTTCGGCACCACGTCGGCATAGTCGCCGCTGACCCGTTGGGTCAGCAGCACGTTGTTGAGCCCGATCTGCTGCCGCCGCGCGATCTCGGGCGAGGTGATGACATCGAAGGGGCGGTTGGCGAACAGCGCGAGATAGCTCGGCACCGCCAGGAACTGCCGGTAGTCGGTGTTGATCCAGATGCCGAAGGTACGCTCCTTGCGCCGCGTGACCATGTCGGCGCGCGGGCCCATCACGGTGACGACGAGATCGTAGCTCTTTCGATCCGCGGGCGTGGAGGCGTCCTTCTCGACCGAGCCGAACAGCACCAGTTCCTCGCCGGAATAGTTCGGCGTCACCGTGACGCGATGGTTGGAGACCGACACGATCAGTCGCTCGGCACGCGCGGCTGAGCCCAGCAGCAGGACGAGAAGGACTGCGAGAGCTGCGCGCATCATCCGCTCACTCCCAATTCACGGATGGTGAAGAGATCCTCGGGCCGGATCACCAGCTCGATGGCGAAGCGGACGCCGACCGAAAGGATCAGCAGGCCCAGCAACAGCCGCAGCTGCTCGCCGCGGATCTTCTGGCCGGCGCGGGCGCCGAACTGCGCGCCGGTGACGCCGCCGACCATCAGGATCAGCGCCAGCACCGCGTCGACGAGGTGATTGGTCACCGCGTGCAGCAAGGTCGCGAACAGCATCGTGACCAGCGTCAGGACCATCGAGGTCCCGATCACGGTCGAAGTCGGCACCCGCAGCAGATAGATCATGATCGGCACCAGGATGAAGCCGCCGCCGATGCCCATGATGGCGCCGATGAAGCCGATCACGATGCCGACGATCACGACAGGAATAACCGAGAGGTAGATCTTCGAGCGCTTGAACCGCATTTTCAGCGGCAGGCCGTGGATCCAGCTGTGCGTGCGCCGTGGCGGCACCGCGCCGCGACGGGTCCGCATCAGGGCGCGCAGGCCCTCGGAGAACATCAGGCTGCCGACCGTGGTGAGCAGCACCACGTAGGACAACGCGATCATCAGATCGAGCTGGCCGAGCGCACGAAGCTGCGTGAAGGACCACACCCCGAGCGCCGTGCCGGTGACACCGCCGCATAACAACACGCTCGCGAGCGCCGGGTCGATCGCGCGCCGCCGCCAGTAGGACAACGCACCGGAAAAGGAGGACGCCGCGATGTGGCTCGCAACGGAGGCGACCGCGACCGCCGGAGTGATCCCGATGAAGATCAGAAGCGGCGTCATCAGGAAGCCGCCGCCGATCCCGAACATGCCGGAGACGAAGCCAACCGCCGCACCCATCGCCAGCACCAGGAAGATGTTGACCGGCAGATCGGCGATCGGGAGATAGAGCTGCATCGAAGGACCACACTCCGGCGAAATGGATCGATTGCGCGGGAATGCTCGCCGGACGGTCGGAACGATTGCCGCGCCCTTCAATAGCGGAATTCGTTGTCGGGCGGGACCATGAATTTAGGGCGTGGTGAACGTGGCGCGCGAGCTGTCTCCCCTCACCCTGAGGAGCCTGCGCAGCAGGCGTCTCGAAGGGCGAGGCCCGGATCGGTGGTGGGGGCCTGCATGGTTCTCGCGGCGATGCGAAGCATCGTCCGCTACGCGCGCCAGGGCGCGCTCCTCACCATGAGGAGTGAGAGTGCGCTTTAGTGCGCCGCCGAGGCCGAGCGCTTGGTCGCGACCGGCTTCGGCGCGGGCTTTGCGTTTGCCTGCGGCGCGCTGTCCCAGCCGCCGTTCGGGGCAGGAACATTGACGGCATCGTCAGGCTGCGGCTCGGCGCTGAAAGTCTGGATCGCGAGCTTGGCGGCGGCGAGCGACTGCGGATCGAGCCGCTTGGCGACGTCGTCGCGCTTGCCGGACGCATCCGCGTCACCCTGGGCGGCTGCGAGAGTGAACCATTTGTAGGATTCGGCGAGGTTCTGCTCCACGCCGATACCGCGGGCATAGAGGATGCCGAGGTTGAACTGGCTGTCGGCGACGCCGCGATCGGCGGCCTTGCGGAACCACTGCGCCGCGCTCTTGTAATTGGCGCCGCGTCCGCCGCCATCGGCGTCGAGCACCGCGAGATTGTGCATCGCCTTGGCGTTCCCGCGCTCGGCGGCCTGCGTGTAGTAGCGGCGGGCGATGTCGGCGTCCTTCTTCACCCCGAGGCCCTTCTCATAGAGCGTGCCGAGGCGGAAGGTCGCGGGCACCACGCCGGCCTGCGCCGCGCGGTCGTACCATTTGGCGGCTTCATCGTAATTCGCAGCGACGCCCTTGCCCTCGGCAAAGCGCACGCCGATCTCGTAGGCCGCGGTCGCATCGCCCTTCATCGCGGCGGTGCGCAGCACCGGACCGCCGATGCCGTCAGGGAGCTTCTCGCTCGGCGGCACCTGGATCATACCGAGCCTCGCGCGGCTCGCGCCCGACAGCGCGCCGGTGACGTCGTTGCTCGCCGCAGGCGGTGGTGGCGTCGCGGGGACCGGCGGGATTTCGACCGAAGCCGAGCTGCCCGACCCTGCCACGGGAGCGGGCGCGGGATTATTCAGCGACTGCTTCCCGATCGGCGTCGGCGAGGTCATCGACGGCGTGACCTGCTCGGGCGTGGCAGGCCTGGCCTCGACCGGCGGCGGCGGAGCCTGCGGCGCGGGCGCGCTCGACGAATTCTCCATCGCCTGCGGTGACGGCGGCGGGCTGCCGCCATCGAGCAGATTCATCGCCATCTTGAAGGTGCCGAGCACGATCACGACCACGCTGGCGCCGACCAGCAGCGAGCGGATCTTCGAGGTGATGGTCGAGCCGCCTTCCTGGCCCGTGTCCTTGGCGCGGCCTGCGATGGCCGCCTTGGCAGCTGCCTTTGCACTTGCCTTGGCACCGCGGGCCGGCTTTTCCGGCTGCGCGGCGGCGGCCTGCGCGGCGCGGCGTGCGGCCGCGATAAAGCTCGACGACGACACCGGCTCTTTCGGCGCGGCGGGGATTTCGCTGATCGCGCTTTCGGACGCGGCAATGCGCTCCGAGGGCGTGGCGACGCGGCCGCCCGGCCGTGTGCCCGGCTCGAGCGGATGGTCCGGCGGCAATTCCGGTGCGAGCGCGGCGCGCGCGGGCGCCGTGTGCGGCTCGAGGATCTCGCTGATCGCACGCGGCGGAACGGGCGGTGCGGTTGGCACCGGCGGCGGCGCGGCCGGTGCGGCGGCATGGAATTCGCGCGGCGCGGCGACGAAGGCGCCCTGTGGCGGCTGTTGCGCGGCGGCCGGGTTCTGCAGCTCTGGCTTCGGATCGTATTTCGGCTGCTGCTGTGGCTGCTGCCACGGCTCGCGCGCGACAGGCGGGGGCTCCATGGGCGCGGCCATTGGCATCGACATGGACGTCGAACTGGGCATCGGCTGCGGTGCGGGTGCCGGCGGCGCCGTGCGCACCGCGCGCAGATCACCCTCGATCATCGAGAGGCGATCGACGACATGGCCGAGCGCGCTGTGCACGGCCTCGAGCGAATCCTGGGTGCTGCGGTTGGTCTCGGCCTGGCTGAAGCGGATGTCGGAGAGCTCGCGCTTGACCAGATCGACCATGCCGGGATCGGCAGACGGCGCCGAATTGCGGCTTTCGGCGAGGGCGGAATAGGTCGCCTGCTGCCGCTCCAGATGCCGCAGGATGTCGTGCAGCCCGTCCTCGACGCGGCTTAGATTGCCGTTGCGCGGATCGGAGGCGGCCTCGATCCGCTCCAGCAGATACGAGACCCGCTGTTCGAGATGCGCAAAGGTCGACGCGGAATCGTTGCCGACCTGCATGCGGTCGAAACGGTCCGACAGCGCGCGGATCGCGGCTTCGAGATGCTCGCTGCTCTCGGTGGGCTGCGGCCGCTCGCGCGTTTCCAGCGCGGCGGTGAGGGCCGCGATGCGCTGCTCCAGTACCGCAAAGCTGTCGCTGGGGCCGGACGAGCGGGTGACCTGGTCGACCTTGGAGGACAGCAGCTGCACGTCATCGGAAAGACGCGCCAGGGCTTCGTTGGAGGCGACGTTGGAGACGATGCCGCGCAGCGCCGAGATCGCGCCTTCGAGCTGGCGCACCGTCGACGGGTCGTCATTGGCGCGCAGGATCAGATCGAGCTTGGCGCCGAGGTTGCGGATCGCCTCGTCATAGCCGGTGAGCTGCTCGGCCGGCGTCAGCGTGCGCAGCACCTGCTTGATCTCGGACAACGCGTGCTCGATGCCCGACAGGACCTGGCCGTCCGTCCCGGACGAGCGGGTCTCGTCGATGCGACGGTGCAGCGAGCGGATCTCATTCTCGATAGATTCGATCGCGCGGCGCGGCATCGCCTCGGTGATGGCGTGGCGGATCTCGGCAAGCTCGCTGCGGAAAGCGTTGATCGCCTGCTCGGTGTTGTCAGGGCGCTGAAGCGACTCGATCTGGCTCGTGATCTTGAGCAGATGGCGCTCGAGCGACGAAAAATCCGGCCCCGGCTGCGGGGGCGGCGGCGCATAGGCAGGCGCGGGCGGCGCCATCGGGGGCGCGAAAGGAGCTGCCGTCGGTGCAATCGAGGGCGCGGCGCGTGGCGGCATCTGCCGCGGCGTAAAGCCGTCGAGCTCGCTCTGCCGTGCCGTGATCTCGGCGACGGCAACGTCGAACGACGCGGGGCTCAAGGGAGGTGAATTGCGATAGACCTGTGCGGCCGCGCGCTCGACCATATCGGCCTGGCGCTGGCGCGTCTCGACGGGTGCCGGAGCCGGTGCCGGCCGCTGAGGCTGCTGCGGCTTTGAGATTTGCGACAGCCGCGCATCGAGCCGCGAGATCGCGTCGTTGAGCTGGCGCGCGACGCCCTGCTCGCGCGAGACGTCTGGTCGCGACGCGTCCTGTCGTGAAGCATCTTGGCGCGGCGCGGGCTTTGAAATCCGTTCGATCTGCTGGGTGATCGCGTCGAGCCGCTGGTGGATATCGGCGACGTCGCGGCTCTCCTGGCTCGGCATCTGTTGCGGGCGCTGATCCTGGCGCTGCTCTTGACGCTGGTCTTGACGTTGTTCTTGGCGTTGATCGTAAGGTCCGCGAAAATTCGGCGGGGCCGTCTCGCCGAGCGTGGAGTTCAGCCAATCGTTGAGTGACATGCCGGCACGACGCGCAGCAGCTTCGGCCCGCTCCCTGACGGATGGATCGATGCCGTCAACACTCCACGATACGCGCGAATTCATGACTCTGTCCGGTTCCGACTCCGGCGCCCCACCCGGCGCCTCCAGCCTCCCCACGCGTGCCGGTTGTGAAGACAATCGGATTTGGCGCGGGTCGTCTGCCTCGAAAACCGACTTTTTCCTGTTACGGTAAATAACGGGTTAAGGAACGCGTTGCCGGTGTCTTAAAGTTGGGCGCCGGGAACCCGATTGCCGCCGCTGGCCCCGCCCCAAAGCTGCGTCCCGACAAAGATTTCGCCACGCGCCCGGTCCGCACGTCTCAATGGATAGAGAGCGGCCCGATCCACGGGCGGGTTCTTGCCTGACTGGATTGTTGGCTGACATGAAAAGGTTGCTCGTGGCCGCGATGGCGGCCGGACTGGCATCGCATGCTGTTGCCGCCGATGCCCCGGCGGCAGCGCCTGCGGTGAAGGCACCGGCGCCCGCGGGATACAATTGGACCAGCTGCTATGTCGGCATCCAGGGCGGCGGCAACTGGGGCAAGAGCGAGCATGTCCGGCGCGCCGGCGACGACTCCGGGCCAACGATCACAGGGACTTTCAATCTCAGCGGTGCTGCCGTCGCGGGCGGCGTCTTCGGCTGCGATTTCCAGATCGAAAAGACCGTGCTCGGCTTCGAGAACGACGCGTCATGGACCAACCAGCACGGCAAGGTGCAGGATCTGCCGCCCTTCAACGTCGGGGTGACGAGCGGCACGCGGGAAAAATGGATCGATATGTTCCGCGGCCGTGTCGGTTACGCGCTCGATCAGTTTCTGATCTATGGCACGGCCGGTATCGCCTTCGCCGGTACCGAGGTCACCGTGTCCAACCAAGTGGTGCAGGTCACCAGCTCCCATACCCGCACCGGCCTGGCGGCCGGGCTCGGTGGTGAATGGGCGGCCTATGTCGATACCTGGGGCGCCGTGACCCTCAAGCTCGAATATGTGCACGTCGATTTTGGCAGCAAACGATATGTCGATCCGCCGATCAGCGGCGCCGTCACGCGCGACGTCAGGCTGACGGACGACATCGTCCGCGCCGGCGTCAATGTCCGGTTCAACTGGGATAGGCCTGTTGTCACGAAGTACTAAGGGCGCTGAAGAGCTAGCCTTTCCCCTCGCGCTTGCCGTCCTCCAGCGGCACGACCGCGCCCTTGCCGCTCATCGCCGATAGCGCCTGGAGCGCCTCTTCGCAGAAATCGGCCACCATCTGCTCGTGGCGGGCACCGAGCTGAAGCAGCAGCAGATTGCCGAGGTCGAGCACGCCCGACGCCGAGCCCTCGGGAAATCGCTTCTTGAGGATCCGCTCGTAATTCTCGTGCCGGTCGCGGTGGTGCTCCAGCCGGGCCATCAGATCGGTGCGCATGGGCTCGATGTCGATGCTGTCGAGCGCGTGCAGCCGCACCAGCAGGTCGTCCTTGATCGAGGGCGGTGTGCTCGGCCGCGCGGCCCAGTGCCGCAGCGCTGTTCGGCCCTCGGGAGTCAGCGTATAAATCAGTTTGTTGGGCTTGCCCGATTGCACGACCTCGCGGCCCTGGATGTAGCCGCGGTCGCGCAGCTTCGAGAGCTCGCGGTAGATTTGCTGGTGGTCGGCTTTCCAGAAGAAGCCGATCGAGGAATCGAATGTCTTGGCGAGCTCGTAGCCCGTCATCGGACGTTCCGTCAGGCATGCGAGGATTGCGTCGCCGAGCGCCATGGCACCAGCTCCATTTCGAGGTCCCGACCAATTGACTTGACTTTATGCGCATCGGTGCATATGCGTCAATGTGCATATGAGGCGGGCTTCAGACCCGCCCTTATCGGCCATCGCGCTACTGTGCATGGGGTTGTTTTCGCGTTTTTGCCAAGGCCTTTGATCAAGAAGGCCTTTGACTAAGGGAGGCACCTGAGAATGACCGGCCTCGATTCCTGGTACGCCTTTATGAAGTCCCACGACCGCGCCGCGCTCTGGGACCTGCTCCATCCTGACGCCGTGTTCGAAAGCCCCGTGGTGCATTCGCCGCAGCGTGGACGCGACATCACCTTCAAATATCTCGCCAGTGCCGAGAAGGTGCTCGGCGGTCCCGGCTTCACCTATGTCGGCGAGTGGAAAAGCGCCAATGGCGCGGTGCTCGAATTCAAGAATGTCATCGACGGCATCGAGATCAACGGTGTCGACATCATCACCTTCGATGCCGAGGGACGCATCACCAATTTCAAGGTGATGGTGCGTCCGCTCAAGGCGATCAACATGCTGCACCGCCTGATGGCGGAGCAGTTGGCCGCCGCTCAATCATAAGTCAACATCATCACTTCAGACCGCCTGCCGGGAGACCATCATGCCGATCTACAAAGCCCCCGTCGAAGACGTGAACTTCCTGCTCAACGACGTCTTCCAGATCGATCGCTACGACAATCTCGCCGGCTTCTCCGACGCGTCGAGCGACGTGCGCGAAGCCATTCTCGGCGAAGCCGCCAAGCTCGCCGAAGAGGTGCTGCAGCCGCTGAATCGTGTGGGCGATCTCGAAGGCTGCAAGCGCGCCGATGACGGCAGCGTCACCACGCCGAAGGGCTTCAAGGACGCCTTCAAGCAAGTGGCAGAGGGCGGTTGGCTTGGCCTGTCGGCGCCGACCGAGTTCGGCGGCCAGGGTCTGCCGGTGACGCTGAGCCAGGCGGTCAACGAATTCCAGATCTCCGCCAACATGGCGTTCTCGATGTATGGCGGCCTCACCATGGGCGCGACCGCGGCGCTGATCGTGCACGGCTCGCCTGAGCAGAAGCAGACCTACGTGCCGAAGATGGTGGCGGGCGAGTGGACCGGCACCATGAACCTGACCGAGCCGCATTGCGGCACCGATCTCGGCATGCTCCGCACCAAGGCGGTCCGCCAGCCCGACGGCAGCTTCAAGATCACGGGCACGAAGATCTTCATCTCGGCCGGTGAGCATGACCTCGCCCCCAACATCATCCACCTCGTGCTCGCCCGCATCGAGGGCGCACCGGCCGGCATCAAGGGCGTGTCGCTGTTCGTGGTGCCGAAATTCATGGTCAATGCCGATGGTTCGGTCGGCGCACGCAACGGCGTGGTGTGCGGCTCGATCGAGCACAAGATGGGCATTCACGGCAATTCCACCTGCGTGATGAACTACGACAGCGCCACCGGCTGGCTGATCGGCGAAGAGAACAAGGGCATGCAGGGCATGTTCGTGATGATGAACGAGGCCCGCCTCGGCGTCGCCGTTCAGGGTCTCGCGCAGTCCGAGGTCGCCTATCAGAACGCGGTCGCCTATGCCCGCGAGCGCATCCAGGGCCGCTCGCTGACCGGCGTGAAGGCGCCGGACAAGCAGGCCGACCCGATCATCGTGCATCCCGACGTGCGCCGCACGCTGCTCTCGATCCGCGCCTTCAACGAGGCGGCGCGCGCCTTCGTGATGTGGACCGCGCTGAAGAGCGACGTCGCCCATCGCTCCGAAGATCCCAAGGACCGCCAGGCCGCCGACGACCACATGGGCCTGATGACGCCCGTGCTGAAGGGCTTCCTCACCGATTACGGCTTTGCCAACGCGGTGCAGGCGCAGCAGATGTATGGCGGCCACGGCTACATTGCCGAGCAGGGCATGGAGCAGTTCGTGCGCGATGCCCGCATCGCCATGATCTATGAAGGCGCCAACGGCATCCAGGCGCTCGACCTCGTCGGCCGCAAGCTGCCGCGCGACGGCGGCCGTGCCATCATGGCCTTCTTCGGCGAGGTCATGGCCTTCGCCAAGGAGAACGGCGGCGACGAGGCGCTCAAGCCATTCATCACCCCGCTCTCGGCCTCGCTCGGCCATCTCCAGCAGGCCACGACCTGGCTGATGCAGAACGCGATGGCGAAGCCGGACAATGCGGGCGCTGCCGCAACCGATTACCTGCATCTCTTCGGCTTCGTCGCGCTCGGCTACATGTGGGCGAAGATGGCCAAGGTGACGCAGGCGAAGATTGCCGCGAGCGGAGCGACGCCCTATCTCTCGACCAAGCTCGTCACCGGCCGCTTCTTCATGGAGCGCATGCTGCCGGAGACCGCCGCCAATCTCGCGCGCATCCAGGCCGGCTGCGCCACCATCATGGAACTGCCGGCGGAAGCTTTCTGAGGCTTCCCGCTTCGCCAATGATCCGACCGCGCCGCGGTCGTAACCAATAACTGCAATCAGGAGGCTCCCATGGCAGATGCCTATATTTACGACCACGTCCGAACCCCGCGCGGCCGCGGCAAGGCAGACGGCGCGCTGCACGAGGTGACGGCGCTCGCGCTCGCCACCGTGCCGCTGAAGGCGCTGAAGGACCGCAACAACTTGCCGGAAGATTCCGTCGACGACGTCGTGCTCGGCGTGGTCGACCCCGTCGGCGAAGCCGGCAGCGATATCGCGCGCTTCGCCGCGCTCAAGGCCGGCCTAGGCGAAGCCGTGCCCGGCGTGCAGATCAGCCGCTTCTGTGCTTCCGGCCTCGACGCCGTGAATTTTGCCGCAGCCCAGGTGATGAGCGGCCAGCATGAGCTGGTGATCGGTGGCGGCGCCGAATCCATGAGCCGCGTCGGCATCGGCGCCTCCGGTGGCGCCTGGCCGATGGACCCGTCGATGGCGGTGCCGGCCTACTTCATGCCGCAGGGCGTCTCGGCCGATCTGATCGCCACGAAGTACGGCTTCTCGCGCGACGACGTCGACGCCTATGCCGTGCAGAGCCAGCAGCGCGCCGGCAAGGCCTGGGACGAGGGCCGGTTCAACAGGTCCATCGTGCCCGTGAAGGACATCAACGGCCTCACCATCCTCGCCAAGGACGAGCACATGCGGCCCTCGACGACGATGCAGTCGCTGGCACAGCTTCAGCCGTCGTTCACGATGATGGCGCAGATGGGCGGCTTTGACGGCGTCGCGGTGCAGTCGCACCCGGAAATCGAGCGCGTGAACTACGTGCACCACGCCGGCAACTCGTCGGGTATCGTCGACGGCGCCGGCGCCGTGCTGCTCGGCAGCAAGGAAGCGGGTAGCAAGTACGGCCTGAAGCCGCGCGCAAAGATCCGCGCCTTCGCCAATGTCGGCTCCGAGCCGGCGATGATGCTGACCGGTCCGGTCGACGTCACCGAGAAGCTGTTCGCGCGTTCGGGCATGAAGAAGTCGGACATCGACCTGTTCGAGCTCAACGAAGCCTTCGCCTCCGTCGTGCTGCGCTACATCCAGGCCTTCGACATCGACAACGCCAAGATCAACGTCAATGGCGGCGCGATCGCACTCGGCCATCCGCTTGGCGCCACCGGCGCGATGATTTTGGGCACCGTGCTCGACGAGCTCGAGCGCACCAACAAGGCGACCGCCTTGGTGACGCTGTGCATCGGCGGCGGCATGGGCACCGCGACCATCATCGAGCGCGTCTAACGAGCTGCCGTAGGGTGGGCAAAGCGAAGCGTGCCCACCATTGCTGTCTCCGCGAAGGATGGTGGGCACGGCGCAAGAGCGCCTTTGCCCATCCTACGAGATCTCAAGTCAACCGCCGCGCCTGAGATCGGCTGCGGCACCGAGGAGCAACCAACATGGCTTACAAGAACTTTAGGGTTGAGACCGATTCCGACGGCATCGCGCTCGTCACCTGGGACATCCCGGGCCGTTCGATGAACGTGCTCGACGAGACCTCGACCAGCGAGCTCGATGCGATCGTCAAGGAAACCACGGCCGACGCCGCCGTGAAGGGCGTCGTCATCACCTCCGCCAAGGAGGCGTTCTGCGCCGGCGCCGACCTGTCGATGCTCGAGGGCATGAACCAGGCCTACGCCAAGGTCTTGAAGGAGCAGGACGAGACCGCCGCAAACCAGATGCTGTTCGACCAGAGCCGGCGCTTCTCGCAGGTGCTGCGTTCGATCGAGACCTCCGGCAAGCCGTGGGCGGCCGCGATCAACGGCCTCGCGCTCGGCGGCGGTTTCGAGATCACGCTGTGCTGCCACTACCGCGTCGCGGCGGAAAATCCCAAGACGCGCCTCGGCCTGCCCGAGGTCAAGGTCGGCCTGTTCCCCGGCGCCCGGGGGGCCGCCCCCCCGCCCCCCCCCCCCGGGGGGGGGGCGGGGGGCCGCGGGAGACAGCCAAAGAGTAGCGGGGACGACGCGCGGGAGGAACAGCAGCAGTAAAAAGAGTATCAAAAAAGGA
>NZ_JBVVPO010000041.1:20842-82915 GCF_055811795.1 Bradyrhizobium sp. MI1.7
TTCCTCACGCTGTCCTGCCACTCCCGGGCGGCGGCGAAAAACCCCCCCCCGGGCGTCGGCCTCCCCGCTGTCATGGGGGCCCGGCCCCCGGGCGCCGGGGGCCCGCTGGGCTTGCCGCGCCTGGTGCCGCCGCAGGACGCGATGACGATCCTGCTCAAGGGCGATCCGGTCACGGTCGAGAAGGCCAAGGCGCTTAATCTGATTCACGCCATCGTTCCCGCAGGCGACCTCGTCAAGGCGGCGAAGGACTGGATCAAGGGTGGCGGCAAGGCGGTCGCGCCCTGGGACGAGAAGGGCTTCAAGCTGCCGGGCGGTCCGGTGTTCTCCAAGGCCGGCATGATGATGTTCCCGGCTGGCAACGCGATCTATCGCCGGGAGACCTACGACAATTATCCGGCCGCGCGCGCGATCATGAGCTGCGTCTATGAAGGCCTGCAGTTGCCGATCGACGCCGCGCTGCGCGTCGAGTCGCGCTACTTCACCTCGGTGCTGCGTTCGAAGGAAGCAGCCGCGATGATCCGCAGCCTGTTCCTGTCGATGCAGGAGCTGAACAAGGGCGCGCGCCGCCCGAAGGACGTAGCCCCGACCAAGGTGAAGAAGATCGCGGTGATCGGCGCCGGCTTCATGGGTGCGAGCGTCGGCTACGTCTCGGCCCGCGCCGGTCTCGACGTCGTCCTGATCGACCGCGACCAGGAGAGTGCCGACAAGGGCAAGGCGCATGCTCAGAAGGTGATCGAGGAGCAGATCAAGAAGGGCCGCGCCAAGCCCGGTGACGCCGACGCGCTGCTCGCGCGCATTACGCCGACTGCCGATTATGCTGCACTCAAGGACGTCGACCTCGTCATCGAGGCCGTGTTCGAGGATCGCAAGGTCAAGGCTGATACCTTCGCGAAGGCGCAGGAGCATATGAAGCCGGACGTGATCTTCGCGTCGAACACCTCGACGCTGCCGATCACCTCGCTGGCCGAGGGCTTCAAGGACCAGGGCAAATTCGTCGGCATCCACTTCTTCTCGCCGGTCGAGAAGATGATGCTGGTCGAGATCATCAAGGGCAAGAACACCGGCGACCTCGCGCTCGCGACCGCGCTCGATTACGTCCGGCAGATCGGCAAGACGCCGATCGTCGTCAACGACAGCCGCGGCTTCTTCGCCAATCGCTGCGTCGGCCGCTACGTCGCCGAAGGCAACGAGATGTTCCTCGAAGGCGTGCCGCCGGCGATGATCGAGAACTGCGCCAAGATGGCCGGCATGCCGGTCGGTCCGCTCTCGCTCTCGGACGAAGTCGCACTCGACCTCGGGCTCAAGATCATGAAGGCGACGGAAGCCGATCTCGGCCCGAACGCCATCAACCCCGATCAGAAGAAGCTGATGGTGGAGATGGTCGAGAAGCAGGGCCGTCTCGGCCGCAAGAACAGCAAGGGCTTCTACGACTACCCCGAGAAGGGCAAGGGCCAGAAGAGCCTGTGGCCGGGCCTCTCGGCGCTGCAGCCGAAGCAGCTCGATCCCGACACGCTCGACATCGAGGAGCTGAAGCAGCGCTTCCTGGTGGTGCAGGCGGTGGAAGCCGCGCGCACGGTCGAGGACCACGTCATCACCGACCCGCGCGAGGCGGATGTCGGCTCGATCCTCGGCTTCGGCTTCGCGCCGTTCACCGGCGGCACGCTGTCCTACATCGACTTCATGGGCACGAAGAAATTTGTCGAGCTCTGCCACACGCTGGAGGCGAAGTACGGCTCGCGCTTCACCCCGCCGAAGCTTCTCGAGGAGATGGCCGCGAAGGGAGAAACCTTCTACGGCCGATTCGCGCCGAAGAAGGCTGCAGCCTGACCACCCAAGATCATTTGAGAAGAAAGGCCGGATCGTCGATCCGGCCTTTTTGTTTGGGGAGACGTCATCACGGTTGCGTCAGATTTGTTCCCGGCTTGTGGAACCAATCACAGAATTCGCGTAGGACCCGTGTCAGAGTCCCCCGCTGCCGTGGTGTCGCGCAATTGTCATAGGCGTGTCGAAGCGGCGCCGTTCTTTTGCTCGGCCCTGGCACTAGTCTTGCTCCGGGTCAGGGTTCCGAATCCGGTTGGGACACTTGCCGAGCCATCGGCAGGTTGAAGACAAAATAAGAAAGTATCCTTGATGAACTCTTTGGTGCTGCGGAAGACCGCGCTCGGTCGCGATCTCACCGCGAAATATGCTGTTGGACCCACAACTGGCCGCCTCTCGCCGCAACAGAAGCCGGCGCGCCTGCGCCGCAAGGGGCCGATGCTTTGGGCCGCTTTGGCGTTACTTGTGCTGGCGGCGGATTTTATGCTGGCTTCCCTCGCCTGGCTCGCCGTCGACTTCGTCATGGGCTGAGACCGCCCGCGCGTGCAGCAGGTAGGCCGCCGCGAAGTAGGCGAGCTGGCAGACGGCAAGACAGATGGCGATGACGGTCACACCCGCCATCATGCCGAATCCGTAAGCGCGAAGAATGATTGCCGAGAAAACTGCGATCGCCGGCGCAATCAATATCAGCGCCCAGATCCTGAAAACATAACCTGTCGCTATTCCCACCAATGCACTTGCGACGATCAGGACCAAGGCAATCGTCAAGTTCGGCTCCGATGAAATAATCCTCTAACAATTCCGCCAAGCTCGCGCGCTTTACGGGTACTGACAAGACAGCACTACTTACATTCGGCGAACAGTAGTTCATAAGTCTAATGATAGGTACGATGATCCGGCGAGATGGGTTCGCGCCCAGCCCGCCCCAGGGCAAATAAAACGGGCCGGATCGACGATCCGGCCCGTTTTATTTGCGGTCTCCGAGCGGCGAGAACGCCCGGCCCGAGACCGCATCGTCGGCAAGACTCGCTCTCCAGCTGCCTTCATCGCCGCGGCCAATGCGAACCTCGAAGCGCCAGCCATTCTGGTTGGTGAAGGCGATGTCCGTTCCGCCCTTCTTCCTGGCATAGCTGCACGGATATTCGGTCGGCCGATCGGGAAAGACGATTTTTCCTTCCTTGCTCTCGAACACGGCCGAGGTGACCTGCGGATGGATCATGAAGATGCAATTGCGCTGCGGCAGGTCCGGCGTCGACAAGCCAAGCATCGCGAGCGGCGCGCCCGCGGCGGTCATAAGGACGATCATGTTCATGGCGGCGGCTGTCCCATGGAGGTGCTCCGCGATTTCGACGTGGCCGCCGATCGAATGGTTCACAAAGAAAAAGGCCGGATCGTCGATCCGGCCTTTCGATTGTTGCATCTTGCGATGCGCTTACTTCGCCTGCGCAAGGCCTTCCTTCTTCAGCGCCTCTTGGACCTGCGGCCGCGCCGCAACGCGAGCCTTGTAGGCGGTCAGGTTCGGCATGGCCGAGAGGTCGAACTCCATC
Source organism: Bradyrhizobium sp. MI1.7 (assembly GCF_055811795.1). NCBI lineage: Bacteria > Pseudomonadati > Pseudomonadota > Alphaproteobacteria > Hyphomicrobiales > Nitrobacteraceae > Bradyrhizobium > Bradyrhizobium sp. MI1.7. Next base: position 24,208 of record NZ_JBVVPO010000041.1, read on the forward strand.
CGATCGCCCCAGGTCAGCATCGTGAAGAGATAGCCGTCGGCCACCGTGAACTGCTTTCCCATGAGGTAGTCGCGGCCGGCGAGCTGGCTGTCGATGTATGTCAGCTTGCCCATGACGCGATCCCTGAAGAAGGCCTTGGCCTCGTCGTTCAGCGCCGGCGCGAACAGCGGTCCGAAGCTCTTGTGCACCTCCGAGGTGAGGAAGTTCAGCCATTCGAGCAGCTTGTAGCGCTCGGAGCTGCCGTGAGCTGGCGCCAGCGCCTTGGCCGAAGCCTGGTCGGCGATCATCTGGACAATGACCGGGCCTTCGGTCACGATCTCGCCGCTGTCGAGGCCCAGCGCAGGGACCTGGCCCTTCGGGTTCAGCTTCAGATAATCCTCACCATTTTCGAGCTTCTTGGCCCGGATATCGACCTTGACCAGCTCATAGGGCAGGCCGGCTTCCAGGAGCGCGATGTGGGGGGACAGGGAGCAGGCGCCGGGCGAGTAATAGAGTTTCATGGAATTTCTTTCTCTTGACGCTTGGTTGGGGCGAAGGAACGCCTACATGCATTTGCATCCAATAGTCAAGATTGATGCAGGTGCATTGAGTGAGGTAAGAGACGGGACGACGAGCTTGAGCGGGACCATGAAACGCAAACCATCGACCGAGGCAACTTCGGCCTGGATCCGCCTGATGCGGGTGCAGAGCCGCGTGCTCGATTGCGTCGAGCAGGACTTGAAGAAGGCGGGGTTCCCGCCGCTGGCCTGGTACGACGCGCTGCTCGAATTGTCGCGAGCGCCCTCGGGAGAGCTGCGGCCGGTGGAACTCGAGCGGCAAATGCTGATCCCGCAATACTCCACTTCGCGCCTGATCGATCGCCTGGTCGACGAGGGGCTCGCCTCCCGGCGCGAATGCAAGATCGACAAGCGCGGCCAGTTCGTGGAGATCACGGAAGCCGGCCGCGAGTTGCAGAAGCGGATGTGGGGCGCCTATTCGGCCGCGATCGAAAAGTATGTCGGCTCGAAACTGTCCGATGCGGATGCCGTCAAGCTCAGCGGTCTGCTCGACCGTCTCGGCTGCTCGTGCGGCGAGATGAAACTGCCGCCCATCCACGTCAACGAAACCACGCCGTCGCGATGATCGTGCGGCACACCAGCTCGTCCGTGCACCCCCTGGGTTCGCGGACCACCCCGTCACCCGCGCGCCTTCGATCGAAGCGCCCTTTTTGATTAGAGTTTGATATGGCGCGAGACCAGATCGATATGACGCCGCTGCAGTCGCGCGACGAGCTCGTCGCGTGGTTCGAGGCCGGCTGCAAGGACCCGTCCGAATTCCGCATGGGCACCGAGCACGAGAAGACGCCGTTCACGCTCGAAGGCCACCGTCCGGTGCCTTACGAGGGTGCGCGGGGCATCGGCGCGCTGCTCGAAGGCATGAAGCTCCTGCTCGGCTGGGAGCCGATCATGGAGAAGGGCAACATCATCGGCCTCTACGACGTCACCGGCGGCGGCGCCATCTCGCTCGAGCCCGGCGGACAGTTCGAGCTCTCCGGCGCGCCGGTCGAGAACGTGCATCAGACCCAGAGCGAGCTGATGGCGCATCTGGCGCAGGTGCGCGAGATCGCGACCCCGCTCGGCATCGGCTTCCTCGGGCTCGGCATGACGCCGTCCTGGTCGCGCGCCGACATCCCGGTGATGCCCAAGGGCCGCTACAAGATCATGACCAATTACATGCCGAAGGTCGGCCAATACGGCCTCGACATGATGTACCGGACCTGCACGGTGCAGACCAATCTCGACTTCTCCTCCGAAGCCGACATGGTCAAGAAGCTGCGCGTCTCGCTCGCGCTGCAGCCGGTCGCGACCGCGCTGTTTGCCAATTCGCCGTTCACCGAGGGCAAGCCGAACGGCTTCCTGTCGTTCCGCTCCGAGATCTGGCGCGACACCGACAATGCGCGTTCGGGCATGATGCCGTGGGCATTCGAGGACGGCATGGGTTTCGAGCGCTATGTCGACTACGCGCTCGACGTGCCCATGTATTTCGTCAAGCGCGACGAGGATTACATCGACGTCTCGGGCTCCTCGTTCCGCGCCTTCTTCGACGGCCGCAACAACAATCTGCCCGGTGAACGCCCGACGCTGTCGGACTGGGCCAATCATCTTTCGACGATCTTCCCGGAGGTGCGCCTCAAGCGCTATCTCGAGATGCGCGGCTCCGATGGTGGCCCGTGGGGCCGCCTGCCGGCGCTGTCGGCTTTCTGGGCCGGGCTGCTCTACGACGATGTGTCGCTCGATGCCGCCTGGGACCTCGTGAAGCACTGGACCGCGCATGAGCGCCAGGCCCTGCGCGACGACGTGCCGCGGTTCGGCTTCAAGGCGCGGATCAAGGACCGCTATCTGTTCGAGATCGCCAAGGAATGCCTCGTTCTGGCCCATGCCGGCCTGCGCCGCCGCGGCCGGATCGACCAGCTCGGCCGCGACGAAACCCGGCATCTGGAGCCGCTCGATCGCATCATCGATTCCGGCCGGACCCCGGCCGAGGAGATGCTGGAGAAGTTCAACGGCGCCTGGAACGGCTCCGTGGAACCGGCCTACGCGGAATACGCGTTCTAGGCCAGAGGCCGACGACCAGGACCTGAGCCGTTCATCGCCCATACAGGTTTGCGGCGATCAAATGACCGGCTGAAAAAACCTGAGCGCCGTCAATAACTCGAAAGCTGTTCCAATGGGGAAGGGCCGCCTGCGTGGGGCCGTCATGGCAAGCGTCGTGGCCTGCGCCACGTTGCTTGCGCTCGTGTTTGCGAGCGCGCCTGCGCGCGCCCAGACGGCGTTCGACCGGCCCGGCGGCGACTATTTCAGCTCGCCGGTGACGTCAGGTGACCCCGAGGATTGCGCGCTGCAGTGTGAGCGTGACCGCCGCTGCCGCTCCTGGAGCTTCAACTATCCCGACGTCGAAGGCGGCTCGGCAGTGTGCTGGCTCAAGAACACGGTGCCGCCGCGTGTCCCGGGCAGCTGCTGCATCTCCGGTGTGCGTGGCGCCGGCGTGATCGAGCCGCGGATCGAAGGCGTTGAAACGTCGATCGACCGCCCCGGCGGCGACTTGCGCAATTTCGAGATCAAGGACGGCGAAGGCGAAGAGGCCTGCAAGGCCGCCTGCATCGCCGACAACAAGTGCCGCGCCTTCACCTATGCCCGTCCCGGCTACACCGGGCGTGAAGCGCGCTGCTTCCTGAAAAAGGAAATCAAGCCGCCGCGCCGCAAGGCGGGCTTCACGTCGGGCGTAGTCAGATAGCGCGCAGCACCTTCACGCGCGGCGAATCCAGCGACCCGCTCCTCAATTCGCTGCCGACACCAGCCTGTCCCCGCACGCATTCGCGTAGAACTTGCCACCGCATTGGCGCTTGATGGCGGCGCAGCGCACCGCGGGAGACGCATTTTCCGGAACGCTGAAGCCGCAGCTCATGCCGTCGGCACTGCGACTCGTCTTGCCGGCGGCAAAGGCGGCGCTGGAGGCGGTGATGCAGACGACGAGGAAGGCCGCGGCGGCGATTTCGATCAGCAGTCTCATGGACGTTTCCTCCACACTGATGGCTGAATCTGCCCTCAATCTAGCACCGAATCCGCATCTCTCCGTACGCTTCCGGGTTCCCAAATCGGCCCGTTCCTTGCATAAATTTACGCCAGCGCAGTGCACGGCCGCGCCAGGGATGGTTCCGGTGCAGGGGCAAGACGCGTAGAGTTAGTGGTGTTCTCGCGACCAGGAAGTGACGGCCTTGCAAGATCAATCGTTCCAGCCAAGTTTTCCGGCCTCCGGCCAGCCCATCGACGAGCTCGCGCTGGCTGACGTCAAGGGCGCGATCCTGGCGAAGCTGCGCCTTGCCATCGGCAAGGATGCGGGCATGGCCACCAAGCACGACTGGTACCAGGCCGCAGCGCTCGCGCTGCGCGACCGCATCGTGCATCGCTGGCTCACGGCCGAGAAGCACAGCTACGATGCGGGACGCAAGCGCGTCTATTATCTCTCGCTCGAATTCCTGATCGGCCGTCTCTTCACCGACGCGCTGAACAACATGGGGCTGCTCAAGATCTTCGAGGTCGCGCTCGGCGATCTCGGCGTGTCGCTGCCTGAGCTCCGCAAATGCGAGCCGGATGCCGCGCTCGGCAATGGCGGCCTGGGGCGGCTCGCCGCCTGCTTCATGGAGAGCATGGCCACGCTCTCGATCCCCGCGATCGGCTACGGCATCCGCTACGATTACGGCCTGTTCCGCCAGATCATCAATCAGGGCTGGCAGCAGGAATATCCGGACGAATGGCTGAGCTTCGGCAATCCCTGGGAATTGCAGCGGCCCGAGGTGATCTATCACGTCCATTTCGGCGGTGGCGTCGAGCATGTCGACGACAAGGGCCGCGACCGCGCGATCTGGCATCCGGCCGAGACCGTGCAGGCGATCGCCTATGACACGCCGATCGTCGGCTGGCGCGGCCAGCACGTCAACGCGCTCCGCCTGTGGTCGGCACGCTCGCCCGATCCGTTGAAGCTCGACGCCTTCAACAAGGGCGACTATGTCAGCGCCAGCGCCGAGCAGTCGCGCGCGGAAGCCATCTGCAAATTCCTCTATCCGAACGACGAGAGCCCGGCGGGACGCGAGCTGCGGCTGCGCCAGGAGTATTTCTTCGTCTCCGCTTCGCTTCAGGACCTGGTCAATCGCCACCTGACCTCCGACGGCCAGCTTCGCAGCCTCGCAATGAAGGTCGCGGTCCAGCTCAACGACACGCATCCGAGCCTCGCCGTCACCGAGCTGATGCGCATCCTGGTCGACCTGCACAATTTCCGCTGGGACGAGGCCTGGAAGATCACGGTCGCGACGCTGTCCTACACCAACCACACGCTGTTGCCCGAGGCGCTGGAGACCTGGCCGGTCGAACTGTTCGAGCAGCTGTTGCCGCGCCATCTCGAGATCATCTACCGCATCAACGTGCAGCATCTCGCGCTGGCCGAAGCGCGCGCGCCCGGCGACATCGATTTCCGGGCCTCGGTTTCGCTGATCGACGAGAGGAGCGGACGCCGCGTGCGCATGGGCCAGCTCGCCTTCGTCGGCTCGCACCGCATCAACGGCGTTTCGGCGATGCATTCGGACCTGATGCGCGAGACCGTGTTCCACGATCTCAACCATCTCTATCCCGGCCGCATCACCAACAAGACGAACGGCATCACCTTCCGCCGCTGGCTGATGTTGGCGAATCCGAAGCTGACCGACCTGCTGCGCGAGACCTGTGGCGAAGTCGTGCTCGACGATCCAACCCAGCTCAGCCTGATCGAAGCCCGCGCCAGCGACGTCGAATTCCAGAAGAAATTCCGCAGCGTCAAGCTTCACAACAAGACCGCGCTGGCGCGCCTGATCGGCGAGCGGCTCGGCATCAAGGTCGATCCGACCGCGCTGTTCGACGTGCAGATCAAGCGCATTCACGAATACAAGCGCCAGCTCCTCAACATCATCGAGACGGTGGCGCTGTACCAGGCGATGAAGGACGATCCCAACGGCAACTGGGTGCCGCGGGTGAAGATCTTCGCCGGCAAGGCGGCGGCGAGCTATCGCTACGCAAAATTGATCATCAAGCTGGTCAACGACGTCGCGGACGTCGTCAACAACGATCCCGCGATCGGCGGCAAGCTCAAGGTCGTCTTCCTGCCCGACTACAATGTCAGCCTTGCGGAGGTGATCATTCCCGCGGCCGATTTGTCCGAGCAGATCTCGACCGCCGGCATGGAGGCCTCCGGCACCGGCAACATGAAGCTGTCGCTGAACGGCGCGCTCACCATCGGCACGCTCGACGGCGCCAACATCGAGATCCGCGACCATGTCGGCGCGGAGAATATCGCGATCTTCGGCATGGAGTCCGGCGACGTGATGATCCGCCGCAAGCAGGGGCTGGATGCCTCCGACGTGATCCGCAATTCGCCAAAGCTCCAGCGCGCCATCAATGCGATCGGCACCGGCGAGTTCTCGCCCGGCGATCCCGGCCGCTTCGAATCGATCGCGCACGCGCTGCGCTATCTCGACCACTACATGGTCAGCGCCGATTTCGATTCCTATTACGAAGCGCAGCGCAGCGTCGACGCACGCTGGCAGGTGGCGCCGGCCTGGACGCGCGCCTCCATTCTCAATGTCGCGCGCATGGCCTGGTTCTCCTCGGACCGCACCATCCGCGAATATGCCGAGGAAATCTGGAACGTGCCGGTCAATCCGACCACGCCGCTGCTGCCAGATCTGCGCGACGTGGCAGGCTGATTTTCCGCAACGTGAAATCGGCGTTACCTGCGAGGTTATTGATTTGGCAGGATAGGCATCATATTACGGCTTGAGCTTTTTCTGGCCGGAGTCGATCGTGCCTGTCGGCGAGTATACGAGCCCGGATGGGCAGCTTCGATTGCTGGTCATATGTCCCGACGGGGACTGGACGCTGGGGTTCGACGGATTCTCCTGGCACACGCACGGCAGCATCCTTGCCAGTCTTTCAGGCAAGGACGAGGAAGCTGCCATCGGCGACTTCGTCGCCGATCTGATCAGCGGCAAGAGTATCATTGCGCTGAAGCGCATAGGAGGCTCCGTCGCGGATGCCTGGGTCACAGATGATCCGGCAGACGATGTTTTGAGTTCGCAGCAATATGGCCCTGGTGATGAGACGATGGAGTTTCGTCGTTGGGACGGAAGCTCAGTAGAGGTCTAATCCCATGCACGCCAAGCTCCCGCACCCGTTCGACGACGCCACCCGCATCAGCGCCGGCGACTCCAGCTGGCAGGGGCATACCAGCGACGACTACTGGGCGTTTGTCGGCCCGTTCGGCGGCGCCACGGCCGCGACCATCCTGCGTGCGCTGATCGACCATCCGCAGCGCGCCGGCGATCCGCTGGCCCTGACCGTCAATTACTGCGCGCCGATCGCCAAGGGGCCGTTCGATCTGGACGTGCGGCTGGTGAAGGCCAATCGCTCCAGCCAGCACTGGAGCGTCGAACTGTCGCAGGGCGGCGGCGAGGTCGCTACGCTCGCCACCGCCGTGTTCGCCGAGCGCCGGCCGTCCTGGGAGCACAGGGTGGCGCAATATCCCGATGCCACGGCGTTCGAGGCGACGCTGCCATTCCCGAAGATATCGGCATCCTGGGCCAACCAGTATGAATTCCGCTTCGTCGAGGGCGAGATGCGGATCGGCCCGCCGCGGACCGAGCTCGCTGGCACCTATTCCAAGCTCTGGATCGGCGACCGCACGCCGCGCAAGCTCGACATGCTGTCGCTGATGTCGATGTCGGACGCCTTCTTCGGCCGCATCTTCCACGCCAGGCGCGAGCTGGTGCCGTTCGGCACGGTGTCGCTGACGACGTATTTCCACACCGGCAGCGAGGAGCTCGCCGCCGAGGACATCACGCGCGTGCTCGCGACGGCCGATTCGAAGATCATGCACAAGAGCTATGCCGATCAGAACGCCGAGCTGTGGTCGCCGAACGGCAGGCTGCTCGCGACCACGACGCAGATCGCGTATTTCAAGGCGTGAGGTGCTCTTCCCCTCTCCCCTTGTGGGAGAGGGTGGCTCGTCGCGAAGCGACGAGACGGGTGAGGGGTCTCTCTCCGCGAGCGCTTCTCTTGCAGTTGAACGCGCGGATACAACCCCTCATCCGGCGCTTCGCGCCACCTTCTCCCACAAGGGGAGAAGGAAGAAACAAAAAGGGCGGCCTCGCGGCCGCCCTTTTGCATTGAAGACAGAGCGAGCGATTACTCCGCCGCGAGCTTCACGTCCGGCGCGGCCGCGCGCACTTCGGCGTCGACCTGGGCTTCGAACTTGGCAAAGTTCTTCTGGAACATGCCGACCAGCGCGCGGGCGGTCTTGTCGAACTCGTCCTTGTCCTTCCAGGTGTTCACCGGGTTCAGGATCTCGGCCGGCACGCCCGGCAGCGCGGTCGGGACCGCGAAGCCGAAATATTTGTCGGTGCGGAATTCGACGTTGCGAAGCGAGCCGTCGAGCGCGGCGGTGAGCAGCGCGCGCGTCACCTTGATCGGCATGCGCGAGCCGGTGCCATACTTGCCGCCGGTCCAGCCGGTGTTGACCAGCCAGCAATCGACATTGTGCTGGGCGATGAGGTCGCGCAGCATGTTGCCATAGACGCTGGGGTCGAGCGGCAGGAAGGGCGAGCCGAAGCAGGTCGAGAATTCCGGCTGCGGCTCGTTGCCGAGACCGCGCTCGGTACCGGCGACCTTGGCGGTGTAGCCGGACAGGAAGTGATACATCGCCTGCGCCGGCGAGAGCTTTGCGATCGGTGGCAGCACGCCGAAGGCGTCGGCGGCGAGCATCACCACGTTCTTCGGCTGCGGCGCGCGGCCGGTGCGCGAAGCGTTCGGGATGAAGTCGAGCGGGTACGCGGAGCGCGTGTTCTCGGTCTTGGAACCGTCGTCGAAATCGACGATTCGGGTGTCCTCGTCGAGTACGCAGTTCTCGAGCACCGCGCCGAAGCGCGTCGAGGCGGCGTAGATCTGAGGCTCGGCCTCCTGCGACAGCTTGATGCACTTGGCATAGCAGCCGCCTTCGAAGTTGAACACGCCGTTCGGGCCCCAGCCGTGCTCGTCGTCGCCGATCAGCGTGCGGTTCGGATCGGCCGACAGCGTGGTCTTGCCGGTGCCTGATAGCCCGAAGAAGATCGCGGTGTCGCCATTAGCGCCGACATTGGCCGAGCAGTGCATCGGCATCACGCCGCGCTCGGGCAGATAGTAGTTCAGCGTGGTGAAGACCGACTTCTTCATCTCGCCGGCATAATAAGACCCGCCGATCAGGACGATCTTGCGGGCGAAATCGATCGCGACGACATTCTCCGACTTGCAGCCGTGGCGTTTCGGATCGGCGCGGAAGCTCGGCATGTCGATGATGGTGAGCTCCGGCGTGAAGCTCGGCAGCTCGACCGCCTCGGGGCGGATCAGCAGCGTACGGATGAACAGCGAGTGCCAGGCGAGCTCGGTGAAGACGCGGGTCTTGATCCGGTAGGCCGGATCGGCGCCGCCATAGAGGTCCTGCGCGAACAGGCTCTTGCCTTCGGCGTGCTTGAGGAAATCCTGGTAGAGCGTCTCGAACTGCTCTGCGGTGATCGACTGGTTGCCGGCCCACCACATCTTCTTGTCGGTGGTGGCGTCACGCACCGTGAACTTGTCCTTCGGGCTGCGACCGGTGAACTCACCGGTGTCGGCGCAAAGCGAACCGTCTGCCGACAGCACCGCCTCGCCCGCAGAAAGTGAGTATTGATAGAGTTGCGGCGCGCCGAGGTTCCAGTGAACCCGTTTGAGATTCTTTAAGCCGAATTTGTCGGCACCGAAGGCACCGTTGCGCACGCCCGTCTCTTGCACGAAAAATCCTCCTAGAACCCGCGACACTCAGCGCGACCAAGCTTTGGCGCCATCGCAGTCACCGTGAATTATAGGCCGTCCGGCCTCGGTTGAACGACGTAATAATGGTGAACGCTGGCGTTGCCAAGCCGATCTCGCAGGATTTGGTTTATTCAAGGACCGCGCCAAATGCCGCGCATGTCAGCTCTGAGCGAGCGTATCAAAAAAATACGAATGATCGCGCAACCAAATGCGCAATTCCGCGTTTCCTGTGGTTATTGCGACGCACAATCGCAGGACCGTCCTATCGTACCTCGCCTTCGCCGATGAGCGCGAACGGCCCCCACATCGCGGGATAGGCGTTGCGCGGTGACGAGGTGTCATCAACGTACGTCAACATCGCGCGGCGCAAAGCTTCGGCACGGCCGATTTTTGGTTCGTTCTTGAGCAGTTCGAAAGTCGACGTGGTCAAGCGGGTGGCAGCTTCCGAATCCACTGCCCAATGCGAGACCAGCAGCGCACGTGCACCCGCGTAGAAGAACGAGCGCGCCAGCCCCGACAGGGCCTCGGCGCCGGGCTTGTCGCCGGCGATGGTGTTGCAGGCCGACAGCACAACCCAATCCGCGTTAAGCTTGAGCTGAGCGACTTCACTTGCCGTGAGCAAGCCGTCATCCAGCTCCGTCGGCCGATCGGGAATGGAGAGTGCAAGCGAGGGCTCGCCCAATCCCTTGATATCGCCGGCCACGAGACCGTGGGTGGCAAAGTAGATGATGCTGTATTGAGCAAGCGCTGCACGCTTCAGCGTCGTTTCGCTGGCATCGCGGCCGAGATGGATGTCGGCCTCGGCCGCGCCGACATCCTTTGCTACCGCGTTCAACTCGTCCGCGGTATCCGGCAGTTGCGGCAGCGCCTGCGCAAGCCGCGCGCGATCGACGCCGGCCCCGCGCCAAAAATCGCTATAGGCAATTGTTGCAATGTTGCGTGCGGCGACCTTGCCGCTTGCAGCGCGACGATCGGCCGGCCCTTCCAGCGCAGGATTGAACACGGGATCGCCAAAGCCGGTCATCGGCTTCACGCCCTGCTCCCGACGCGCGACGGCACGCAACGATTTCAGACTGACCACCGAGGGCAGCACCGACACCGCCTGACGCCGCAACAGCCAGGCGGCGCTGCGATAGCCTTCGAGCGTGTCCGGGATCGCAGCTTGCGGCGTCTCCGTGACGAGCAGATGAAACGGCAACGCCGTCAGCGCGGCCGACGGCACCACCAGCAGGTTGCGCTTGTCCTTCGTCAGCCCTTCGACCGGGCCGAGCAGCGCGACATAAAGCTCGTTGGCGAGCCCGAGGTCGAACAACCCTGATTTGCCGGAGGCATCACGCGCCTTGCCGACATCGAGCCCCTTGCGGAAGGCAGTCACCTTCTGCGTCAGCGCGTCCGCGCCGAGCGGAATCTCCTTCCAGTCGACGCCTTCGCGCGTGATCGCGACGACATAGCTCTGCTTGTCGACGACGGAGTAGAGCACCATCGCCTCGTCGGGCGACAGCAAGGGCTGGATATCCTTGACCGCCAGCGGCAGGGGGTTGGAGAGCGACGCATAATCGGGAAACTCGACCGCGAGCGTCTTCTGCAAGCCTGTGCGCTCGTTCGCTATCGCCGCGATCCGCACCTGGCTGCGCTGCTCGGCCGCGACGTCGCGCTGGGCCGACTGCTTCGACACCGCGGCGATGATCGCCTTGTCGAGCGCCTCGGACTCGGCCGCAAGATCCTGGTCCCGGCGCACGAGCTCAGCGAGCCTGTCGCTGCCCGCAGCAAGGCGCACGGCCAGCTTGTTCACGGCGGAGGCAGCGGAGGATTGCGTGCCGCGCTGAATCGCGGCAAGCGCCTCGTCCAGCGCCCTGTCGTCAGGCAGCAGATATTGCTGTCGCGCGGCGAACAGGACCGGCAGCACGACGCGCAACTGCGCGCGATTGGTCGCAAGCGTCTTTTCCGCGAGCGGCAGCGCGTCGGCGTTCCGGCCGGAGACGTAGAGGAAATAAGCGAGATTGCTGGTCGAGGTCGTGACGTCCGGATGATCGGGACCGAGCGCACGTTCGCGGATCGACAGCGCACGGCGATAGAGCGGCTCCGCATCGGCATAGCGCTGCTGGTGCTCGTAGAGACCGGCGAGATTGTTCAGCGAGCGCGCGACGTCGGGATGGTCCGGTCCCAGCACTTTTTCGCGGATCGCGAGCGAGCGCCTGATCGGCGCCTCGGCATCCGCATCGCGGTTGAGGTCGCGATCGAGCTGGCCGAGATTGTTCAGGAGCGTCGCGACCGCCGGATGCTCGGGGCCACCGGCCTTCTGGTAGATCGCGAGCGCGCGCTGAAACAACGGCTCGGCTTCGGCCTGACGCTGCTGCTTGACGTAGTATGTGGCGAGATTGTTGAGGGACTGACCGACGTCGGGATGCTCGCGCGACAGCGCCTTCTCGCGCACGGCGAGCGCACGCTTGAACAGCGGCTCGGCCTCCGCAAAGCGGCTCTGCCTCTGATAGAGCGCGGCGAGGTTGTTCAGCACCGGCGCGACCTCGACGCTGTCGAGACCGGTCCCCTTCTCCATCAGTGCGATGGCGCGCTTGTAGAGCGGCTCGGCCTGGTCGTCGTGACCCTGGTCGGCGTAGATCTGCGCGAGGTTGTTGAGCGCGCCCGCGAGATCACGATTGTTGGTGGTCTTCTCGAGAGACGCCACCATGGCCTGCGCCAGCGGCAGCGCCTCCGAATATTTGCCGGCGCTTCGGAGTGCGTTGATCCGCGCGCTCTCCGCGGCGAGACCTTTCTGGGCAAAGCTGGGCGTGGCAAGCGATGCGATGATCGCGAGCGCCAAACCCGCAACCAGCGTCAAACGACGGCGTGTCATGAACCCTCTCGCTGCCGACTTCGAACCATTACGGTCTTGGGTCGCAGCGATGGGGGGCAGCGTTCAAATTGTTGCGCGCTAGTCCACCTTCGCGCGCGCTTTGCCAGCAAGGCGGACCAGCATCTTGCGCAGCGCCGTGCCGTCAGTCACCCGCTCCGGGAAGTCCAGCCGCAGCGCAGTCTGGCCATCCTGCATGTCGAGGCCTTCGGGGTCGCAGCCGGTGCAGCGCCAGTCGCCCTCCGCCGCGCCGAGGAGTTTTGTTGCATAGAGACCCATGGCGTCGCGGTGGTCGGCATTCATGTGCGCGACCGCCCCCTCCTCCGCCGCCAGCAGATCCTCGGCACCGGTAAGGTCCGTCAGGAACTGCTCGGGCTTGAGATCGACGATGCGGCCGAAGCCGGCGACCAGATGGGTTCCCGTGGGCCGAATTCTGAAGAAAGAGAAATCCTTAAACGAAACAAACGCTTCGGCCGATGGATGGGCATTGAGATACCGCCGCTGGAGCAGATCCTTGTCGGCATCGGCCTGTTCCGCCCGGCCGGACAGCATGATTCGGGCACCCTCCAGCGGATCGCCGGCCGCGCGTTCGTCCAGCATCAGGGAGACCCGGTGATCCGCCAGGATGTTCCTGGTGTGCACGGCCAGGCCCGAGATCAGCAGGATCGGCGAGCCGTCGGGGTGGCTCGCCAGATTGACCAGGGAGCAATAGGGATCGCCGCTGCCGGCCATCAGCGTTGCCAGCGCCCCCTGGCGCGAGCGCCTGAGCAGCGATTTGGCGAGCTTTCCAGGGTCGAAGTCGGGGGTCGGGTGCATCGGCTTTCTCGGGTCAGGTGGTTGCAAGGGAGGTCTTTTTTCGGGTAAACGGGGGTCAGGTTATGGGTCGAAACGCGGCGAATCTGCTGCGCTTCGTGGAACTTGGTCACACTTCAGCCCAGCTTGCATTGCTCGGTGACAAGGTTCGACCGCCGACTTCGGCACCCGTGTATGCGGCGCATCAGTGAATTGCTCGCCGTTTCAAGCCACGACCCAAACGGAAAGCAGAAAGCAGAGGCTCATGCCCACAATCGCTTTGGTCGACGACGACCGCAACATTCTCACATCCGTCTCGATCGCGCTGGAGGCCGAAGGCTATCGCATCATGACTTACACCGACGGCGCCTCCGCGCTCGACGGCTTCCGCACCACCCAGCCCGATCTTGCCATCCTCGACATCAAGATGCCGCGCATGGACGGCATGGAAACGCTGCGCCGGCTGCGGCAGAAATCCGACCTGCCGGTGATCTTCCTGACCTCCAAGGACGAAGAGATCGACGAGCTGTTCGGCCTCAAGATGGGCGCCGACGACTTCATCCGCAAACCGTTCTCGCAGCGCCTGTTGGTCGAGCGCGTCAAGGCCGTGCTGCGCCGCTCTGCACCGAAGGACCCGACCGTCGCGCCGAAGGAGAACGATGCCAAGGCGCTCGACCGCGGCCTGCTGCGCATGGACCCCGAACGGCACACCTGCACCTGGAAGAACGAGCCGGTGACGCTGACCGTCACCGAATTCCTGATCCTCCAGGCGCTGGCAACCCGGCCCGGCGTGGTGAAGAGCCGCAACGCGCTGATGGACGCCGCCTATGACGACCAGGTCTATGTCGACGACCGCACCATCGACAGCCACATCAAGCGGCTGCGCAAGAAGTTCAAGGTGACCGACAACGAGTTCGAGATGATCGAGACGCTCTACGGCGTCGGCTACCGCTTCAAGGAAGCCTGAGGCTCACGCGCCTTCACGAAAGACTGAGAGCATCGCCGGTTCTCGTTCCATCGGGACCGGGATGGCTCTAGGATGCGGGGACCCTTCGCACGAGATGTCCTAACGCGGGCGTAAGCATTGCTTGACCGAACGCAGCCTGACGAGAACCAGAATGCCGGGGATATCGCATCCGACGGCGTACCGGAGCACGTCGCCGACGACAAGCCGGCCGCGCAAGGTTGGCGACCGTTCTCCTGGCTGACGCGTGCCGGTCAGTATTTCTTCGCGCTCTCCTTCTCGAGCCTGACCCGCCGCATCGTCTCGCTCAACCTCGCCGGCCTCGTCGCGCTGGTCGCGAGCATTCTCTATCTCTCGCAGTTCCGCGCCGGCCTGATCGACGCGCGTGCGCAGAGCCTGCTGGTGCAGGCCGAGATCATCGCCGGTGCCATCGGAGCGTCGGCGACCGTGCAGACCAACGCGATCACGGTCGATCCTGACCGCCTGCTCGATCTGAAGCTCGGCGACAGCTACGGCGAATCCGACGATTATTCGGCGCTGAACTTCCCGATCAGCCCGGAGCGCGTGGCCCCCGTGCTGCGCACACTGATCTCGCCGACCAAGACCCGCGCGCGGATATTCGATCCCAACGGGACGGTGCTGCTCGACAGCCGCGACCTCGAGAACGTGCTGATCTTCCCGTTGCCGCCGCCATCGCAGAAGCCCGGCGTGATCGAGCGCGGCCTGACTTCGGTGCGCCTCTGGATCAACCGCGGTGACCTGCCGCTGTATCGCGAGCTCGGGCGAGAGAACGGCAATGGCTATTCGGAAGTGAGCGACGCGCTCCAGGGCCAGAAGCGTTCGATGGTGCGGGTCAATTCGCGCGGCGAGGTGATCGTCTCGGTCGCAGTCCCCGTGCTGCGCTCGCGCGCCATCCACGGCGCCCTGATGCTGTCGACGCAGGGCGACGACATCGACCAGATGGTCACCGCCGAGCGCCTGGCGATCCTGAAGGTCGGCGGCGTCGCTGCCGCGGTCATGATCATGCTGTCGCTGCTGCTCGCCAGCACGATCGCAGGTCCGGTGCGCCGGCTCGCCGACAGCGCCGAGCGCGTCCGCCGCCGCATCAAGGCCCGCATCGAGATTCCCGACTTCACCCGGCGCCGCGACGAGATCGGTCACCTGTCCGGCGCGCTGCGCGACATGACCAGCGCGCTCTACAGCCGCATCGAGGCGATCGAGATGTTCGCCGCCGATGTCGCGCATGAACTGAAGAACCCGCTGACCTCGCTGCGCTCCGCGGTCGAGACGCTGCCGCTGGCGCGCAACGAGACCAGCCGCGCGCGCCTGCTCGAGGTGATCGAGCATGACGTCAAGCGGCTCGACCGCCTCATCTCCGACATCTCCGACGCCAGCCGCCTCGACGCCGAATTGCAGCGCCAGGATGCGGTCCGGGTCGACCTGCGCCGCCTGCTGACGACGCTCGTGTCCGTCGCCAATGAAACCAAGCTCGGCCATGACGTCGCGGTCGAAACGCGCTTCGAGGGCCGCGGCGCGACCGACGCGTTCTCCGTGACGGGCCACGATTCACGGCTCGGGCAGGTGGTCTCCAACCTGCTCTCCAACGCGCAATCGTTCTCCGAGCCCGGCAGCAAGGTGCGCCTCACCTGCCGCCGCGTCCGCTCCGAGATCGAGATCGTGGTCGACGACGACGGTCCCGGCATCCGCGACGACGCGCTGGAGCGCATCTTCGAGCGCTTCTACACCGACCGTCCGCACCAGGGCTTTGGCCAGAACTCCGGCCTCGGCCTGTCGATCTCCAAGCAGATCGTCGATGCCCATGGCGGACGCATCTGGGCCGAGAACCGCCCGGGCCCTGTGGACGAGGACGGAGCGCCTACGGTTGTCGGCGCGCGGTTCGTGGTGAGGCTGCCGGCGCTATGAGCGACGGTGGCCCCAGCGTTCACGCCTCCGCAGTCAAGGTCGGGACTCTGGCGGTGCTGATCCGCGGGCCCTCAGGCTCCGGCAAGTCGCGCCTTGCCTTCGATTTGATCATGGCGGGACGCGCTGGCGTGGTCGAAAGGGCCGTTCTGGTCGGCGATGACCGTGTCCATCTGGCGACAGTCGGCGACGAAATTGAAGTCCGCCCCGCGCCGCTGCTGGCCGGCCTGATCGAGATTCGGGGACTGGGAATCCGCCGCTGCGACTTCGTGGAGCATGCGACCGTCGGCCTCGTGGTCGATCTGGACGCCGCCGACGCAGAACGGCTGCCTGCGGCGGAATCGCTGAAAACAAGCATTTTCGGTGTCGAAATACCGCGAATCCCCGTCGGGCGCGACTATTCGCCCCTCCCTTTGGTTGTTGCGGCCTTGACCACTACCAAGAGTTCATCTTCCGTTAACCCTTCAGGCGATTGTTTGAAGGGAAATGGTAACCATATGAACCCCACTATCGCGACCGAATAGACCGGCGCAGCTCCCCTCATCCATCCGTCTAGTTTCAGGGAGATACGCAACATCCCCTCTTGCGCGGGGGCTCTGGATGGTCAAAGTGGCGCGTTCGTGCGGTGCACCAAAAGCGCCCGCGAGGAGTTTTCCGATGATTGGTCTAGTACTTGTGACCCACGGGCGCCTTGCCGACGAATTCAAGGCAGCGCTTGAGCATGTCATGGGCCCACAAAAGCAAATCGAAGCGATCACGATCGGTGCCGAAGATGATTCCGATCTCTGCCGAAGCGACATCATCGAGGCGGTCAACCGCGTCGATTCCGGCGACGGCGTCGCGATCCTCACCGACATGTTCGGCGGCACGCCGTCGAACCTTGCAATATCCTGCATGAGCCGGCCGAAGGTCGAAGTGCTCGCGGGCATCAACCTTCCCATGCTGGTGAAGCTTGCCAAGGTGCGCGAGGAGCGTCCGTTGCCCGACGCGATCGCGATGGCCCAGGAAGCGGGTCGCAAATACGTCACCATTGCCAGCCGCGTGCTCGCCGGCAAATGAGCGACGACGCGCCGCTCGGAAACCAGGCCGGGACAGGCGTGCCGGCGGGAGCCATTTCCAAAGACCTCCTGATCATCAACAAGCGCGGCCTGCACGCCCGCGCCTCGGCGAAGTTCGTCCAGGCGGTGGAGCGCTTCAACGCGCAGGTGTGGGTGACGCGCGGCGGCGAGACCGTCGGCGGCACCTCGATCATGGGCCTGATGATGCTGGCCGCAGGACCGGGCACGACGATCACGGTCGCCGCCGCCGGTGATGATGCCCAGGCTGCGCTTGCGGCGATTACCGAGCTCGTTGAAAGCAAGTTCAACGAGGAAGGGATCTGAGCCACGCGCTCGGCGCCGTAGGGTGGGCAAAGGCGCGAAGCGCCGTGCCCACCATCTCGCGACAATCGCCACAGAAGTGGTGGGCACGCTTCCGCCGTCGCTCTTCGAGCTATGGCGGACAAGTCGCTTTGCCCACCCTACGGGACCGACAACGCCGCAATCACTTCGCCGGCGGGGCGATGTAGATATTCCAGCTCATCGCCGGGCCGGCCTTGCCGTGGGTGAAGCGGCGCGTCGTCATCACGATGCGCTCGGCGTTCGGCGCGATCTCCGAGACCCATTTCTCGAACGCCGGGAGGCGGCCATCGGTCGGATCGAACACGCCGATGAAACCATACTTCTTGGCATCCTCGCGCGATGTCAGCCCGGAATCCCAGGCTTCGAGCGGCATCAACGCGGCCGGATGGTCGGGGCTGTAGAACACCATCGGCTGGATCGACTCCATGGTGCCGGCAACGACCGCCCAGCGCGAGCCGAAACGCGTGTGCCAGGCCTGCGTCAATTCATGCGCTAGCTCCGAGCGCGCGCCGTAGGTCGCCGTGTTGCCGGCATTAGCGGCCATCTCGCGCGCGGCGATCCAGGGCGAGGCGGCGAGCGTGGCGACGCTGAGCAGGAGCCAGATCACGGCGATGTTGAACAGGGCCGCGCTCTGCACCCGCAGCGCCGGGATCGCGACCAGCGCCAAGGGTACCAGGAAGAACAGCGAGATGCCCCAATCGGTCTTCATGTAGATGCTGAAGGCCAGCGCGCCGAGCGGCGGGCCGACCGCGACGATGATCTGGATGATCCAGACGTTCAACGCCTGCGCAACATTGACGCCGGGATTGGCGCCGCGCCCCCAGGCACGCGTGACGATGCGTAACGGTGCGCGCAACAGCAACGTGAACCAATGCGGCACCAGCGCCATTGCGAGCGCGGCCAGCGCCACCGGCAACGCCAGCAGCGCCAGATTATGCAGGGCGTAGCCCGCCACGAGCTGATGGACCTGGCGGCTGTCATCGAGGCTGTAGGTATCGCCGGCATAGGTCAGCGGCACGAAATGCACGCCGGCAAGCCAGACGATGTGCGGGATCATCGCCACGACCATTGTCGCGATCGCCACCCACGGCGCCGGCGACAGCAGGAATCGCAGCCGGTCGGGATGGATCAGCGCGGCAAGGCCAATGGCGCCGATCATGGTCAGCACCCAGTATTTGGTCATCAGCGCCAGCGCGCCGGCGAGCCCGAACCAGATACCGGACTGCCAGGTCCGCTTCTCGAAGGCGTTGAGATAGGCGAGCACGAGCAGCGGCAGCGTGACGAGTTGGAGCAGGTCGGGGTTGTACTTGAAACCCTTGAAATTGAAGATCGGGTAGAGCGCGACCATCACCACGACCAGGAACGCACGCCGCGCGTCCACGACGCGCAAGCTCAGCAGCCAGCAGATCACCATGCCGACGCCGACGGTCGCCATCGCCAGCGCATAGGTCGCCCAGTCCGCCGCCGGGAACACCTTGAACCAGAGGCCGGCGACCCAGCCCGACAGCGGCGGGTGCTTGCCGTAGCCCCACAGGAACTCCTGGCCCCAGCCATAGGCTTCTGCGACGTCCATGTGAACGTCCTGCGCTGCCTTGAGATTGATCAGGATGAAGGTCCAGATCACGGCATGCAGGATGGCGAGCTGGATCACCAGCCAGAGCCGCGCTTCGGGCCGGATCGCGCAGGCAACCAGCCAGGCCCGGAAGCGGTTAAAGCTCACCCGGGCTTTTACGCGTGTTCGGGCGGAGGGGATCGAGGTCGTGGACATGAGCCTGGACATGGGCCGTTGCGTAGCGCGTTTTGGGCCCTCGTGGAATCAGCTTGGCGTGAAGAAAGGCCCTGAAAATACAGCAATATGGTTGCCGCACGGGGATGTGAGTGGTATCCCGCGCCCATGACGACCGTCCCCATTTCCAACATCCGCAACTTCTCCATCGTCGCCCATATCGACCATGGCAAGTCGACGCTGGCCGACCGCCTGATCCAGATGACCGGCGGCCTCACCGACCGCGAAATGGCGGGCAAGGAGCAGGTGCTCGATTCCATGGACATCGAGCGCGAGCGCGGCATCACCATCAAGGCGCAGACGGTCCGCCTCGCCTACCACGCCAAGGACGGCAAGGACTACATCTTCAACCTGATGGACACGCCCGGCCATGTCGACTTCGCCTACGAAGTCTCGCGGTCGCTGGCGGCCTGCGAGGGTTCCCTGCTGGTGGTCGACGCCAGCCAGGGCGTCGAAGCGCAGACGCTCGCCAACGTCTACCAGGCGCTCGACAACAATCACGAGATCGTCCCGGTCCTGAACAAGGTCGACCTTCCCGCGGCCGAACCCGAGAAGATCAAGCAGCAGATCGAGGACGTCATCGGCATCGATGCCTCCGACGCCGTGATGATCTCGGCCAAGACCGGCCTCGGCGTCCCCGACGTGCTGGAAGCCATCGTCACCCGCCTGCCGCCGCCGAAGGGCGACCGCGAGGCGACCTTGAAGGCGCTCTTGGTCGACAGCTGGTACGACGTCTATCTCGGCGTAGTCGTGCTGATCCGCGTGGTCGACGGCGTCATGAAGAAGAACCAGCGCATCCGCATGATGGGCACAGGCGCGGCGTATGACGTCGAGCGCGTCGGCTTCTTCACCCCGAAGATGGAGCAGGTCGACGAGCTCGGCCCCGGCGAGATCGGCTTCATCACCGCGGCGATCAAGGAAGTCGCCGACACCCGCGTCGGCGACACCATCACCGACGACAGGAAGCCGGTCACCGAAATGCTGCCGGGCTTCAAGCCGGCGATCCCGGTGGTGTTCTGCGGCTTGTTCCCGGCCGACGCCAATGACTTCGAAACGCTGCGCGGGGCGATGGGCAAGTTGCGCCTCAACGACGCGAGCTTCTCCTACGAGATGGAAACCTCGGCTGCGCTGGGCTTCGGCTTCCGCTGCGGCTTCCTCGGGCTATTGC
Organism: Bradyrhizobium sp. MI1.7; assembly: GCF_055811795.1. Classification (NCBI taxonomy): domain Bacteria; kingdom Pseudomonadati; phylum Pseudomonadota; class Alphaproteobacteria; order Hyphomicrobiales; family Nitrobacteraceae; genus Bradyrhizobium; species Bradyrhizobium sp. MI1.7. Next base: position 44,475 of record NZ_JBVVPO010000041.1, read on the forward strand.
ACCTCGAGATCATCCAGGAGCGGCTGTCGCGCGAGTTCGACCTCAACCTGATCGCGACCGCGCCAAGCGTGATCTACAAGATGCACCTGACCGACGGCCAGGAGATCTCGATCCACAATCCCGTCGACATGCCCGACGTGGTCAAGATCGCCGATATCGAGGAGCCCTGGATCGAGGCCACCATCCTCACTCCCGACGAATATCTCGGCAGCGTGTTGAAGCTGTGCCAGGATCGCCGCGGCGCGCAGAAGGAGCTGACCTATGTCGGCTCCCGCGCCATGGTGAAGTACGATCTGCCGCTCAACGAAGTCGTGTTCGACTTCTACGACCGCCTGAAATCGGTCTCGAAAGGCTACGCCTCGTTCGACTATCACCTGACCGACTACAAGGTGGCCGATCTCGTCAAGATGCAGATCCTGGTCAACAACGAGCCGGTCGACGCGCTGTCGATGCTGGTGCATCGCACCCGCGCGGAGGGGCGCGGCCGCGCGATGGTCGAGAAGATGAAGGAGCTGATCCCGCCGCACATGTTCCAGATCCCGATCCAGGCGGCGATCGGCGGCAAGGTGATCGCGCGCGAGACGGTGCGCGCGCTGCGCAAGGACGTCACCGCAAAGTGCTACGGCGGCGACATCACGCGTAAGCGGAAACTTCTGGAGAAGCAGAAGGAAGGCAAGAAGAAGATGCGGCAGTTCGGCAAGGTCGACATCCCGCAGGAAGCCTTCATTGCCGCGCTGAAGGTCGATAGCTGAGGCCAGTGCTCGGGCCACACCGGACCTGACGAGATTGGGGTCCGGCCCGGATATCGGGACCGACAAACAAAATTCGCGAAAACAACCCCATGCACAGTAGCCGGCCCTTGTCGGCATTGGGCTTTTTCGATTTTACGAAATCGATTTGACCAGTCGGGCAAAACAGGGGCATGATGTCATCATGGCAGCGGGTGTGCAGCAGGCGTCCATCAGGACACGCCATCTCGGCCGCCGACCGATTGGCAACCTCTGAATTCGATATCCTGGCGCCACGTCGATGACGGCTTGCGTCGGCTTCTGGCCCATAAACCGACCTGCCAAGCACTGCTCCTCGAAGACCGCTTTTGACCCGTGGCGACATTGGAGCAACTCCGTCCATTGCCCTTCGGGAATAAGGTTGTTATGTTTAATCGACGCCACCACTGCTTGTAGCTCTCTTGAATAGTCGCCCACTTCGAGGTGGAGTTGTGGAGGACATTACTATGAGATTTTCCTCGCTGTTCCTTGTGGGCTTAGCTGTCGCCATTTTGTCGAATGCACCCGCCAACGCCGTGAAGAAAACTACGAGGCCGAACACTCCATCGACAGAGATATTTTACTCGGGTGCGCATGCCAAAGTGCTTGACCCGGATATAAGGGCGTTTGCGCCAGCCAAGGCCAGGACGTACGTGGAATGCAAACAAGGGTTATGGGCGCAAGGTGCAAACCCCAACTATCAATACGCGGTCTGTAGCAGTATGGGGTACAAGAACTGACCAATTCACGCACGCAGCAGAGGCCGCCCTCAGATGGTGGCCTCTCTGTCATATCGGGTCTTATGAGGCCAGCAGGGAACGTCGCCTCCTGGCCCGTGTGAGACATGGCGGTGCAGTCCGACGATTTCCGTTCACAGGGGTAAACCGGAAGAGAGCGGCACGCGGCCATAGTAACGCGATAGACCGATCGCCGGCATCACCCCTCCGGTACTCCGGCGATGTACAATCCCCTAACCAAGCGCCTGGCTCCTGCAACGAAATTCGCGTCGCCGCGCACTGGAACGTTTCTGACGCGACGGATCGTAAATGTTGGATCAAGTGCAAGTCCGGTTTTGGCGGCCACTTGCGCCTCGTCCAGCCTCCCAAGAAGCGCGAGCGCTGCAGCGTACCCGAAATGCAGCAGCGGATAGTTTCGGTTGGCCTCGATTCCTCGGGCACACCAAGCGGCCGCTTCAGCGTCTGCTGCGATCTGGAGCTTGGCAAAGCCCGCCGTATTCATCCATCGGAAGGCGGAGATATCGCGAGGGGAAAGGCGCAGTGCTTCGTTGACGTGGAACTCGGTATCCGCACCGCAACCCATATAAAATTTGGCCTGACCCATCATCTCGTGAGCGTCAGCCAGATTGCGATCCAGGGCCAAGGCTCGCTCGCACTCAGCCACGCCTTGGGCCGTCCGGTTCGTATAGATGAGCACCATTGCCAAGGTGAAATGAGCCCAGGCATGGTCCGGAGCAAGGCGGAGCGCCTTTAGCACCATGGTCTCTGCCGCTGCCAGATGCGGAGGCTCGTTGTCTTTCAAGAACGCCGCGACAAGCACTGTCTCGACCAACGCGCTCCAGCTCATGGCGTCGACATTTTGCGGATCAGTCGCCAGAGCCCGTTCAAAGGAATTGCGAGCTTCTGTCAAATTCTCGAGTGTCACCCCCCTATTGCAAGAATGGCGGCCCTGGAAATAGAGATCCATGGCATCGGGATTCAACGTTCTTGCCGCGCGACGCGCCTCGGCCACGATGAGCTGGTTGTCTAAGGTCCGCGCAATCCTTGCTACGATTTCGTCCTGCATATCGAGCAGATCGGCGAAGGGCTTGTCGAAGCGGTCGGCCCACAAATGATTGCCCGTCGTCGCGTCGATCAATTGAACATTCACCCGGAGACGATTATCGCAACGCTGCACCGAGCCTTCAAGCGCGTAGCGAACATTCAACTCACGACCAATCTGCCTGACATCGACCGATTTGCCTTTGTAGGTGAACGCGGTGTGTTGGCCGATAACAAATGAGCCACTGATGCGTGATAAATCCGTGGTGAGGCTCCCGGTCACACCATCGACAAAGTAGTCCTGCTCGGGGGCGCTGCTGAGATTGACGAAGGGCAACACAACGATGGAAAGGCGAGGTGGTGAAAGCGACCTCTGCGCCGTATCATCGTTCTGCGCCACTTGGCCAAGGGGGACGGTTGTGGGCCTTTGCGCCTCCTGCACCGCGCCAACGAAGCGGAAACCCTTGCGGGGCATCGTCTTGATCAGGCGCTGTTTCTCGCCCGTGTCGCCAATTGCGCTGCGAGCTGCATTCATGCGCGTCGTGAGCGCGGCATCTGAGACGATGCGACCACTCCAGACCGCACCGAGGAGATCGTCCTTGCTGACAACCCGCTCCCTGTTGCGAATGAGATAAAGGAGCAAGTCAAACGTTTGCGGCGCAGTAGCAATCAGCTCGGCTCCGCAGCGCAGCTCGCGCTGGTCCGTGTCCAATACATAGTCTTCGAAGAGATAGCGCAACGCCGTCTTCTCCGCCCGATAGACCACATTTCTTCCCAAACGCGCTCATCGCAGAAGGACACCAAGAATAGGCCGGAGACGAGAGAAAAGTAAGCTGTTCGTTCAGGGATGACCGACGGCGGCCGATATGGAGCGGCTAGGCACTTCCGCTCGTGCCCCATCGCTTCCGTTGACGCGGTGCAGCTATGTCGGGTGATGGCGGCAGAGCGGAAGTTTGCCCCTGAGCGCCAAACCGACGCTTTTGACCCAACCCGGACATCGCAGAGCCACCTTTGATTTTCAGTATGGCCTTTTAGACGCTAAGATGCGTTGACCTAGACTCTGGCTAGGGGGCGAACATGAGGCGGCGTGCTTTTCTCTGTGCCGTTTGTGGTGCGGTAGCATCGCCGCAGCTGGCTGCGGCCGCGGGGAGCACCAAGAAGAAACGTCTTGCTATTTTCGTCCCATCAGAGCCGAGCGCGGACTGGCACGATCAGAGCGGGAAAAGATATCCTCGAGCCCTCTTCGCGGAACTGCGACGGTTGGGACAGATCGAGGGACAAAACCTCACAGTCGAAAGTTATGGTCGAGAGCAAAATACGTCCGGCCTCGAAGCCTTGGCGACGGAAATCGTTAGCAGCAACCCGGATGTCATTCTCCTCGGTGGTCCTGGCGCACTCATATTCAAGAAACTGACATCGCGTATTCCAATCGTAACGATAACTGCCGACCCCGTTAGATTGGGGATTGCCGAAAGTCTGGCTCACCCGGGCAGCAATTTCACGGGAGCCAGCATCGATGCCGGTCCATCGATTCATGGAAAACGGATTGCACTGCTGCGCGAAATCTTTCCTTCAATATCAAAACTTGGCTTGCTCGCTCTTCACATCCAATACAGCGGGCTCGTCAAGGGTTCGCCTATCCCCGCAGCGGCCCAGGAGGCTGGCCTACCTATCGCGGTGTCGCTACTGGATGTTGGTGCTCAAGAAAATGACTGGCGGGCAGCGGTAGAGAGCCTTTCCGGCGAAGGCGCAAATGCAGTCATGGTGGTCGACTCCCCTGAAACTTTTCAAAACAGCGCTTTGATCGCCAAGTTGCTGACCGACGCGAGACTTCCGGCGATTTTCGCGTTCACCGAATCCGTCGAAGCCGGGGGCCTAATGGCCTACTCCTTTGATCTAGTCGAATTGTATCAGCGCGCTGCCAACAACATCGACGCAATTCTCCGCGGAGCAAAAGCTGGCGATATTCCATTCTACCAAGTGACCAAATTCGATCTGTCCATCAACTTGAAGACGGCCAGGCAGCTGGGCCTTTCCGTCTCTCCTGCACTCGCGGCCAGTGCCGACAAGGTCATCGAGTGAACAGGTCCGGTTATGGCCCGCGGGTGACATGCCCGCGCAGTCTGACGATTTCCGTTCACAGCGGCAGACCGGAAGGGAGCGGCACGCGGCCATATTGACGCGATTGACCCGAAGGCGACATACAGCAAGCTTCAACTTCGGGACGTCAACCTTATTGGCCAATCGTAGTTCGACCGCGGAGATTACTGAGCCTGCTTCAAGTAGGCTTCAACCTCGCGCAGGTCGTTCTGCGGAGGAAATGACAGGAGAGCCTGAGACGGACTGCACCACGGATAGGGAAGCGAAGATAGCCAGCGCATCACGCCATCGAGTTCGGCGCCAGATAAGACTTTCATGACTTCAATGGTGATCACCAGCCTCACCACTTTTCCGTGCTCATTGAAATGCCAGTCGTAACGTCCACATCCAACTCGCAGCGGTTGCCCGCTGGCCTTGGCGGACATCCCCACCAACCAATGGCACTGAAAGCGCGCTCGGTCCGTTTCGGAAGGCCGGGATAGGCAGAACGTGTAGATGTTCTCGTATTCGACACCAAAACGACGCACCAAGATTTCTTCCACGGCGTTCAAGCCGGAAGCCGTGTTGGGGAATGAAATGGCGTCGGTCTTGACCACCATTTCGAGTGCAATGTCTTCAGAGAACGCCTGCCTCATCAAGAACGGTCGGTTGCCGTCCTTGGCCAAGATGTAGGTTCTTACTGCTTCGGCAGGTGTGGGCATGGTGCCTCAGGCTAGCACACTCAGGCTCCAAACGGGAATGTCCGCTTCTCGCCATCAGCGAAGTGGCGACACCTTTCATTGGGGCCCGCTTGGTGGGGTGGAGCGGACTGACTTTGCTCACTCTGCGTTCTTCGCATTTTGACCCGATTGAGACATCGGTCGCGTTCCAGCGTACCCAATATGAAGGGCTACAACCCGCCTATTCAGGCGCCGACCAAATTCGATTGGTGATCAACTTCAAGACCGCCAAAAAAAGCGCTCGACCTCGACGTGTCGTTGCATCTCCAGCGGCCCACCGACGAGGTGATCAAACTAAATGTGAGATGCTGTTTGCCGCCGGTTCCAGCCAGCCGATGATCTCTTTGTTGAAGTGGTGAATTGCGAGTGCGAGGTACGTGTCGGTGGACTTAACGCCGCCGAAGCAGATGACTCCGCAATCGTTGAAGCGGTGGGGATTGGTGCAGTCATCCGCCCAGGGAACTGGCTACGCGCCAGTTGTCACGATGCAGTTGATCACAGACGGGTAATCACTTTGCTCCTGTAAGCGAATAAATTCTTTGATTGCGCGATAACACGTCGGCATCGACGCACTTCCACCCATGCTTTGGTTCGCCCAACGATCCAACATGACATGCGTCTTGACAATTTCTGCGTTCGCCGCGCGCAGTATGCCGACGGAAGGCGAAGCCGTTTCAAACAGATACTTGTGGAAGCTGATCACGAAAGTATCGCTTCTCGGTAATCCGTTGCCATACGGAAGAAGGTCCACATCCCGCACAGTCTTTATATTTTTATAGAGCCACTGCGAATCGATCAACGCTTTCCCAATCCCTCTTCCCTCAACGCCAAGCGGAGCAACCCACTCGGGGCCCGGGGCTATGGTGGACCAAAAGATCACGCGATCATCACGGCGGTTCTCCATCGCCTTGAGCATGCAGAGGAACCGTTCCTTTTGTGGATCGTTCGAATGCTCCACCTCGTACTGGAGCTTCTTGAGTTTGTCGGGCCAGGGTATGGGTGCAGGTGGGGGCGGAGGCGGCATAGCGGGAAGATAGATTTTGCGCAGCTTCGGGTCAGCCCCGATAAACGCGTAATTGCGCCCCCCGTCACGGCTGTGGCGGCAACCCACGAGCTCTCGCAAATACCAATTCACCTCCTCAGGAACGTGCGTTTGGAAATTGAACTCGATTAACGCCCACGCATCTATGTGCTCGCGCGCCGCAATTTTCCACCAGTCGTCCGTATCCAAGACCGGATATTCGCGCCCGCCTTTGGGCGGCCACAAGCCGCGTTTCTGCACTGGATTAAGAGGAACTTTGATATTGACCATTCAACGCCTCCCGCACAGTCCGAACCGTAGCGCGATACGCACCGGCCACGGTGGCGAAAGAAATGAAGTTTCGCCGGAAACATCGGAATGACAACACGTCGGCGACGCGCCCGATATGAACTATCTCACATTTGTTCTGGCGCCAGCCGCTCGCGGACAATGTCGCCCCTTGGCCCATCGCGCCACTTTCCGCGCGGCGAGAGAACTTCCGAAGCTGGTGCCAGACCGGAAGTCGTCGGCTAAAGGTCCAGGCTGGTGCTTCTGACCCAAAGCGGAAAATCAATGCGCTATCACCTTACCTCGTCAGCGCGGGGCGGGAACAATACGGGACTTTTCTCTGGCATGTCTCCTCTTCGATTTGTGGCGCAATCGAACAGCCACCGCGGTGGCAAATCCGTGAGTAGCGCCACCAAGTGACATGCAGCCTGTTCCTTTGAGACGCCCGGCGGGTAGTAGATTGAGGAGTCGCGATCGATTCCGGCATAGAACTGAGCCCGTTTGGCGATGATTTCGCGCGTCTTCTCGTCCGCGAGCTTGAAGCACAAATCTATCAGCCCCCCGTCCGCCGTGCCTCGCGACAAATCGGTTGAGAACGCCTTTTGAACGGCCTCGATGGCCAAGGATCTCTTTTCCTCATCGACCTCTTTCTTCTTACGCTTGATCCACGTCCTCGCCCACCAGGTCGCAATGACTGCGAGCCCAAAAGCAGCCAGCGTAGCCAATACCGAGGCCTCCGGAGCCAGCCAAGCCGACAACGACGCCAAGACCAGGAAAAGCCAAACAGCGATGGACGCAAGGTAAATCGTGCCGATACCTACTCGGTGGTCGACTTTCCATGGGATGCCGAAAAGACGAAACTTGAGCGACGCGCGCGGGCGGTTGGCAAATGCTCCATCCGCGAGACCAAGGCTTCGTTCAATGTATGCGGCACGTCTCACGAGTTCATCATACAGCTCGTCATTTCTCGTATTGTAGGTCACGAGCCCGATCGTTGCGATCAGGCCAAACAACGAGAACACAAAGCTCCGGCCATCAATGTGGTCGACTTTGAGCGCAATGGCTACGGCGGTCGCGATCGGCAGTAGACCCAGCAACTTGAACCGGATGTCGGTCAGCGTCCGAAAGTTGCTGCAGACCTCGCCGTATTCCGTGGAAAGTGCGTTTCGACGATTTTCGTCCATGGCCTACTCCGCGAAACGTCCAGTTCTTGTCGAACCGAAGTTAGTTGGCGCGCACAGTGCAGTTTAGCACGCGCACGGGTCTCCCAATGTGGGCTAGTTCACGCTTGCGCTCCGGCATACTGAAGTCAGTCCGCCCCCCAACGACGTTGGTGAAGTTGGGTTTTCGTCTCTGATCAATGTCTGCTGCTGGCCCATCAGCGAAGTGGCGACACCTTTCATTGAGGTCCGCTTGGCGGAGTAGAGCGGGCTGACTTTGCTCACTCTGAGTTCTTCGCATTTTGACCCAAAGCAGACCTAATCTGTTCAACTTCTCAAAACTGGATTATAGTGCCACTACAACCATTCGGTGCGCAGTGCTGTAGATGAAATCGGTCAAGCGAAGCCTAGCTCTTGTCGCTGCGATGATGAGCGCAATCATTGTCGGTCCGCCGCGTTCCTCGGCGATGGAGAACAAGACGCCCATTGCGTATTTTTCAGAAGGCGCGCCAGACAATCTCGTAGAGGCACTGAACAATTTGTCTCCCGACGCTAGGGATGTCGTCGTTGCGAGAGTTCGCTTGCAGCAACCCGTAATATGGATGGGTGGCCGTCACTGCGAGCTTTGTACCAACGATGTATGGTTCGCCCGTCTGAGAATCACGGAGACTCTCAAAGGCAAAGCTGAAGTCGGCCAAGTGCTCGATGTTTTCCTAGGCCAGCGTAGCGAACACCGAAGGTACATCGCCATTCCCCGCACACCGGATCAACGGGGCCGAGAGTACACGGTGGCGATCTATTCTATGGGAGATGGCATTCAGCGGCTCGCTTCATTTCCAATAAGTAAACCTCAATACGACAGATTATCCTCTGATTGGCTTGCATATGAAGGCGAGCGATCGAGGGCAGGATTTCGGGATTAGGTCGTGGGTCCGCTTCTGGCCCGTGTGAGACGTGCCGGTGCAGTCTGACGATTTCCGTTCACAGAGGTAGACCGGAAGAGATCGGCACGCGGCCATAGTGACGCGATTGACCCACAACGGAAGTCGGCTGGCCAGGTTTACTCAAGCGCGCGCCCGCCACAGCGTAACCGCAAGCAGCATATAGGCAGCACAAGTCCATAGCGACTGCCAATTGTCCGGTCCTTCGCTAAGCGCCGCATAGATGGCTGCCACCAGGAATACGACGGCAAACATCGCTTCCGCCATGGGGCGGATTCCCTTCTTCGGGCGATTGAGCTGCGTCATCGCCGCGAAAGGGACCGCCGCCATAGTGAGGGCCGCAAAGGGAAAATCCTTTTCGCGCGGGTCAAACACCAGGCCCAGCGCCGTCTCAGTGCCGATCACGATGGTTACGATCAAGATCAATCCGTGCATGATCGCCAGTCCCGATGGGGTCCGGTAGTGCTCCGGACCCAGCAATTCCAAAAATGTGGGCGGTGCGCGCCCGGACATCAGGGCGTTGGCGCCGAACAGCGGCGAGGCAGTTGCCGCCACCAGAAGTGCGCCCCACAGATGCCAGCTGCCCGCGCCGTAGCTTTCATAGAACATCTTTTGAGCGGCCACCCCAAACAAGACTCCGGCGGTGGTTGCCGATATTCCGACCGCAAACCATGAGATGAGCCGGGGCTGCGAGGGCTTCTGGCGCAAGGTCAGCCATGCAGCGCCGAACACCAGGATCGCCAGCGCCATTCCGCTGCTCATTTGCAGTTTCCAGAGCGGATAATTGCTGACGGGGATGCCGGGCGGATATTTCAGGGTGCGCTGCGTGGAATCGAATAAGCCCCACGATCCGCCGACGGTGCCCTCGAACTCATGCTTCCACAATTCATCATACGCCTCGAACAGGTTGACGCGGAAATTCTCGCGCCGGGCAAGATCGAGGACCTCCGAGATCACCCGCGCCTGATTGGTGCGCGATGGTAGCGCCGACTCGCGCATCCGCCCTTCGCTCGGCCAACCTGTTTCTCCAATCAGGATTTCCTTACCCGGAAACGCCGACGCCACCTGCTTTCGGACGGCGTCGACGTGAGCAGCGGCAGATTTCGCCGCGACCGGGACATTTTCCCAATATGGCAGGATATGAAGGGTGACGAAATCGACGGCGTCACCGAGTTCCCGATAGCGCAGCCAGTACTCCCAGACGTCGGAATAGGTGACGGGGACCGGCACCTGTGCCTTGACCGAGCGGATCAAGGCAGCAAGATCGGAAGGTGTCATCTTCCGATGCAACAGAACCTCATTGCCGACCACGAGTGCGGTGATGGTTTCCGGATATTGCCGGGCGAGGCGTATGCCCGTGGATATCTGCGTCGCGCTCTTCCGTCGGTCCCTATCGAGCCAAATTCCCTGAATGACTTTCAGCCCCACCTTGGACGCAAGTTCGGGGATCTGATCGAGACCAAGATCAGTCGCATAGGTACGAATACAGTCGGTTATTTTGGCAAGCTGGGCGAGATCTTCCGCGATCTGGTCCCGCGGCACTGGTGTCGGCGACTCCGACGTTTGGTTGTTGCGGAAGGGCGCGTAGGATATGCATTGCAGCTTGGCATTCGGATCGATCGGCGCGCGCGCCAAGTTGATCGGTATGGCCAGCCACCACCACACCGCGGCGATCGCACCCAGGGATATGATGAGAAGCGCCAGAGGCGTGCGGGGCGAAATAGTTGACCCTCCAACGTAGAGATCGTCGGTCAACCGGCATGTTGTCGTGACCCGACAACAACGGAGATCATCGTCCGCCGGTCCCTACTTGACCTGTGAAAGCTGGTGCCGGATCGTCCGTGCCGCAAGAGGCGAGTCAACATCCAACAAAGGCCTTAAGGGCTACCGCAGGGCGGGTAGAAATAATCCTCCCCATCTCCCGAGATGGCCTTCGGGGACCGGAGCAGAGCGGCCTTGCTCTGACGGTCGCCGTGCCGGCTAACGAACGTCGCCTGTTGACCCGAATGCGAAGTCCAGATCGGTCACGGGTGGTCCGGTAGTAAGAGCACGCCGGCAGCGGGCTCACCCAGCGCGCAGCAGACGCGATTGACCCGAAGGCGACAAATCCCCATTGCGGCCTGCTCGTGTACAGCTCGCCAATTGTGAGTTAGGTTCCGGCGCTGTCGTATGCCGCACGTAGCCGATCCTCCAGCAGGCCTGGGAGTTGGTCATGCAGCCGATGAACGAGGTCCCCTTCGAGACGTCCCTGGCTGAATATGCCGAAGACATGCTCGACGCCTGTACGCGATGTGGGAAATGCGTCGAGGCCTGTCCGAGTGTCGAGCCGGCCGGCATCTCGCGGACGACAAAGTCCGAAGACATCATCGGCGGCATTCTCGAGCTGGTGCGTACCGGCAACGGCCCGGAAGCGTCGCGCAAATGGGCGCTGTCCTGCATGCGAAGCGGGGCATGCATCAAGGCGTGCAGCTATGGCGTCAATCCGCGTTTCCTGCTGAGCATGGCGCGGCTTGGCATCGCGAAGTCGGACAATGAGCTTGCGGAACGGCGCCGGCGGGGTGTCGAGAGGTACCGCGACGGCAGTCGTGGCGTGAACGTGCTTTCGCGCCTGCAACTCGATGCGGACGTGCTCGAACGACTGGGTCAGAGATCGGCGTCGGTCGCCACGCCCGTTGAAACGCCGGATTTCGTGTTTTACACTGGCTGCAATGTGCTCAAGACGCCGCACATCGCCTTGCTTGCCCTCGATATCATGGACGCGCTCGGCGTCAGTTACCAGGTGATGGGTGGACCGAGCCATTGTTGCGGCATTCTCCAGCTCAAGTCTGGCGACGCAGAGATGGCCGGTCGTATGGGATCGAGTACGATGGAAAAGCTGTCGCACTCGAACTCGGGGCAGGTGATCTCCTGGTGCCCGTCGTGCTACGTCCAGTACACGGAGACCATCCTGCCAACGGTGGAGCGACAACACGGGTCCCGCCCGTTCGAGATGAACCCGTTCATGCGCTTTCTCGGCGACCGGCTGGCGCAGCTAAAGCCGCACCTTCAACGCAGGGTCGAAATGCGGGTCGCGCTGCACAGGCATCCCGGCGTGGCCGGCGTCGTGGAATCCGCCGCTGAAATCTTGACGGCGGTACCCGGTATCGAACTCGTCGATCTGAACCAGCCGGCGGTGGGTTTGCAGAGCGTGGATGTCGGCGCGCTTCCAAAGTACAAGCGCGAATTGCAACTCATGGAGCTTGAGGCGGCGCGCGATGCAGGTGTCGATGCACTGGTCGCGGTCTATCATTCCGATCATCGCGAACTGTGCGCGCACGAGCGCGACTGGCCATTTCGTATCATGAATATCCTTGAAGTGGTCGGCGAAAGCATGGGCCTGCATCGGCACGATCGCTACAAGGAGCTCAAGATCATGCAGGACGCCGACCAGATCGTCGCCGACTGTAGCGACCTGATCGCCAAGCACTCGCTTGATCCCGGCAATGCGCGTGACGTGGTGGTGAAGGTGTTGCTTGGCGACCAGCCGCTTCCCCTGAGGCGTGGCGCGCCCCCGGAGACGCGCGCGGGGGGCGTGGAGCCGTCGTAGCAGCTTGACGTCACCTGTTGGCCCACCGCGCCGGTGAGCCCGGCGCAAACCGGAGGTCGCCGGCTGAGGGGGCAACCGACGCGACTGCCCCCGAAGCCGGCTATTCCTCGACTGATCAATTTCCGTCAGGTACTCTGCGCGGAAAGCCGACGGCGCCCGTCAGGGACATCTCCTGCCCCCGCACGGCTTCACGACTTCTTCTGCTTCGCTTGCACGTGTCGCGCGAAGTTGTCGAGGATCGCCTGCCAGCCGCCCTGCTGCTGCTCAACCGAGTGTGTCGGCTCGCTATCGAAGACAACGCGGACGACGACGCCCTTCGCCCCGGGCACGAACTCGACTTCGGCCTTGCGATCGCCGAATGAATATTCGATCAGCTTGTGTTCGACGATCGTCGTGTAAGTCCCGGCGAAGTCAAAGCCCATGCTGCCGTCCTTGGCTTCCATGCGCGACGAGAAGACCCCGCCTTCCCGCAGGTCGACCGTAGCCTTGGTCGTATGCCAGTCGTCGGACGCGGCGTTCCACGCCATGATGTCAGCAGGTGTCGTATAGGCACGCCAGACCTGATCGATGGGGGCTGCTACGGTGGTTTCTACGGTGATCCTCATGAACATAAGCTCCTGGTTCGATTTTCTAGGTGACGGCATCACTGACGTGTGCGGAGTCCATCCAAGGACGATCGAGACTGGTCCATGCCGACAGGGTCGAGCCGTCAAAGCGTTGAAAACACAAAAAAGTCAAAACATCTGTTGGCCACCCACCAGCGGCCGCGAACAAATTGGGGATGAGGGTCACATTTGTTCGATGCGGCTCGTGGCCATTGAACCCGACCCGGGCTCGACGACACTATCTCCCTGCGTCCTAAACGGCCCCGCCCATCTGTGGGCGATACGGGGGAGTGTCTGTCATGCGAAAGCGAAACTGGCGATTGATTGCCGTTGGCTCGGTCCTGCTGGTGCTCGCCGTCCTGTTCTTCCTCTCGATGCGGGACATGACGCCGTGGTCCAATGATCCTGCCGCCCTGATGCGCACGGTCGGAGAGGTCTCGGGTGCTGTCCGCGGCATCAGCCTCGTCATGATCGTCTTCGGTCTGATCGGCAGGAAAGCGCCGGCCTGACAAACGTCGTTCCGGAAGGCCGGACCACGGCGGTATCACGCCTCCGCGATGACAGGGAATAGCGGGTCTTCGATGCAAATCTGAATGTCTGAACCGCACATGCAGGGCGGGATGCATTTGGAGACACCTATGATCACCTCAAAGATGCTGATTGTGGTCACGATCGTATCGACGATGGGCACAGCTTCGGCGCAACCTTTCCACCCGTCGCTGCCCGGAAAGGAAACGACCACCAGGCCGTGGACGGCCCCGGTCGGTCACCGCCAGCCCCACGCCTCCGACGTGCCCTCGGCAAGTTCGGGATCGCTGGATTTCCTCGACCAAGAGGATGCCAACGTCGATCGCAAGATCTCCGGCGTCTGCCGGGGCTGCTGATCGATCCTGCGCCAAGGCCTGATGGGATGAGACTCGACTGGCGTCCCAACGGACGGCAGTCAGTGCCCGACCTTTCGGAATTGGACCAGGCTGAACGAGCCGACACCGCTGGTGCCGACGAAGGCGAAGCCGGCGAGGACGCCAAGCCTGCGGTACTCGGCTTCCGTCCGCTCGCGGCCACCAGGTCCCCGCAGCATATTGAGGTCGCTCATGGCACAGGAGCGGTCCTGGGTCTCAGTCGTCGCAGGCTCCGGCATGATCCGTTCGATCACGATCAACGTTCCGCTGGCCGGCAGCGCGTCCCGGCAGTTGCGCAGAATGACCTCGCAACGATCGTCTCTCCAATTGTGCAGGATGCTCTTCATCAGGATCGTGTCGGCGCCGCCCAGGACCTTCTCGAAGAAACTGCCGGCGACGAACCGGCAGCGATTGGCGATGCCAAGCCGGGCAAAATGCGCCCGCGCTCCCGCCTCGCAGCGCGCGAGATCGAAGGCGATGCCCTCAAGATGCGGGTTGCGCTGGAGCACGCCGCCGATCAATTCGCCGGTGCCGCCACCGAGGTCCATGACAACGCGCGCGGTCGCGAAGTCGTGGGCCGCAACGATCCTTGGAACGATGCTCCGCGTCAGGCTGACCATCGCGGCGTTGAAGCGGCGGGTGAATTCCGGCGCATTGCTCGTCGCGGCATAGCGATCGTCGCCATCGCCGCGCAGCTCGCCCGCGCTCTTGCCCGAGCGAACCGATTCGACCAGTCCGAGCCAGGATTGCGCGAGCATCTCGCCCTCGAAGAGAACCCAGTCCTTGAAGGAGGGGTCGGCGGTCTCGTCGAGCTGCCGGCCGAGCTCGGTCATGGCAAACCGGTCGCGGTCGGCCTGCCTGCACAGGCCAAGTGTCGTCAGGCCAACGAGCAATCGGCGCAGCGCACTTTCATCGGCGGACACCAGCCGGGCGAGCTCGGTCACCGATTTCGCCTCATCGCCGATGGCCTCGGCGAGATTGAGCTTCGCCGCCGCATAGATCACCGCGGTGATGCGATGCGACTGCACGAGATCATGCACGGATGCCGGCCCGCTCATGTGTTGCCTCCTGTCAATGCCGCTTCAATCGGTCGGGACGAACCCCGTTGCCTGAACGATCGCCTTCCACCGGTCGGATTCGGATGCGATCAGCCGGGCGAAGTCTTCCATGGCGATCGCGTCGGGCTCGACGGCCAGCTTTGCCATGCCGGCCTTGACCTCGTCGGTGCGCAAGGCCGCCTGGATCGCGGTGTTGAGCTTATCGACGATCGGCGCCGGCGTCTTGGCCGGAACGAAGAACGCAAACCATGTGAGGTCCTCGAGCGACGGATATCCGGCCTCCCGCATCGTCGGTACCGCCGGAACAAACAGGCTGCGGCGCGGTCCGGTGGTCGCCAGCGCGCGAAGATCTCCGGACTGGACGAGTCCGAGCGAGCTGCCGATCGGCATGACGGTCGCGGCAATCACGCCCTTGACCAGATCCTGAATCGCACCGCCGCCCTGATAGGGCACGTGAAGAAAATCGAAGCCGGCGCTGCGGCCCAGCATCGCACCGAGAAAATGCAGCGAGGTTCCGGCGCCCGGCGAACCAAAGGTGGCGTGCTTCGGATTGGCGCGGCACCAGGCCACGAAGTCCGCCAGCGTCTTGACGTCGGCCGGCACGCTGGGACCGACCGTCAGCAATGTCGGGGTCGAGGCGACGGTCGACACAGGCGTGAAATCCCGCGGATGGTATCTCAGTGTCTTGTAGACGTGCGGAAAGAACATCATGAAGCCGAGCGGCGCGAACAGCATGACCGATCCGTCGGCGTCGGCGCTCTTCACCGCCTCCACCGCGATGCGACCGGCCGCGCCCGGACGGGTCTCGACCACAATGGTTTCCGCATAGCCGCTCATCTGGCCCGCCACGAGCCGCGCCAACCCATCCTGCAGCCCCGGCGTGAAGCCCGTCAGGATATGCGCGGTTCTCGCGATCGGCTGTGCAAGAGCCCGCGGTGAAATATGCGTAGCGGCGAACGCCGCAGCGGCCGCCGACAACACATCACGACGCGTGATCATCACCCGTTTCCCTGATCGAGCCCAGACCAAATGAGATCGCAGCATGCTACCTGGCCATCGCTGCGGTCTCTGGAGCCATGGATGAGCCGGGTCGCACGAACACAAAACGGGATATCGCAGATATCTGCGCGTCCTCACGGCCATCCTGGCCGATCAGGATGAGGCCTGCTCCGCCATTCGCCACCGTCAGGACGACCGCTTCGCCCGCCCACGTTCCGATAGGCTCCATCCCGATGGTGAGAAACTCACCGATCGGCTGGTCCAAATACTGAAGTCTCAGCTGCGGCGCGATTTCGGCGGGCGCCAGAGCAAGACCGAGCTGTTGTGCACGCGCATAGATTTCCCGCAGCGAAGCCTCGCCTTGAAAGCCGAGCTCCGCAACCGACACGGCAACAAGCTCAACCTCCGCCTTCTTGCGACTTAGGGTAAAGGCCGGTCGAGCGAGTATCTCATCAGCCGCGTTTCCGACGCCGCAGCCCATTGCGCTCATCGCGCTGCGAAGAGCGAACGTATCCGTGAATGTTCCTATCCGGATCGTCTTCCACGCCAGGACATCTGCAGCCGAGCTGACCGGAATCTCCGATCTGGGAGCCGGCGGGTCGACCTTGACCGCCAGCTGCCTCCGCAAACCATCCTGCGCAGTGCATTGAGCCTCGGCGCGATCTACGGAAATCAAGCTGAACAGGTTGACGACCAACAGGATCGCAAGCGCACTGCCAATGCGCCAGGGTGCCGGACGATCGGGCCTTGCGCGGCCTTGCTGCAAGGCAATGTAGTCCATATCGGCGCGCGTCGCGCCGATATCCATCAACTCCCGATCGCTGAGGGCACAGAGAGCGGTTTGTACCTTCAGCCGTCTTCGGCGCTTCTGCCATGCGCTCCAGACCCGCAGGAAAAGGCTGGTCACTTGCTGCACGGGTGTGGCAGTCCGTCGCACCTGTGCAACGCCGTTGATGGTACTCATCGGCGATATCCCTTGGCGATACCTTTACCGAGGGCAGGATGTCAGGACTTCGCCGGGCACGCTTGACGTGCAGCTTACATTTTCCTGACCGGCGCCTTACTTTACGCCCCAGCAGGTGCAGAGGCGGCTTCATCCAACGACGGGAGTGGCAACTTGCGCTATCTCTTCGATGAATACGTGCTCGACACGGATCGGCGCGAGCTGCATCGCGGGGCCGATGCTGTTTCCGTTGCGCCACAGGTCTTCGACATTCTCGACTACTTGATCGGCAACAGGGAGCGTGTCGTCAGCAAAGACGACCTCATGAACGCGATCTGGAAGGGGCGCATCGTATCGGAGGCCGCGCTTGCGACCCGCATCAATGGCGTCCGCACGGCAGTCGGCGATTGCGCGGAAGCGCAGCGCCTGATCAAGACGATCCCGCGCAAGGGCTTCCGTTTCGTCGGAGCCGTTCGGGAAGTACGGGAGCCGGATCCTTCAACCGTCCCTCACCGGTCAGAAGCGAGAACAGCGGCCCTCCCGCTACCGGATAAGCCCTCGATTGCCGTACTCCCTTTCGTCAGCCTCAGCTCCGATCCCGAACAGGAGTATTTCGCAGATGGCATCGTGGAGGAAATCACGATGGCTCTGGCTCATTTTCGCTGGCTGTTCGTGATCGCACGCAATTCGAGCTTTGCGTATAAGGGCCGGGTCGTTGATGTAAAGCAGGTCGGCCGCGAGCTTGGTGTCCGCTATGTACTCGAAGGCAGCGTGCGCAAAGCCGGAAATCGCATTCGAATCGCGGGGCAGCTGATCGATGCCGAAACTGGAACGCATCTCTGGGCAGACCGCTTTGAGGGCCCGATCGAGGACATGTTCGATCTGCAGGACAATCTGACGTCCAGTGTCATAGGCGCAATCGCCCCGAGGCTGCAGCGTGAGGAAATCAAGCGGGCAAGGCGGAAGCCGCCCGAAAATCTGGATGCGTATGATCATTATCTGCGCGGGCTGGCGAAATCCCGTTGGTCCAACAACGCAAACACCGAGGCGCTGCAGCTCTTTTGCAAGGCGACCGAACTCGACCCTCGACTGGCTTGTGGCTATGCGATGGCCGCCTGGTGCTATACCCGGCGCAAGGCGAACGGCTGGATCAGCGATCCCGCGAAGGAAATTGCGGAAGCCACCCGGCTGGCCCGGAAGGCGGTAGAACTGGGGGCAAATGATCCGGTTGCACTGTCCGTGGGTGGATATGCACTCGCCTTCATAGCCCATGAGTTCGACGACGCGGCTGCTTTCGTGGATCGAGCTTTGGCTGACAACCCTAACTTCGCGCAAGCCTGGGCCACCAGTGCCTGGCTGAGAGTTTGGAGGGGAGAGCCGGATCTCGCCCTCGAGCACGCCGCACATGCCGTGAGACTTAGCCCGCTCGATCCGCCCATGTACTACGACGCGCAGGGAGCCATGGCGTATGCGCATTTTCTGGCGGGCCGCTATGACGCGGCGGTATCATGCGCCGAGACCGCATTGCGTGGTCAGACGAGTTTCCTGCTCGTGACCTGCATTGCCGCAGCCAGCAACGCATTCGCTGGGCGGCGTGAACGAGCGCAACGATCCCTCCTGCAAGCCCTTGAATGCAATCCAGATCTTCGTGCCAATCTCGAGAATCTGGCACCGTTTCGCCGGGCAGATGACTTCGCGATCTTCGAGAAGGGTCTCTGCGAAGCGGGCCTTCCGGAAAAGCACGACCTTGGCACCCCCTGACGGGGTGGACCAATGTTCGCGGCTTAGTTTTCGGGAGCGAAGGCCTATTCTCCACGGATTATTGCTCCCGCGCCCTCGGAGAATAGAGGGCAGGCTTGGAGAATGGTGCCATGCGCTATTTCTTCGAGGACTGTGCGTTGGACACCGAGCGGCGCGAATTGCGGCGCGGGCTCGATGTGGTGCCCACGACACCCCAGGTTCTCGATCTGCTCGAACATCTGATCCGCAGCAGGGATCGCGTCGTCAGCAAGGACGATCTCGTCAACGCGATTTGGAATGGCCGGATCGTATCCGATGCGGCGCTGACGACCCGGCTGAACGCCGTCCGGCGCGCGATCGGTGACTCCGGTCAGCAACAACGTCTTATCAAGACATTTCCACGCAAGGGCTTTCGTTTCGTGGGCGCCGTGCACGATGAGGATCGGCAACCAGGAACCACGGCAGCGGTTACGATCCCGGTTGCCTCTGCACACGCTGTTGGCGAACGGCGATCCGCAGGCTGGCTGGAGGACCTCAGAGGCCGTTTGAAGCTCGTCGGCAGCGTGCTGGCGTCGGTCGCCGCCATCGGCGCAATTGCCGGTGGCGTTGCCGGATACTGGAATGCCTGGAAGACAGTCCGTACCGACGCACAACGGGAAGCTCAAAATATCCAGCCACAGCCGACAGTCAGGCCCGAGATCGCGCCTCGCCTCTCTCTCGTCGTGTTGCCCTTCGCCAGCCTCAACGACGGTCCGGCGCAGGACTCCTTTGCCGACTTGATCTCGACAGGCTTGACGACCGATCTCGCGCGAACGCCCGCCACTCTCGTTGTTGGACGCGACACCGCCTTGACCTACAAGAAGAAGGTGGTCGATCTGCAGCAGCTCGGGACGGATCTCCGCGTCCGCTGGGCCGTGCGGGGCGCGGTGAGACGCAACGGAGACCAGGTGCGGGTCAACGTATCTCTGACCGACCTTCAGACCGCCCGCGACATCTGGTCGGATAGGTTCGACGGCGACCTCGCAAACCTGGCCGTCTTGCAGGATACCATCGCAGCGCGGCTTCTCTGCGTCGCACACTTGCACCTCCGTCAATATGAAGAAGCCCTCCAACAGTGCAGCCGCTCCCTCAATATGACCGGCACGGATTCTGAGGCCTACATGAGCCTGATCTCGGCGTACGGGTGGCCGGGGCAAATGGAACGGGCACGCGGGGGCAGCGAAACCGCGGCACAAGACACATCCTAAGTCGGTGTTGCGGTGGCCCATGGCGCATGCCGACGCTCAAGGCGCTGCAAGGTAACGAGCTCTGTACCCGCGCATTGCGCGTAATCTTGCCCTCGGCCGACAGATGGGCCACCATCCCCGCGCGCACCATCAACAAGAGCAAAAGCGCAGAGGAAACGGATGAGCAAGCCGTCAGGGTTCGACTATGGCTGGGTCGTGGTCGCTGCGGGAGCGCTGATGACCTGTGTCGGCTTCGGCACGATGCTGTCGCTTGCGGTCTTCCTGCAGCCGATCTCCGAAGCGATGGGCTGGTCGCGCGCGGGCGTGTCGGCGGCGGCGACGCTGGATTTCCTCTGCATGGGCGTTGCCGCGTTCTTCTGGGGCACGCTGTCGGACCGGTTTGGCACCCGCATCGTGGTGCTTGCCGGAAGCCTGCTGCTGGGCCTCGGTCTCGTGACTGCGAGCCAGGCAACCAGCCTATGGCAATTCCAGCTTTTCTTCGGCGTGCTGATCGGCGTCGCCGCCGGCAGCTTTTACGCGCCGATGATGGCGCTCGCGAGCGCCTGGATCGAAAAGAACCGCAGCCTCGCGGTGGCGCTGGTCTCTGCCGGCATGGGCGTGTCGCCGGTGACGATCGCGCCGACCGCAAGCTGGCTGATCACGGCCTATGACTGGCGCACCGCGATGCTGGTGATCGGCTGTGCGGCGTGGGCGCTGCTGATCCCGGCCTGCTTCCTGGTGCGGCCGGCGCCGCAGGCGGCTGGCCCGGCGAGCACCGACGCGGCACCGGAGATCGAGCTGACCGCGGCGCAGGCGCTGCGCACGCCGCAATTCATCGCGCTCGCAGCCGCGCATTTCGCCTGCTGCGCGGCGCATTCCGGTCCGATCTTTCACATGGTGTCCTATGCGATGGTGTGCGGCATCGCCCCGCTCACCGCGGTGACGGTCTACAGCGTCGCCGGCGTCTCCGGGCTCGGCGGACGCCTGCTGCTCGGCGCGGCAGCCGATCGCATCGGCGCCAAGCCCGTGCTGGTCGGCGGCCTGTTCGTGCAGGCGATGTGCATCGTGACCTATCTCGCGGTGGCGCAGCTCGGCGAATTCTACGCGCTCTCGGTCGTGTTCGGCCTCGCCTATGGCGGGGTGATGCCGCTCTATGCCGTGCTGGTCCGCGAGTACTTCGGCGCGCGCATCATGGGCACCGTGTTCGGCGCGGTGTCGGCCTTTGCCAGCCTCGGCATGGCGCTGGGTCCGTGGGCCGGCGGGCTCGTGTTCGACAATTTCCAACGCTACACATGGCTGCACGCCGGCTCCTTCGCGATCGGGCTCGCCGCCGTCGCGGTGGCGCTGAGTTTTCCGACAAGACGCAGGCAATCGCTCGACCTCGGCCGCGCTGCGGCCTGACGAGGTGACGCATGAACAGGCCGCAAGGCTTCGATCTCGTTGAACGTGCCCGGGCAATCGCGCCACTGATTGCGCGCGAAGCGGACGAGATCGAGCGCTCCCGTCGGCTGACGCCGACCGTCGTCTCGGCTTTGATCGAGAGCGGGCTCTATCGCGCGCTTTTGCCGCAGAGTCTCGGCGGTGCGGAAGCCCCCATCGAAACCTTCATGCAGATGCAGGAGGAGATCGCGAAGGCGGATGCCTCGACCGCATGGTGTCTCGGCCAATGCAGCGTCTGCGCGATGATCGCGGCTTCGCTCGACCACGACATTGCGCGCGAGATCTTCGACAGGCCGCCCGGCATCCTCGCCTGGGGCGCGATCGCGCATGAGGCGCGTGCGGTCGAGGGCGGCTATCGCGTCACAGCGCGCTGGGATTTTGCCTCGGGCTCGCGGCAGGCGAGCTGGCTGGGGGCGCATGTCCGCATCGTCGGAGCCGACGGGACGCCGCGGAAAAATGCCGACGGCTCGCCAGAGGTTCGCACCATCCTGTTTCCGGTTGCGAGCGCGGTGCTGCACGATGTCTGGCAGGCGATCGGGCTCGCCGGCACCGGCACGGATTCCTATGAAGTGAGCGACCTCTTCATCCCCGAGCGTTTCACGGCGTTCCGTGACGTGCCGTCCGCGCTGCGTGAGACGGGTCCGCTCTACAGGATCGGCACCGGCTCGACCTTCAGCCTCGGCTTTGCCGCGGTCTCGCTGGGCGGCGCGCGCGCGACGCTGGATGCCGCCATTGCTTTGTCGCGGGCAAAGCACCAGTCGCTGGCAGCGAGCGCCATGCGCGACAACCAGGCTGTCCAGGGCCTGATCGGCCGCACCGAGGGCGACTTACGCGCTGCGCGCACCTATCTCTATGCGACGGCGAATGCGATGTGGCACGACCTCTGCGCGACCGGCCAATTCAGCCCGGCGCATCGCAGCGCCGTTCGCCTCGCCGCGACCTGGACCATCCATCAATCGGCCAAGGTAGTCGACGCCGCCTATCACATGGCCGGCGCGACTGCGGTGTTCCGCAGCAATCCGTTCGAGCGGCGCTTTCGCGACATGCACGCGATCGCGCAGCAGATCCAGGCGCGGGATACGCATTATGAGGATGTGGGGAAGGCGATTTTGGCGGAGGGACGCTGAACTACAGCCGCAATGACGCTGCGCTCCCTCGCCCCGTTCTTACGGGGCCGCGACGAGCTTCGCTCGCGCTGAGAGGGTTGGGGTGAGGGGCATCTCTCCACACGGGCGGTCGTTGAAGGACCTGTACCCCCTCACCGGAATCCGCGCTACGCGCGCATTCCGACCTCTCCCCGCAAGCGGGGCGAGGTAAGGGGCAGCCCCGCCTTACGCCACCATCGCAGCCTTCTCGTCACCATCGATGCCGCGCTGGGCGGCGAGCAGGCTGATGATCTCGGCGTTGGGCCGGGCCTTGCTGAACAGAAAGCCCTGGCCCTCGTCGCAGCCCTCGGCCCGCAGGCAGCTCAGCTCGGCTTCGGTCTCGACGCCCTCGGCGGTGATGGTAACGCCAAGGCCTTTGCCGAGGCTGACGATGGAGCGGATGATCGCCTGGGCCTCGCGGTTGGCGCCGAGATCGCGCACAAAGGACTGGTCGATCTTGATCTTGTCGAAGGGGAAGCTGCGCAGATAGCTGAGGCTGGAATAGCCGGTGCCGAAATCGTCCATCGAGATGCGGACGCCGAGCGCGCGCAGCGCATGCAGCGTCGCCAGCACCTGCGCGCTCTTTTCGAGCAGCAACGTCTCGGTGATCTCGAGCTCCAGCCGCCGCGCCGGCAGGCCGGAATGTTTCAGCGCGTCCGTGACGACCGAAAGCAGATTGCCGCTGCGGAACTGGAGCGGCGACAGGTTGACGGCGACGCGGACATCGTCAGGCCAGGTCGCGGCGTCCAGGCACGCCCGGCGCAGCATCAAGCCGCCGAGCGGATTGATCAGGCCGGTTTCCTCGGCGACCGGAATGAACTCGGCCGGCGAGACCATGCCGCGCTCGGCATGCGGCCAGCGCACCAGCGCCTCGAAGCCGGTGATGCGGCCGCTCTGGAGGTCGATCAGCGGCTGATAGTAGGGCCGCAGCACGTCGTTCTGGATCGCGTCGCGCAGCTCGACCTCGATCTTGCGCCGGCTCTGCGCCTTGGCATCGAGCGCGGCCTCGAAGAACGCAAAGGTGCCGCGGGCATCGGCCTTGGCGCGCGACAGTGCCATGTCGGCGCTCTTGAGCAGCTTTTCGGAATCATCGCCGTCGCCGGGCGCCATCGCGATGCCGATGGAGGCGCCGATCACTACGGAATGGCCGTCGAGCAGATAGGGATCGGCGATGGCTTCCAACAGGCGTTTTGCCAGCATCACCGCGTCCTCGGGACGCGTCAGCCCGCTCTGCACGATCGCGAACTCGTCGGAGTTCAGCCGCGCCAGCGCGTCCTCCTCGCGCAAGGTCGAACGCAGCCGCTTGGCGACGCCGCGCAGCAGCTTGTCGCCGACCGCGTGTCCCAGCGTGTCGTTGACCGCCTTAAAATTGTCCAGCCCCAGCATCAGCAGCGCGACCTTGTCGGAGCTGCGCCGCATATGCAGCAGCATCTCGTCCACCTGCTGGCGCAGCAGATTGCGGTTCGGCAGGCCGGTCAGCCCGTCATGCTGGGCCATGAAGGCGAGCCGCGCCTCGGCGCGCTTGCGTTCGGTGATGTCCATCAGTGCGAGCAGCACCGCGGGCCGGTCGGCATAGGTCAATTCGCGGGAATAGATCGCAAGGTCGATCAGCGCGCCGTTGGCCTTGACGTGCTTCCAGGTGCGTGCGGCCTGCTCCTCGCTGGAGCGATCGGTGGTCCAGGGCGGCTCGCTGTCGAAAGCCTGCAACGAGCGGATCTTCAGCTTCTCGAATTCGGCACGGCTATAGCCGTAATGGGAAATCGCGGCATCGTTGACGCCGAGGATGCGCTCGTCGTCGAGCGCACAGACGATCATGGGGACGGGATTGCCGTCGAACAGCAGGCGGAACGAGGCCTCGCGCTGCTTCAGCTCGGTGATGTCGACGCGCAGGCCGACCACGCCGCCGTCGTCGGTCAGCCGCTCGTCGATCAGGATGACGCGGCCGTCCGCGAGCATCTGCTCGTGGCGCGCGCCGGGCTGATAGAGCTTTTGCAGCCGCTCGGCGATCCACTCGTCCTCGTGGCCGGCCGCCTCGGGATAGTCGCCACGCGCGACGCCGATGCGCAGCGTGTCCTCGAGGCGCGCGCCTTCCTCGAACAGATCGGCGGTCTTGCTGTAGATCTCGGCGTATTTCCTGTTCCAGAGCACGTAACGGCCTTCGGCATCGAGAAACACGATGCCTTGCGGCAGGAGGTCGATGGCCTGGCGCAGGCGCTCATGGGATTTGCGGGCCTCGGCAATCGCCGCCTCCGCCTCGGCGCGGCGGCGCAGGAGTTCGTCGCGTTCGGAAACGGATTGAGGCGCGCGCGCGAAGCGCGGCTTGCGCGGCTGTCGGCGAGCCCGGGCGAGCACGCCTCCCTTTCGCTTTGTTGTTTTTCGAAACCCCAAACTCAACTTGATGCGTCCCAGTCGCGCCCAGTGGCCGCAAGTTTTGGGGCAAGTGTCTGAAAAAAAAGTAATCTTGGGTGGCTTGTCGGTCGGTCGCACAGTCTGGTGGCCGCAGAAAAGCAGCCCTCATTGCCGCTTTGCGCGGCGCGGCAGCGCCGCCGGGCGCGCCAAGCCCATCACATCGTCGTCATCGGAGAACGCGATGGCGCAAAATTGCGCGCTGCCTTGAATCATTTCCGAGATCGCGCGCGAATGCATACAGAGGACTGGGAGCACGCCTCCCACGCACGAATTTTGGTCAATGCACGAGAGGGTTATCGCGTCGTTAAAAATCGGCCGGCCGCGCGTAGGGAACTGCGACTTTCGGACAATATTTCGGCCGAAGGACTGTTTCTTAACCCTGACGCCGCGTTGCGTTATAAGGATGACAGCATGAGTCCCCGCCGCCTCACCCCTCTCCTGCTTGTCATGACGTTCCTGACCGCCGGCGCCGCGCCGGCCCAGGACAAGGGCAGCGTCAACCCAAAACCGCTACCGCCGCTCGCCAACCCAAACGATCCCAGCATCGGCGCCAAGGAGCTGTTCGCGCGAAAGCTGCTGCCGTCGAAGGGAACGGCTCATGTCATCGGCTCCTACACCAAGGGCTGTATCGGCGGCGCCATGCAGATGCCGCTCAACGGCGACAATTGGCAGGTGATGCGGCTGTCGCGTAACCGCAATTACGGTCATCCCGACATGATCGCGCTGATCAAGCGGCTCGCGGCCAGGGCGAATAAGGACGCGGGATGGCCGGGCATTCTGGTCGGCGACATCGCCCAGCCGCGCGGCGGGCCGGCACTGTCAGGCCATGCCAGCCATCAAATTGGCCTGGATGCCGACATCTGGCTGACGCCGATGCCGGACCGTCGTTTGTCACGCGAGGAGCGCGAGGACTTGTCGGCGGTGATGATGGTGCGCCAGGACCGGCTCGACATCGACCCCAAGGTGTTCACGCCTGCTCATGTGCTGGTGCTGCGCGACGCAGCGCAGGAGCCGGCAGTGCAGCGCATCTTCGTCAATCCCGCGATCAAGAAGGCGCTGTGCCGCGAGGCCAAGGGGGACCGCTCATGGCTGTCGAAAATCCGGCCGTGGTGGGGCCACGACTATCACTTCCACATCCGCATGCGCTGCCCGGCGGGCTCGAGCGAATGCGAAGGCCAGTCGTCGCAATCCGAGGACGAAGGCTGCAAGCCGTCCGACCTCGCCTACTGGTTCAGCGACGCCGTGCTGCATCCGAAGCCTCCGCCGGAGCCGCCGAAGCCAAAGCCGCCGATGACGCTGGCGCAGATGCCGGCGGCCTGCAAGGCGGTGCTGCACGCGGTGGATGCGAAGCAATAGGCGGCTGGCTGGGCAAGCTGCCGCCTCACCCACCGCTGTCGTCCCGGGGCGCGCGAAGCGCGAGCCCGGGATCCATAACCACAGGGAGCGGTGGTTGAGCGAAGCGGTAACTCCGAGTCTTCGTCAAATTCCTCCCTGGGGCTATGGATCCCGGATCTGCGCTCCGCTTCGCTGCGCTTATCCGGGATGACAGAGTCATTACTGGCTCCCATCCTCTGAAATGCGCTAGGATCGCCTTGCCGCTCTGCCGTAAGCTGAGCGGCCCTGTCGGGACGCGCATCCCGCCTTTCAGCAATGACCGCAAGCCCCGCATTGTTCGCGTGGCCAACGATGAGATTTGACATGCGCGTCCTCACCTTCCTCGCTGCGCTTTCGCTCAGTGCGACCTCCGCTCTGGCTGCCGAAGAGCCCAGCGGCTGCGACAAGTTCAAATGGCCGATCGAGCGTGAGCGCGCCGCGCTCACCGCGCCGGTCCGCGCGAAGCTCGCCTCGGGGAGCGAGCAGGCGGCCTTGCCGTCGTCGGCCATCACGCTGGGGCTGGTGGCCCCAGCGGACGCGAAGCTGCCGACGCCGCCGGAAAGGGCGCCGAAGGACGGCACCTTCGCGGGCTTCACCAGCATCAAGGCGCCGAAGGCCGGGCTCTACACCGTCAGCCTGTCCTCCGGGGCCTGGGTCGACGTGGTCCAGGACGGGCATTTCCTCAAGCCCGTGGCCTTCAGCGGCGCGACCGATTGCGACGGCATCCGCAAGACCATGAAATACGAGCTGTCGGCACAGCCTTTCGTGCTCCAGGTCAGCGGCGCCAAGGACAATTCCCTGTCGATCGCGATCCTGCCGGCACAATAAGTCGCTTGGTTGGACAAACGGCCGCCTTTGACCTGAAGGCTTAGCCTGCTATCTTCGCAGCTGCGATATCCCCGCCGGCCGTAAGTCGTTGCGGGGACACGTGGAACAGCGCTTCCGCCCGTCGCACGCCAACCCACCCAACGCCAGATTTGCGCGTACGTTCGCGCGCGCGAACTCGCACGGAGCGCATTCCATGATTCGTATTGCCGGACTTTTCACCGCTTTCGTCCTCCTCGCGAGCGCGAGCCTTTCGCCTGCCGCCGCTGAGGACAAGACCATCACCGTGTTCGCCGCCGCCTCGATGAAGAACGCGCTCGACGAGATCGACGCCGCCTACACCGCCAAGACCGGCGTCAAGTTCAGCGTCAGCTATGCCGCAAGCTCGGTTCTCGCCAAGCAGATCGAGCAGGGCGCGCCGGCCGACGTGTTCGTTTCCGCCGACACCGACTGGATGGACTACGCGATCTCCAAGAAGACCATCAACGAGCCGACCCGCGTCAATTTGCTCGGCAACAGCATCGTCCTGATCGCGCCGAAGGACTCCAAGATCGACAACGTCACGATCGCGCAGGGTTTCGACCTCGCAAAGCTCGCGGGCGACGGCAAGATCGCGACCGGCGACGTCAAGTCCGTGCCGGTCGGCAAATACGCCAAGGCGGCGCTGGAGAAGCTGGGCGCATGGCAGGCTGCGGAGCCGAAATTCGCCATGGCCGAGAGCGTGCGCGCCGCGCTGACGCTGGTGGCGCGTGGTGAGGCCAATCTCGGCATCGTCTATTCGACCGACGCCAAGGTCGAGCCCGGCGTGAAGGTCGTCGGCACCTTCCCGGCGGATTCGCATCCCGCGATCATCTATCCGGTTGCCGCGACCACCACCGCGAAGCCCGAGACCAACGACTATCTCGCCTTTCTGCGCTCGACCGCTGCCAAGACCATTCTGGAAAAATACGGCTTCAAGTTCCTGATCAGCCCGACGACTTGATATCTACGACTTGATGCTCGAGATCTCTCCCGCCGAATGGACGGCGATCCTGCTCTCGCTCAGGGTCGCCGTCATCGCCACGCTGGTCGCAACGCCGTTCGGCATTGCGCTGGCATGGCTGCTTGCCCGCCATGATTTCTGGGGCAAATCGGTGCTCGATGCGCTCGTGCATCTGCCGCTGGTGCTGCCGCCTGTCGTTACGGGCTATCTCCTGCTCCTCACCTTTGGTCGCAAGGGACTCGTCGGCGGATTTCTGGCCGACTATCTCGGTATCGTCTTCGCGTTTCGCTGGACCGGGGCGGCGCTCGCCTGCGGCCTGATGTCGTTTCCGCTGCTGGTGCGCCCGATGCGGCTGTCGATCGAGGCGATCGATCGCCGGCTCGAGCAGGCGGCCGAGACGCTGGGAGCGGCGCCCTGGAAAGTGTTCTTCACGGTGACGCTACCCCTGGCGCTGCCCGGCGTGCTCGCCGGCATGGTGCTGGGCTTTGCCAAGGCGATCGGCGAGTTCGGCGCGACCATCACCTTCGTCTCCAACATTCCCGGCGAAACCCAGACGATTTCGTCGGCGATCTACTCGCTGATCCAGACGCCCGATGGCGACGCGGCCGCGGGACGACTCGTGATCATCTCGATCGTGCTCGCGCTCGGCGCGCTGATCGCCGCCGAATGGTTCGCCCGCCGCGCCACGCAACGCCTGCACGGGAAC
The DNA here is from genome assembly GCF_055811795.1 of Bradyrhizobium sp. MI1.7. Classification (NCBI taxonomy): domain Bacteria; kingdom Pseudomonadati; phylum Pseudomonadota; class Alphaproteobacteria; order Hyphomicrobiales; family Nitrobacteraceae; genus Bradyrhizobium; species Bradyrhizobium sp. MI1.7. Next base: position 73,189 of record NZ_JBVVPO010000041.1, read on the forward strand.
TGACCATGCTGCGCGTCGACATCGAAAAACAGCTCGGCGAATTCTCGCTCTCCGCAACCTTCACCAGCGAAGGCCGCGTCATCGGCCTGTTCGGCGCGTCCGGTGCCGGCAAGAGCTCGCTGGTCAACATGATCGCGGGCCTGCTGCGGCCCGACCGCGGCACCATCGTGATCGACGGCGAGACCGTCGACGACACTGCCGCCGGCATCCATGTCCCGACCTGGCGCCGCCGCATCGGCTACGTATTCCAGGACGCGCGGCTGTTTCCGCATCTCAACGTCGCGCAAAATCTCGACTACGGCCGGCGGATGAACAGCCTCGCGCCCGATCCTGCCCAGCACAGGCGCATCATCGAGCTGCTCGACATCGGCGCGCTCCTTGATCGCCGTCCAGGAAAGCTCTCCGGCGGCGAACGCCAGCGCGTCGCGCTCGGGCGCGCGCTGCTGTCGAGGCCGCGCCTGCTGCTGCTCGACGAACCGCTCGGCGCGCTCGACGAGGGCCGCAAGCTGGAGATCCTGCCGTATCTGGTGCGGCTGCGCGATGAAGCCAATGTTCCCATGGTCTATGTCAGCCACGACGTCGCAGAATTGCGCCAGCTCGCGACGCAGATCGTGATGCTGAAGCAGGGGCGGGTGACATCGTTCGGCGGGGTGAAGGTGCTGACGTGAGGGGCGCTGACGACTTGCCGAGACACCTCGCCCCACCATCGCTGTCATGCCCCGCCTAGTGCGCAATTGCGCACGGGGGCGGGGCATCCAGTACGCCGCGGCTTCTCGGTTCAATCACAATCGTCTCGGATTACTGGATCGCCCGATCAAGCCGGGCGATGACAGCGAGGTTGTGGCGGCGGCGCGCAAGCAATGGTGAGCGCTAAACCCCCGCCACCGACGTCCACAAATCCGCGAGCTTGCGCCGCAGCGCTTGCCGGCGCGTCAGCGGCGCGGGCGTCTCCTCGTCCTCCGGCAGACGCAGGCCGACGACGTTGACGCGGCCGCCGGAGATGCTGCGCGCAACCAGCACGATCTCGTCCAGCGGCAGCTCGGCGCCTTCCTTCGGCGCGCGATCGAGATGGACGTCGAAATAGTCGGCGAGGGTCAGCTTGCCGTCATCCTCGCCGACCTTGACGCCGTAGATCTCGGCAAGCTCGGCCAGCGTGTGCTCGCCGGAGACCATGAAGTCGCCGAGCAGATGCGGATCCGGCGCCGAGCTCGGCTGCATGTCGACGAAGAAGCGGTCGAGCGACTCGGCCTTTTCCGGCGGGGCCAGCAGATAGATGTAGTCGCCGGGCGCGATCGGATCGGCTTCTGTCGGGGTCAAAATGTTCTCGTTGCGGATGACCAGCGTCGGCTTGGACCAGGACGGGATCAGACCGCGGCGGAAATACAGGCTCTTGGGCCGCACCGGATAGCCGACGAGTTGCTGCTCGAGCTGGCCGGGCAGATCCAGCTCGACGCGGCGTGGACCACGCTCGGCGCGCGGCAGCGCCACGTGCAGCTTGCGCGCTGCCGGCGCCAGCGTCCAGCCCTGCAGCAGGAGCGAGATGATGACGACGACGAAGGCGACGTCGAAATAGAGATAGGCCTTCGACAGGCCGACCAGCATCGGGATCGACGCCAGGAAGATCGCGACCGCACCGCGCAGGCCGGTCCAGGCGATGAAGATCTTTTCGCGCCAGTTGAAGCGGAACGGCGCCAGGCACACGAACACCGCGATCGGCCGCGCGACCAGCATCAGGACGAACGCAACCCCGACCGCCGGCAGCACGCTCGTGCCGAGCCGGCTCGGCGAAACCAGCAGGCCCAGCAGCACGAACATCACGATCTGCGCCAGCCACGTCGCGGCATCCAGGAATGCCACCACGGAATTATGCGCGCGGGTCGGGCGGTTGCCGATGATGATGCCGGCGAGATAGACCGCGAGGAATCCGGAGGCGTGCATGATCTGCGAGCCGCCGAAGATCACGAGCGCCGCGGTCGTGACAAACGGCGCATGCAGGCCCTGCGGCAGCGCAACCCGGTTGAGCGCAACGACGACGAGACGTCCCCCGAGGAAGCCGACGACGGCGCCCAGCACCGCCTCCTGGATGAACTCCATCGCCACATGGCCCGCCGAGCTCGATCCCAGCGAGATGTATTCGACCAGCATCAGGGTGAGGAAGATCGCGAAGGGATCGTTGGTGCCGGATTCGGCCTCCAGCGTCGCGCCGACGCGCGGACGCAGGCGCAGGCCCTGGGTGTGCACCAGCAGGAACACCGCAGCCGCGTCGGTCGAGGCCACGACGGCACCGACCAGCAGCGATTCCGTCCAGTTGAGGTCGAGCGCGTATTTGGCGAACGGCGCCGTGATCAGCGCGGTCAGAAGCACCCCGACGGTCGCGAGCACAACGGACGGCGCGAGCACGGTGCGGATGCTGGCAAAGCGCGTCTTCAGGCCGCCGTCGAACAGGATCAGGGCCAGCGCCACCGAGCCGACCAGATAGGTGGTGCGGACGTCGTCGAACTGAAGCTGCCCGGGGCCAGAATCGCCCGCGAGCATGCCGATGGCAAGGAAGACGAGCAGCAGGGGCGCGCCGAAGCGCAGAGCAAGCAGGCTCGACAGGATACCGGCCATGACGAGGACGGCGCCGAGCAATATGGCGAGGCTGACAGAGTCGAGGGAAGCCATCCACCTTCCGGGTACAAATCGCTGGAATTGCATCCTTATCGTCGGCAGACTCCCACGCCAACCCATTTTCTCCCACTCGCGGCAATCTGCCCGTATTTTGCGGCCTTAACGCACCTCACTTAGCGGTGTATCGATGGCCGGGCCGCTCCCTTTGTGGGAATCTGCGGCGCCCTCGAATCAATCCCTGCCGCCCGCTTCCCGACGAGACTGATGGACATGGACCTCAAAGACTTCATGGAGTTCGTGCAGACCACCGCGCGCAGCGTCGGGGCGGAAATCTCCTCGCCCTGGTTCTACCTGCAATTCGGCCTGATCCTGGCCGCGGCCGGCATCGCCTATGCCGCGGAAGCCGGGGTTCGCAACCGCATCGACTTGACATCGCTGGCGATACACTGGCCGCTGCCGCTCCGGCACTTCGCCCGGGTGATGGTCTCGAGCGCCTCGACGGCGGTGTTCACCCTGATGGTGATCCTCTCCCGCGTGGTGATGTATCACGCGACCTGGCCGAGCCGCAGCTATCTCCTGATGGTCGCCGCCAAGCTGGGACTGGCCTGGCTTGCGATCCGGCTCGTGACCTCGGTGCTGCGCAACGCCTTCATCGTCAAGCTGGTATCGATCTCGGCGTGGTTCGTCGCGGCGCTGTCCATCATCGGACAGCTCGACACGACGGTCGACCTGCTCGATTCCTTTGCGATCGTGCTCGGCGGCCTGCGGCTGACGCCGCTGCTGGTGATCAAGGCCGGCGCGCTCCTGCTCATCGCGCTCTGGGCCACCAACATCGCCAGCAATTTCGCCGAGAGCCGGATCAACTCGACCACCGATCTGACCCCGTCGGTGCAGGTGCTGCTGGTCAAGATCATCCGGATCGGGCTGCTGGCCATCGCAATCGTCATCGCGCTCGGCGCGGTCGGTATCGATCTCTCGGCGCTTGCGGTGTTCTCCGGCGCGGTCGGCGTCGGCATCGGTATCGGCCTACAGAAGATCGTCGCCAACTTCATCTCGGGCATCATCCTGCTTGCGGACAAGTCGGTGAAGCCGGGCGACCTCGTCACCATCGGCGACAATACCGGGCGCATCAGCGCGATGAAGACGCGCTATATTTCCGTCGCCGCCGGCGATGGCCGCGAATTCCTGGTGCCGAACGAGGACCTGGTGACGCAGAAGGTCGTCAACTGGACCTACACCGACAAGAACACGCTGGTGAAGATCGCCTTCGGCACCAATTACGACGCCGACCCGCGGCTGGTTTGCAAGCTCGCCGCGGAGACCGCGGCCGCCCATCCCCGCGCGCAGAAGGGCAAGCCGCCGAACAGCATCCTGACCGAGTTCGCAGAAGCCGGGATGAAGTTCTCGCTGACCTTCTGGATCGCGGACCCCGACGGCATGGATGGCGTCAAGAGTGACGTGATGCTGGCGCTATGGGAGGCCTTCAAGCGCGAGGGCATCCGGGTTCCCTATCCCATCCGCGAGATTCGCGTCCGGGGCGGCGCCCTGCCGGTGGAAACCACCGTAGAAGTCCCGAATTAGGCCCTGTTTCGGGCGCAAGAGCCACGCCTGACTTGCATGAAGGCCCCTGATCATTAGATTATGGCCTTGAAATCAAGCCCTTCCGCCGACATCGAGACCAGCCCCGCATGAGCTACGTCGAAGCCTCCGATACCTCCCTGCGCAAGACCGGACAGATCAAGCTGCACGGGCCGAGCGCCTTTGCCGGCATGCACAAGGCGGGCGCGCTGGTGGCGAAGTGCCTCGACGAGCTCACCGATATCGTCGGGCCCGGCGTGCCGACCGAGCGCATCGACCAGTTCGTCCGCGACTTCGCTTTCAGCCACGGCGCCTATCCGGCGACGCTGATGTATCGCGGCTACCGCTACTCGACCTGCACCTCGCTCAACCACGTGGTCTGCCACGGCATGCCTGGTGACCGTCCGTTGAAGGAAGGCGACATCGTCAACATCGACGTCACCTTCATCGTCGACGGCTGGTACGGCGATTCCAGCCGGATGTATGCGGTCGGCCCGATCGCCCGCAAGGCCGAGCGGCTGATCGAGGTGACGTATGAGGCGATGATGCGCGGCATCGCAGCGGTCAAGCCGGGCGCTACCACCGGCGACATCGGCCACGCCATCCAGAGCTTCGTCGAGCCGCAGGGCATGAGCGTGGTGCGCGATTTCTGCGGCCATGGCCTGGGGCGCATGTTCCACGACGAGCCGAACATCATCCATATCGGCCGGCCCGGCGAAGGCGTTCAGCTCAAGCCCGGCATGTTCTTCACCATCGAGCCGATGATCAATCTCGGCAAGCCGCATGTGAAGATCCTCTCCGACGGCTGGACCGCGGTGACCCGCGACCGCTCGCTGTCGGCGCAGTTCGAGCACTCAGTCGGGGTGACCGCGACGGGCGTCGAGATCTTCACGCTGTCGAAGCGGCACGGCGAGACGCAGATCGGGTGATGGCCCGGCAGGACCGCGATGCGATCCTGCCATCCTGTTCGCCGGCGACGATCTGTCGTCAGAGGCGGACCTCTTACAGCACGTAGCCACCATCGATGGTGAGGCTGGCGCCGGTCATATAGCCGGATTCCGGGCCCGCCACATATGACACCAGCGCGGCGATCTCGCCGGGCTCACCGACGCGCTTCAACGGAACGATCTCTTTCAGCCGCGACACCATCGTGGCCGTCATGTCGGTCTCGGTCGGGCCCGGCTGGACGTTGTTGACCGTGATCCGGCGAGGCGCCAGGTCGAGCGCAACGCCGCGGACCAAGGAGGCAACGGCGGCCTTGGTCATGGCATAGACGCTGCCTCCCGGCGTCCCTGTCCGGATCGCCGTGTTGCTCCCGATCGTGATGATGCGGCCGCCGTCACGCATCTGCCCGGCTGCCGCCTGGATGGCCAGAAAGACGCCGCGGATATTCACATCGAGAATGAGGTCGAGGTCTTCCAGGCTGAACTGCTCGACGGGACCGAGGCGGAGAATGCCCGCGTTGACGACGACCGCATCAAGCACCCCAAGCCGGCTCACGGTCTCGGCGACGGCCGCGCGGATCGCGGCGGGATCGGCGCTATCGGCCTTGATCGCGACGGCCTTGCGGCCAGCGTTCTCGATCGCGGACACGATTTCGGCGGCACTGTCCGGTCGCGACACGTAGGTTAGCGCGATATCGAACCCGTCCCGTGCGAGACGGACCGCGATCGCGGCGCCAATGCCGCGCGCTCCACCAAACACCAACGCGACTTTGCTGCTCATTTTCTCTCTCCTTATTTTGAACGATCGTTCCAAATTTGACCAAAAAAAATTACCCGAGGGCGCGCAATGCGATGGCGCCGAGCGCCCGTAATTGGCGCGGCCTGGCGCCACCGCGCGCGGCGATTCGAATACCGGCAACATTCGCCAGCAGAAACTCGGCTGCGTCGTTGGCGTCGAGATCCCGCGTCACGTCGCCGTCGGCCTGCGCTTCGCGCAAGCGTTTCGAAACGGCGCCCTGGAGCGCGCGGCCTGACGCCGCATGGATGCTGGTGAGGTCATCCCGCGAGCGGCCGAACTCGCTGATCGAGCCGATGCCCAGGCAAGCCTCGTTCGCGTCGCGAACGACGCGGTCGATCATCGCCCTGAGGCCGTCAATCGCGCGCGGCGGCGCCCGCAGCGCGGCAAGATGGGCTTCGACCTCGCTGGCCGCGTAGCGGCGCACCGCGGCGCAATAGAGTTGCCATTTGTCGCCAAACGTATCGTAGATGCTCTGGCGGCCGATCCCCATGGCGTCAACAAGCATCGGCGTCGAGGTTCCCTCGAAACCGTGCTCGCGAAACGCACCGATCGCGGCATCGAGCGCCTCGTCCTGATCGAATTCCTTGGTCCTTGCCATGACACGACAATAGTTATTCTGGAACGAATAGTCAATTATCAAATGCGGCGGCATTGCCCGCGACATGGCGGGAAGCAGATCGGGTGATGCCTGGCTCGGCGGCCTAGTGGCGGCGCCGGAATGACGACGGCGGCCGCTTGTAGGTCGCGACAAATGCATCGTTGAATCTGCGAACGCTGCCGAAACCGGCGGCGAAGGCGATCTCCGCCAATGTCATGCTGGTCTGGTCGATCAGACGCTTGGCTTCCTGCACACGGCGGGTCGTGGCGATCTCGCTCGGGCTCGCACCGGCGTGGCGCATGAACAGGCGGAGCAGATGGCGCGGCCCGACTCCCAGGACTTCCGCAAGGTCCATCATCGACGCGCGATCCAGGAATCCGTCATTGATCAGGCGCATCCCGCACGCGACGGTGGTGGCCGTTCCCATCCAGGCCGGCGATCCGGGCGCGGTTTCCGGCCGGCAGCGCAGGCACGGGCGAAAGCCGGCGCGCTCGGCGGCAGCGGCGGTCGCATAAAAGGTGACGTTCTCGGAGCGAGCGGGGCGAACCGGGCAGACCGGCCGGCAGTAGATCCTCGTCGAGCGAACGCCGGAGAAGAACAGCCCGTCGAACGCGCGTGCCCGCGCCAGCCGCGCCCGATCGCAGGTGTCCCAGTCGAGATGCGGCGGCAGCGTTTGCCGATGTGCCGAGCCTGTTGCCATGGCGGAAGAATAGTTTCATCGCAGCCCGCCGAGTAGCTGGAATCGGACTCGATCGGGCGATGAGGTCCGAATCCAGCCAGCCTGCGCCACCACGCCGGATCATGGTCCCGGTCCATCCCGGAGCAGATTCGCAATGCACACGCAGGCGCAACAAACGACGTCAGGACAAACCACGCTCACGTTCGAGATCGGGCTCCTGCTCCTCCTCTCACTAATCTGGGGCAGCTCGTTCACGCTGATCAAGGTCGCAATCCCGACGATCCCGCCGTTCACGATGGTCGCCGCGCGCGTGACGATCGCGGCCATTCTCCTGATCGCGATCGCTCGCGCTCAGGGGCACGCTCTTCCCGCCCGGGGACCGGTGTGGGCGGCTTTCTTCGTGCAGGGACTGCTACAGAGCGCGCTGCCGTTTACCCTGATCAGCTGGGGCGAGCTGCATATCGCAAGCGGTCTCGCCGGCGTGCTCAATGCGACCCCGCCGATGTTCGTGCTCGCGATCGCGATGATGACCGGACGAGGGCGGCGGGCGATCAGCAGCTGGAAGATCATCGGCGTCGCGCTCGGTCTTGCGGGCGTCGCGGTGACGATCGGCATCGATGCGCTGTCCGCCTTGGGCACGACGGCCCCGCTGGCGCAGGCCGCCGTGCTCGGCGCAAGCCTCTGCTACGCGCTCGCACCGATATGGGGGCAGCGGTTCTCCGGCTTTCCCGCCACCGTCACGGCGGCCAGCGCCATGAGCTGTGCCGCGATCCTCATGGTCCCTGCCGCACTCGTCCTCGAGCGACCCTGGACGCTGGCACCGACTTCGCACGCGGTCGCGGCCGTCGTCAGCCTCGCGGTGATCTGCACGGCGCTCGCGATGGTGATCTATTTCCGCCTGATCCGCACGCTCGGCCCACTCGGCACGACCAGCGGCAGCTATCTGCGCGCCGGCTTCGCGGTGGCGCTCGGCACGGCATGGCTCGGCGAACGCTTCACCTGGTCGGCCCTTGCAGGCATGACGCTCATTCTCGCCGGGGTCATCGCCATCACGATGCCCCTGCCGGCGCGGCACCGTGGTCTCGAACCGTAAGAGCGTCCGCGGGGCGATCTTTTGGACCGCCCCCGAGCCGCCGTTACAGATCAGGCATGATTGACCTCGACGACCTCGCACAGGATCGTCTCGGCCTTCGACAGCGCCGCAAGGCTCTGGATGTACGGCGCAAATCGCGGATCCTTGCGAAAATTCTCGATGTCCCCCGCGCTTGCCCATTGCGAGTAGTTGATCGCGCGCCGGCCCTCCTTGCTGGCGTGGACGCTGGACGAGATGAACCCGGGCTGCTTGCTGAAGAAGGTCTCGGTGCCCCCCTTCAGCAACTGAACCAGCTTTTGCTGGTTGTCCGGCTCGACCGTGAAGACGTTGACGAGGGTCGTGACGTCGCTACCGGTGCGAATGGTCGCTTCCATTTTCGAACTCCTGTTCTGGCTGTGGGACGGCGCCGCTTGCGCGACGAGCAAGACGCCCGCTCCGAGGCCGGTGGCAACGAAGGCACGACGCGACGGCTCAGGTCTGGTCCGGGACATTGATATTCTCCTGTTGCGGAAGATCGGCTGGCCACTCGACCGGCCAACAGCGCTGAGACGAACGAGGCAGGAGAACGAAGACAGCTGGTGTGAAATTTTTTCTCGACGGCTCAATCGCCCCGAGCGTAGGCGGCGCCGGGAATCCGGGCCGGCAACATCCTGACCGGCTCCCGGCGTTGCCGATGCGCGCGAACTCTGCTACCCGGAGCGCGCCGAAAAAGGCATGGCCGGATTGGTAAGCCCGGCCTGTTCCTGACTTGCCAGGAATTCTGCCACCGTCTCCACGGTAGGACCCACGGCCGGACAGAGTGACGCGATCGTCACGATGATCGGCGGGTCATGTCATCGTGTCAACTCGGCCGCCGCTCAGTGTGGAAGCTCGTTCCGTCCGTTCCTTCACCTGAACGGAGAGCACCTATGCGACTGCAACATCTCAACCTCGCGACCTCGGACGTCACCGCGCTTGCCGCCTTCTTCGAGCGCTTCTTCGGCTTTGCACCCTATGCCTCGCGTGGCGAAGCCCTCGTCGTCCTGCGCAACAAGGAGGATTTCATCCTGACCGTGATGCGCGGCAGGACGGGCGAGCCGGCCGACTATCCCGCCAATTTCCATATCGGCTTCTACTACGACGAGGCAGCCGACGTGGAAGCCAAGCACGCCGAGCTAAAGGCCGCGGGCCTCGACCCGAGCAGGATCGCCTCCATGGATCGTGGCGGCGGCGTCCGCGTCCCGCACTTCTATGTCACCGCGCCGGGCAATGTCCTGGTCGAGGTCTGCACCCCGCCGGGAGGGCTTTCGTCGTAGGTAGACGACGAGGCCCCCGGGGGCCCCCCCCCCGGGGGCCCCCCCCCCGGGGGGGGCGGACGAGATGGTCCTCGATCCGGTCAGCTCGCGGCCCTCACGGGCGTCTGCGGAAACGGACCGAGCGCCTTCTC
>NZ_JBVVPO010000042.1:0-14533 GCF_055811795.1 Bradyrhizobium sp. MI1.7
GGGTCGGGGGGGGGGGGGGGGGGGGCGAGGGGCGGGGGGGGGGGGGGGGGGGGGGGGGGCGGGGGCCGCGCGCGGTGGGGGGGGGGGGGGGGGGGGGGGGCGGGGCGCCCCCCCCCCCCCCCCCCCCCCGACGCCGGCCTTGGCGCGGCAGGAGGTCGCGATCGCGTGCTCACGCGCCGAGCCGCCCTTGAAAATGTCGGAGTGGTTCTTCTCCAGCCAGGTGAAGAAGGCTTCGTCGCCGAGCACGCCGTATTTGGCGACCTCGGCATAGCCGGCGCGGAACTGCCGCGGCGACAGCGTGTCGAGCACGGCGGTGTCGGCGATGACGAGCACGGGCTGGTGGAAGGCGCCGAGCAGATTCTTGCCCTGCGGCGAATTGATGCCGGTCTTGCCGCCGACGGAGGAATCGACCTGCGCCAGCAGCGAGGTCGGCACCTGCACGAAATCGACGCCGCGGCGCAGGATCGCGGCCGCAAAGCCGGCGAGATCGCCGACTACGCCGCCGCCGAGCGCGATGACGAAATCGTTGCGCTCGATCTTCGCGGCGATCAGGGCCTCGCTGACCTTTTCGAGGCCGGCATAGGTTTTGGAGATCTCGCCTTCCTCGACCACGATGCGCGAGGTCGGAATGCCGGCAGAAGCGAGCGACGCCTCCGTGGGCTCGAGCCAGTGTTTTGCGACGGTGCGATCAGTGACGATCGCCGTACGCACACCGGGACGCAAGGCCGCGACCCGCTCGCCGAGCGAGGCCAGCACGCCGCGGCCGATGACGATGTCATAGGCGCGATCGCCGAGCGCGACGTCGACGTTGACAGGATCTGAATGTTTCAACGGCGCAGTCATCGTACGGCACTCGCAACGTCGGCAGGTGATTGGGCGGCTTGTTCGCCGCGGAGATGGGCGCGCAGCGTCTCGATGCATTCCTCGACGATCTTGTCGTGCGGCACGTCGCGCGAGGCGATGGTGAGGTCGGCATGGCGATAGATCGGCTCGCGCTCGGTGAGGAGGCGCGTCACGGTTCCTTCGGGATCGGCGGTCTGGAGCAGCGGGCGGTCGGCGCGGCGGCGCACCCGGCGCATGATGACGTCAGGGTCGGCTTTGAGCCAGATCGAGACCGCCTTGGCCGCAATGCGGTTGCGCGTCTCCTCGCGCATGAAGGCACCGCCGCCGGTCGCCAGCACGATCGGTTCGCCGTCGAGCAGGCGCGCGATCACCCGCGCCTCGCCATCCCGGAAATACGGCTCGCCATGGCGCTCGAAAATCTCCGGTATGGTCATGCCGGCATGAGCGACCTCGATCTCGGTGTCGGCGTCAACGAAGGGCAGCTTGAGCCGGGCCGCCATGCGGCGGCCGATGGTGGATTTGCCCACCCCCATCATGCCGACGAGCACGATCGAGCGCGTCCCGAGCGCCGACAGGATGTCGGCCTCAGGGGCAGCTTGTATCGGCAACGCGGCGTCGGGCATAAATCTCGCTCTGGGTCTCGCTCGATCTGCCGCCGGAGGCGGCATGCTTTGGCCACCTATACGACCCCCTCGGGGCCCTCGCCAGAGGACTCTTGCCACGAAACGGCGAACATGTTGGATGATTCCATTGGTTAATTTGGACGCCTGAGACCCTCCCGAGACCTTGCCCGATGCCCAGCCTGTTCCGCTTCCTGACGGTCGTCGCCGTGCTCGCCGGCATCGTCTATGGCGTGGTCTTCGCGCTGGCGAACTTTGTGAGCCCGAAGTCGCGAGAAATGACGGTGACGATCCCGCCGGATAAGTTTCTCAAGAAATAGGAGCTAGCCTCCAGGGCATGCGCGTACAGCCCTCAGACAGCAAGCTCACCGGCCTGTTCCTCGACATGCTCGCGGCGGAACAGGGCGCCGGCCCCAATACGCTCGACGCCTACCGCCGCGACCTCACCGATTTCTCGGAATTTTTGGGCCGCGTCGGGCACAGCTTTGCCGACGCCGAGACGCAGATCCTGCGCGATTATCTCGCCGATCTCGACAGCCGCGGCTTCAAGTCCACCAGCGTCGCGCGGCGGCTGTCGGCGATGCGGCATCTCTACCGCTTTCTCCTGAACGAGCGCATCCGCACCGAGGATCCCGCGGCGATCCTGTCCGGCCCCAAGCGCGGCCGCGGCCTGCCGAAGGTGCTGTCGATCGCGCATGTCGACCGCATGCTCAGCCGCGCCAAGGAATTGAGCGAGGCGGAGGACGCTTCTCCCTCGAAACGGCTGCGCGCGTTGCGGCTCTATTGCCTGCTCGAGGTGCTCTACGCCACCGGCCTGCGCGTCTCCGAGCTGGTGGCGCTGCCGCGCTCCGCGGCAAAACGCGACGCCCGCATGATCGTGGTGCGCGGCAAGGGCAACAAGGAACGCCTGGTGCCGCTCAACGAGGCCTCGCGGCAGGCGATGGCCGACTATCTCGCGGCGACGGAAGCGGCAAAAGCCGACAAGAAGAACAGCGTGGCCGCCTCGAAATGGCTATTCCCATCGTTCGGCGAGAGCGGGCATCTGACGCGGCAGCATTTCGCCCGCGACCTGAAAGAGCTTGCTGTCGCCTCGGGGCTGCAGGCCCGGCTGGTCTCCCCGCACGTGTTGCGCCACGCCTTTGCCAGCCACCTCCTGCACAACGGCGCGGATTTGCGCATCGTGCAGACCCTGCTCGGCCACACCGATATCTCCACGACCCAGATCTACACCCATGTGGTCGAGGAGCGCCTGAAGAGCCTGGTGCGCGACCTGCACCCGCTGGCGGAGAAATAGTTCTCTTGTAGCCCGGATGGAGCGCAGCGAAATCCGGGGCCGCCCGCCTCGCGGAAAGACCCTCCCGGATTGCGCTTCGCTCCATCCGGGCTACAGGCAACCCATGAAACCGCCTTGACTTCGGCCACATCTCCGCAGAAAGAGCCGTGGCCTCACGCATGATTTGGCGGGCTGCTTTAGAGCGCACAAGCCAACTCATTGAAGAAGCTACATTTCTTTCCGCCGGTCCAAACCTGCTTCGACGCCCCGCCCCGTCCTCGCTATATTGAGTTGATGCCAGATCACATGCGCAGCTATCTCGACTTCGAAAAGCCGGTCGCCGAGCTCGACTCCAAGGTCGACGAGCTGCGGACGCTTGCGGCCTCGGGCACCGATATCTCCGAGGAGATCGGGAAGATCGAGGACAAGGCGGCGCAGGCGCTGGCCGACCTCTATCTGAACCTGACGCCGTGGCAGAAGACGCTGGTCGCGCGGCATCCGCAGCGGCCGCATTTCAACGACTTCATCAAGGGCCTGATCACCGAATTCACCCCGCTCGCGGGCGACCGCAAGTTCGGCGAGGACGAGGCGCTGGTTGCCGGCTTCGGCCGCTTCCGCGGTGAGGCCATCTGCGTGATGGGCCAGGAAAAGGGCGATTCCACCGAGAGTCGCATCCGGCACAATTTCGGCATGGCGCGGCCCGAGGGCTATCGCAAATGCGTGCGGCTGATGGAGATGGCCGAGCGGTTCGGCCTGCCCGTGCTGTCGCTCGCCGATTCCGCCGGCGCCTATCCCGGCATCGGCGCCGAGGAGCGCGGCCAGGCCGAGGCGATCGCGCGCTCGACCGATGCCTGCATGGCGCTGACCGTGCCCAACGTCGCCATCATCACCGGCGAGGGCATGTCGGGCGGCGCCATCGCCATCACCACCGCCAACAGGGTCCTGATGCTGGAGCACGCGATCTACAGCGTGATCTCGCCCGAGGCCGCCTCCTCGATCCTGTGGCGCGACGGCTCCAAGGCGCAGGAAGCCGCCAACAACATGAAGATCACCGCGCAGGACATGCTGCGCTTCGGGGTGATCGACAGCATCTTGAAGGAGCCGGTCGGCGGCGCCCACCGCGACCCCACCGCCATGATCGCCACCACGGGCGATGCCATCGCCAAGGCTTTTGACGAGCTCCGCGGCCTGGACGGCGACACCATCCGCAAGCAGCGGCGGCAGAAATTCCTCGATATCGGCCGGAAGCTGGGCTGATTCGGCCGTTTTCGGTGCCGTAGAGTGGGCAAAGCGAAGCGTGCCCACCATTCCAAACAGTATGGGGAGCGAGATGGTGGGCACGGCGCTTTGCGCCTTTGCCCACCCTACAAGACCTTTCGGGCGGCCCCCGACGCCCCGGTAACTCCCCGTTAACCCTTTTTTTGCCCAAATCAGCGATCTCTGTGCGGATTGGGCCAGAAGGCCCAAGTACGGCCCAAAGTCGCGTCCATTTAGTCTTCGTTGACCATGCCACTGGGCCAACGGGCTCGTGATCCCAGCTCGGGTTGCGACCACATGACCCAGAGGTTAGAATTTTAATCAATGGCTTCAGGGCACAAGCGCTGGAGCGTGGTTCGAAAACGCCCGTCACGACGGGTCCGGATCTCCGGTCGGATCATGCTTCGAGATTGGGGTTCGCGCTCTCTGCCCGGCACGGTGTGGGGTCCATCTTGATTTCTCGTTCGCTTGCTCGCGCGCTTTTGGCTTCGGTTGCGCTGCTGACAGCCAGTGTTCTGCTGGCCGGCTGCGACACCGACCAGGTCTCGCTCGCGACCAACGCCAAGGCCAACCAGCCGGTGCCGCCAAAGCTTCTCGCCGCGATGGTCGAGAAGGACATGGACCTGCAATCGCCGATCCTGGTCCGCCTGTTCAAGCAGGAGGCCGAGCTCGAGGTCTGGAAGCAGGCCCGCAACGGCCAGTTCGCGCTGCTCAAGACCTATCCGATCTGCCGCTGGTCGGGCGATCTCGGTCCGAAGGTGCGCGAAGGCGACCGCCAGGCGCCGGAAGGATTCTACTCGATCAATCCGGGCCAGATGAATCCGCAGTCGGCCTACTATCTCTCGTTCAACACGGGCTATCCGAACGCGTTCGACAAGGCTCTGGGGCGCACCGGCTCGCAGCTGATGGTGCATGGCGATTGTTCGTCGCGCGGCTGCTACGCGATGACGGACGAGCAGATCGCGGAGATTTATTCGCTTGGCCGCGAGTCGTTCTTCGGCGGCCAGAAGGCGTTCCAGCTGCAGGCCTATCCGTTCAAGATGACGCCGGTGAACATGGCCAAGCACCGGAACAACCCGAACATGCCGTTCTGGAAGATGATCAAGGAAGGCTATGATCATTTCGAGGTGACGCGGCAGGAGCCGAAGGTCGATTTCTGCGAGCGCAAATACGTGTTCGACGCAACGAAGACGCCTGACGCGAAGCGCGATCCGGTGTTCGACGCGTCCGCGAAGTGCCCGGCCTATGTGATCCCCGAGAACATCGCCAGCGCGGTGCGCGACAAGGATGCGCGCGACCAGGTCGAATACAACAAGCTCGTCGCCAAGGGCACGCCGATCGCGCGCATGAACACCGGCATCGACGGCGGCATGAACAAGATTTTTGCCTCGAAGATTCCGGAGGGATCGACCGGACTCTCGGAGAACGCCGAAGGCTCGACCCTGGAGATGCTGGCGATGGCGAAGGCGCCGGGCACGATCCCCGGACACGTCAATCCGCCCAAGCCCAATCTCGATGCGGTCGCCGCCGCTCCCGTGAACCAGGAGCCGGTCGTCGCCGTCAGCGCGCCCGCCGCCACCACCCGCGTCGCCGCGGCCGCGCCGGCCAGCGAGAAATCCCAAGAGAAATCGTCAGGCGGCTTCTTCTCCAACCTCGGCCGCAAGATGGGCCTCGGCACCGCCGACACGACGGCGACCACGCCTCCCCCGCAAGCGACCGCGTCCGTGGCCCCTGCCGCTGCGCCCGCAACGCCACCCACCGCGACATCGAGGCTGAAGGCCGCAGTGACCCGGTTCGTGCCCGGCCGCGATACGTCCAAGGACGCGCCGAAGCCGGCCGTCGCCGCCGCCAAGCCGGCCGAACCGGTGAAGCCGGACACGCGCCTCGCCGCGACGCGGCCGGCGCTGAAGCCGTCGGTGTCGGATGGCGCGAGTGAAGCGACGCAGATCATGGGCGCCGCGCCGGTGGTGTCGTCGAACTCGTTCGACAGCCGCTTTGGGGCGGTGAAGTAAGGGCGGCGCTCCGCTTAATCTCTCCGATCCATCTCAGCCTGACGCCGTCATTCCCCTTGATGAGGTACAGTGAGAGCGCTGCGCCTCACTCAAAGACGGGCAGCGCGACCTACGGCGCCAGGTACCGCATCAGCTCCGGATTGACGCGCACATCGTTCGCCTGCCCTTGCAGCGCGACCCTGCCGCGGTCCAGTACATAGGCGTAATCGGCGACGCGCAGCGCGAGGTCGAGGTGCTGCTCGACGATGATGACGGCGATGCTCTTCGCGAGCTCGATCAGGCGCTCGGTGATCTCCTCAATCACTCCGATCCAGACGCCTTCGGTCGGCTCGTCCAGCAACAACAGCTTCGGATCGCCCAGCATCGCGCGGCCGATGGCGAGCATCTTGCGCTCACCGCCGGAGAGGGTGCCGGCGGGCTGGTCGAGGCGCTGGCCGAGTTTCGGGAAGATAGTCAGCACATGGTCGACCGCGTCGTCCTTCTTGCTGGCGAGCGAGCCGACCGCGAGATTGTCGCGCACCGACAGGCGCGCGAATACCGAATGCTCCTGCGGCACGTAGCCGATGCCGGCGCGCACGCGCTCCTGGGTCGCGCGGCGGCTGATGTCGCGCCCGTCGAAGGCGACCTCGCCCTTCCACGCCGGCAGCTCGCCGACGATGGTCTTCATCAGCGTGGTCTTGCCTGCGCCGTTGCGGCCGAGCACGGCGACGCCGCCGCGCCAGGGAATGCCGAGGGTGACGTCGAACAGGACCTGGCTGCGGCCATAGCCCGCGTCGAGATGCTTGATGTCCAAAAATTCAGGCACGGCGCAGATAGATCTCCTGAACGGATTTGTTGGCCTGGATCTCCGACACGGTGCCTGATGCCAGCACCTTGCCCTGGTCGAGCACGGTCAACCGATCGCAAATGTCGCGGATGAAATCGAGGTCGTGCTCGACGATGACGAGCGAGCAATGTTTTTTGATCGGCTGAAGCAATTCACCGGTGACGCGGCGCTCCTCCAGGCTCATGCCGCCGGTCGGCTCGTCCAGCAGCAGCAGCTTCGGCTTGCCCGCGAGCGCCATCGCGATCTCCAGCCATTGCTGCTGGCCGTGCGACAGTGCGGCCGCCGCGTCGAAGGCGCGATCGGCGAGGCGGAACTGCGTCAGCATGGTCATGACCTGGTCGTGCAGCGCGTCCCGCGTGCGCGAGAATACGAGATCGAACAGCGAGGACTGCGCCTGCAGCGCGAGCAGGATGTTGTCGTAGAGCGTCAGCGTCGGCAGCACGCTGGTGATCTGGAATTTCAGGCTCATGCCGGCCCGGGCCCGTTCGGTCGGCGTGAACGCGGTGATGTCGGTGTTGATGAAACTCACTTTGCCTTGGGTCGGCACTTCGGCCCCCGCAATGCACTTCATCAGCGTGCTCTTGCCGGAGCCGTTCGGTCCGATCAGGCCGTGAAACTCGTTCTCGCCGACGGTCAGCGCGGCGCCGTCGAGCGCGGTGAGCTTGCCAAAGATCTTCTTGATATCGGCAGCTTCAAGGAGCGGCATTGCGCTTCTCCTTCTCAGTCTGCTTCTCAGTCCGCTTCACGGTCTCCTTGGGCTTGGCACCAAAGCTGCCGACCCGTTCGCGCTCGCCGAGCACAAAGCTGATCAGGCCAAGTGGCCGGAACAGGATCACGAGCAGCAGCAGCAGACCGAGGATGATCGGCCAGATCTCGCGATAATTGTCAGAGAGCCAGAAGCTGACGCCCTCGACGATCACGGCGCCGATGACGGCGCCGATCAACGTGCCGGAGCCGCCGAACAGCACATAGAGCACGACCTGCGTCGAGACGACGACGCCGACCATGTTGGGCCAGACGAAACCTTCATGGAAGGCATAAAGGCTGCCGGCAAGACCTGCGATGGCGCCGCCGATCGCGAAGATGATCGCCTTCAGGTGCTGTACCTTGTAGCCGAAGAAGGCGATGCGCTGCTCGTTCTCGCGCAGGCCCGCAAGCGCCAGGCCGAATTGCGAGCGTACCAGGAAGCGGCAGAGCAGGTAGACCACGACGAGGATACCGAGCACGAGATAGTAGAAGGCCGGGCCCTCAGTAAATTCGTAGCCGCCGAGCGACATCGGCGCGATCGAGGGGATGCCGTTCTGGCCGCCGAGATAGTACCAGCCGCGCGCGAGGCGATCGGCGGCGTAGGAGCCGGTCAGCGTGCCCAGCGACACGAAGATGACGCTGGAGGGGTGCCGTCCAAGCAGCAGGAAGCCGCCGAGCAGCAGCGCGAAGGTGAGGCCGATCAGCGTTCCCGCCGGCAGCACCACGAAGATGTTGGTGATGTCGAGGTCGCGCGCGAGCAGCGCGACGCCATAGCCGGCCGAGCCGAAGAACAGGGCCTGGCCGAAGCTCATGATGCCGGCATAACCCCAGACCAGATCGAACGACAACGCGAACAGCGCGAGGATGATCACGCGGGTCGCGAACACGGTGAGGTAGTCCTGCAGCACCAGCGGCGCGAGCAGCGCCGCGACGAGCACGACGCCCTCCACGATCGGCAGGACCTTTCGTCCTGCCTTGACCTGTTCCTTGGCCTGTCCCGCGGCCACGCGTTCAGCCATCGCACCGTCCGCTTCGTCGCCGGCGATGGCTTCTCTTACCACAGTCATCGACTTCGGCATTCCGCCTCAGCATTCCTTGGGATCGACGAGCCCGTCGCTGCGTCCGACGATCTCGTAGTTCCCACCCTTGGCGACCGCGGTGTACATCTTCATCTTGCAGTGCCGCTTGCCCGGCACCATCTCGGCCGGGCCGCCCGGGCCTTCGGCGATCTTGGCGTGATCGAGAGTGGCGGCAACCGAGTCGCGATCGACCTTGCCGGCTTCCTTCACGGCCGCTTCCCACAGCTTGAGGCCGCGATAGGTACCGGTCGCGGCACTGCCGGCCGCGAACAGGAAGTTGCCGGGAAAGTCCTTCTCGTACGCCGCCTGGATTTTTGCGTCGAACGGGTTCTCCTTGGTCAGCACCTTGAAATAGTCGAGGCAGCTTGCGAGCCCTTCGATCTCGGCGGCCTGGTTGATGTTGAGCGTGTTCTCGTCATAGTAGACGCAGGCTAGGCGCCCGCCGTTCTTGAGGAAGCCCGCTTCATAGAGCTGCTTGAAGAACGGGCCGACGCCCGGCGGAATGACAGTGTTGAAGACGACGTCGACCTTGTTGGAGATGATCCGGTTGACGGTCGATGAGAAGTCGATCTGGTCGAGCGGGTAATATTCCTCGAACACGACCTCGCCGCCGTTCGCCTCAATGACCTTGCGGGCGTAGACGTTGAGCGTGTGCGGCCAGACATAGTTGGCGCTCGGCAGCGCGAACTTCTTGCCGCCGTTCTTGATCAGCCAGGGGATGAACTCGTCACACTGCTGCGCCGGCGTCGGCCCGGTGCAGAACAGATAGGGTGTGCACTCCTTGCCTTCGTAGAGCTGCGGATAGATGTAGAGCGTCTTGCCGCGCGCCACGATCGGGTCCTTGATCGCGTTGCGCATCGACGAGGTGATGCCGCCCAGCACCATGTCGACCTTGTCGCGCTGGATCAGTTTTCGGACGTTGCCGACGGCGACGGATTCGTTCGACGCAGTGTCCTCGATATAGAGCTCGAGCGGACGGCCGAGCAGGCCACCGGCCGTATTGATCTCCTTGATCACCATCTTGGCGACATTGGCGTCGGCATTGCCGGCATAAGCGATCGGGCCGGTGAGATCGGTCGCGATACCGACCTTGATCGGGCCTTCCGCCGCGTTCGCCCACGGCGCCGGGATCACCCAGCTTCCGACGCCGGTCGCGACCGCGCCGGTGGTAAAGGCAAGATTGGAGAGGAAGCGGCGACGCGAAAGCTGAGTACGATCGAACATGACTAAACCCCTTTTCCAGCGATGAGGCCCTGTGGCCGAAATTTGATGAAGACAATGGCGAGCACGAAGACGAGGACGTCGGCGACGACGGGCGCCATCACCCATGGCAGCGCGGCACTGAGGGTGCCGATCACGCCGGCGCCCGCCACCGGTCCGATGAAGGAGCCGACGCCGCCGACCATCACCGCGACAAAACCCTGGATCAGGAAACGCAGGCCGAGATCGGCGTACAGGCTGAACACCGGCACGATCAGCGCACCGGCAAGGCCGGCGAGCGCGGAGCCAAACGCAAACGTGGCGCCGTACATCAGGGGCGTGGAGATGCCTGAGGCCCGCGCCAGCGAGGGATTTTCCAGGGTGGCGCGCATGCGCAGGCCAAAACTCGTGCGCGACAGCAGGAGGTAACAGCCCGCCATCACCAGGAGCGTGATGACGATGATGGTGAAGCGCCAGGCCGAGATATGCATGGCGCCGATATCGATCGAGCCGCCGATCGGCTCGGGCACGGTCAGATAGAAGCCACCGATCAGGCCGCGCACGGATTCGCGGATGATCAGGCCGAGCGCATAGGTGCCGAGCATCGCCACGATCGGCGCGGCGTAGAAGCGGCGGATGATCAGCGCCTCCAGCACGAAGCCGAGCGCACCGACCACGAAGGGCGCCGCGACCATGCCGGCCCAGATCGGCAGGCCCTTGGCGTAGGCGAGATAGGTGATGTAGGCCCCGAGCAGGACGAACTCTCCTTGCGCGAAGTTGAAGATGCCCATCATGCTGGCGATGATTCCGAGCCCCAGCACGATCAGGACGATGATCGCGCCGAAGCTCAGGATTTCGAACGCCGCGACGAACGCGTTAGCCATGCGCTGGATTCTTATTTTTACGCGTTTTCTTGACGCGAACCGGTATCCACTTCGCTTGAAAACGCTCTGGTCCGTCCGTCTGCATCGATGCCTCGCTCACATCTTCTTCCAGTCGCCGATCTGCTCGAAGGCATGCGCGGCGCGGTAGATCGTGGATTCCTCGAACATGCGGCCGACCAGCATCAGTCCGACGGGCAGGCCGTCGACCATGCCGCAGGGCAGCGACATCGCGGGATGATGGGTGATGTCGAACGGCGCTGTGTTGGAGATCATCTCGAGCGCGCGGGCGACGTAGTCTTCGCGGCTCGCGGTGGGCTCCGGCAGCTTCGTCGCCTTCATTGGCGTCGTCGGCAGCAGCAGCAGGTCGTATTCGCCGAACGCCTTGTCATAGGCCGCGGTCAGGCGACGCGAGATGTTGAGTGCCTTGCCGTAATAGCGGGGACCGAAGCTGTTGTTGATGTAGGTCCCGAGCATCAGGAACAGTTTTGTCGTCTCCGATAGCGAATCCGCCTGCCGGCGCCAGCCGCGATGGAAGTCCATCAGCGAGGTCGAGTAGAGGTCGGAGCGGCTGAGGCCATAGCCATCGCCATACATCATGGTCTGGGTCATGCCCTCCGTGCCGATCGGCGTCCAGATCGCGGGACCGACAAGATGCATCGGGATCGAGACGATCTCGACCGTGGCGCCAAGGTCCTTGAAGCGCTTGGCGGCCTCGCGGACGCTTTCGTTGACGGCGGCCTCCGCGTTCGCCTGCTCGAAGCCTTCCTTGAGGATGCCGATCTTCATGCCCTTGACGCCCTGGCCGAGCGCCTTGGTGTACTCCTCGACCTTCGGCGCCTTGATGCGGGGATCGTAGCCGTCGTCGCCGGCGAGCACTTCGAGCAGCAGCGCATTGTCGGCGACGGTCGCGGTCATCGGACCGGTGTGGTCGACGAAGACCTCGATCGGCATGATGCCGGTGTAGGGGACGAGGCCCCAGGTCGGCTTCATGCCGTAGGTGCCGCAGAACGAGGACGGCATGCGGATCGAGCCGCCCTGGTCGCCGCCGATCGCCATGTCGACCTCGCCGAGCGCGACCACGACGCCGGAACCGGAGGACGAGCCGCCGGCCGAATAGCCCATCTTGTGCGGATTGTGCACGGCACCGACCGCACCGGTGTGGCTGCCGCCGGACATGCAGAAGGATTCGCAATGCACCTTGCCGGCGATCTCGGCGCCGGCATCGAGCATGCGCGTGACGATGGTGGCGTCGAAATCGGGAACATAGCCTTCCAGCGTCGCCGAGCCGTTCATCATGGGCACGCCGGCGAGCATGATGTTGTCCTTCAGCGCGACGGTCTTGCCCTTGAGCTTGCCGCTCGCCGCACCCTTCACGGTCGACTTGCGATACCAGGCGTTGCGCGGGTTCTCCTCGGGTGAGGGCCGGTAGCCCGGCGTGCGCGGATATTTCACCTCCGGCACTTCGTCCGGCATCGCGCCGACGAGATTATAGGCCTCGATCGAGCCCTGCATCAGGCCGCGGAACGAGGCGACATCGGCATCGGTCAGCGAAAGGCCGCACTGCTTGGCGACGTCAAGAAGTTGGGCAGGCGTGGGAAGGACAACTGTCACGGCGCTCTCCTGAAGTTTCTTGGTACGGTCCCTGCGCGCGGCCGCGATTGGCGCGACGCGCGCAGCGGCCCTGCTGAAACATTCAAAGCGGAAATATTTTCCTTTTCAAGTATTATTTTAAGATGGGGCTGTCCGGATTGCCGCAGCAGGCTCAGACCGGCTTGATCAGCTTGAAGTCGAGGCCGTCGGCCTCCGCGAGATACATCTGCATGCGGGCGTGGCCGTTGCGAACGACGACCGGGCCGCGCGCGCCGCCGTAAACGATGTTGCGGCCCGCCGCGAGCATGGGCGCCATCGACAGCGAACCTGCCTTTTTCGCCACGGCTTCGAGGAAACGCAGGCCTTCATAGCTGGACTGGCCGAGCGATCCGATCGGCGGGGCGTTCGGCCCGAACATCGCGCGATAGCGGATCTGGAAGTCGTCATTGGCCCGCGAGCCGATGCCGGAGAAATAGCCGGATGCGCAGAACATGTTCTCGCTGTTGTCGGCGCCGATGCCGAGCAGCACCGTCTCGTCCATGGCTCCCGCCAGCCGCAGCGTCGTGGCGCCGAGGCCGCATTCGCCGAAAGCACGATTGAAGGTGACGCTGTCGGTGCCGATCAGCGAGATCAGCACGACATCGGGCCGCGCGGCGCGGATGCGCGCCAGGTGCGGCTCGTGATTGTCCTCGCCGAGGGGGACGAACTCCTCGCCAACGACGTGGCCTCCGGTTTCCTTGATGTAGTTCTTCACGGCGCGGTGCGATTGCCAGGGCCAGACGTAATCGCTGCCGATCAGGTACCAGCGCGACGCCTTCTTGACGTCGGCAAGCCAGTGGATCGACGGCCGGCTCTGCCAGCGCGGCGTCTCGCCGATCGCCATCACGCCGGGCGTGCGCTCGCCGCCTTCGTAGACCGGCGTATAGATGTAGGGGATGCGGTGACGCGTGGTGACGTCGCGCAAGCCGACGCGGACCGCGCTGGTGTGCAGCCCGACGATGAGATCGACCTCGTCGAACGCGATCGCCTGTTCGGCGCGGTTCAGCACCTCGTCGAGCGGCCCGCCGGCGTCGTAGATCGACAGCTCGATCTCGCGGCCGAGGATGCCGCCGCGCTTGTTGATCTCGGCAACGGCGAGTTGCGCGCTGTTGGTCGCGCAGGGGCCCCACACACCCGGCGATCCCGTGCAGCAGATGAAACCGCCGATGCGCAGCTTGTTCGCGCCACGCCGCCTGAGGAAAGCATGATCGCCCGGCGACAGCGAGCTATCGGCGCCCGACGACGACAGATTCCTCAGCAGCAAGGACGGCGGCATCGCCGGACTGCCGTGAGCCGGGAAGTTTACCGTCGCGTGCACGCCAACTCCTGTCTGGCACCAGACCTGAAAGCACAATGAGCAGGCGGCCGCGGCATCCGCCCTTTTGTTAGGCAATCATCCTATTTTGAAAATATTGAATATTCAACAATTGAAGTGCATATAGAAGCAGCATTGATTGCAAGACATTCACTCATTTGGGTCAAGACGAAGTCTTAGCCGTGGCAAAACCGAACTCCCCGATCACCGAACACCTCGCCTACCTGCTCGCGCAAGCCAACCGGGAGATCAACCGGCAGCTGGAACTGCGGCTGAGCAAGGAAGGCGTTCCCGTCGAGCAGTGGCGCATCCTTAAGGTGTTGTCGGACGGCGATGGCCACTCGATGGGCGAACTCGCGGACGCGGTGCTGCTCAATCATCCGACGCTGACCAAGATGATCGACCGCATGGTCTCCGACACGCTGGTCTATCGCGTGCAGGACCCGAATGATCGCCGCAAGGTTTTGATGTTCATCTCCGACCGCGGCAAGGTGCTGTGCAAGAAGCTCAACTCGCTCGCGGTCGACCAGGAGGAGCACATCCTGGAGAGCTACGGCGACAAATCGACGAGCGAACTGAAGCGGCTGCTGGAGAGCTTGATCGACAGCTCGAATTGAGCGGATGTGGTGCGAGTTGCGCGCCACACACTCGGCTGTCATCGCCCGATTTAATCGGGCGATCCAGTATTCCAGAGACAGTTTTGATTGAACCGAGAAGCCGCGGCGTACTGGGTCGCCCGGTCAAGCCGGGGCACGACAGCGGAGGGTGGCGGCGCCCCCGGCCCGCCCCCCCCCGGGCCTTTGCGGGGCGCCGAACCCCCCCGGGCGGGGGTGGTCGTGGTTGCGGAG
>NZ_JBVVPO010000042.1:14543-81361 GCF_055811795.1 Bradyrhizobium sp. MI1.7
CGCCCCTCTTTTTTTCTGGTCCTTATAATATATCACTTTTTTTTTTTCCCCCCCCCCCCCCCGGGGGGGGTGCGGGCCCCCCCGCCCCCGGCGCCCCCACGACAGTGGAGAGTGAGGCGCCGACGTCGCGCCTCACAGCGGAGCTTAGCGGCTAGCCGTACCGCCCGTGGCAGTGCTTGTACTTCTTGCCTGAGCCGCACGGGCAATCCTCGTTGCGGCCGACCTTGCCCCAGCTTGCGGGGTTCTTCGGATCGCGAAGAGCTGCGTCGGAAGCCTGCGCACCGAGCGTGACGCTGGCGAGCGCCATTTCGTCCTCGCCGGTGTTCGGGTCGAACTTGTGCGCTTCCATCGGCGGCAGCACGGGGGCTTCCTGCTCCGGCGGGACGATCTCGACCCGCATCAGCTGCGCCGTGACGGCCTCGCGCAGATGCGCGCTCATCTCCTGGAAGAGATTGAAGGCCTCGGTCTTGTACTCCTGCAACGGATCGCGCTGGCCGTAGCCACGCAGGCCGATGACCTGGCGCAGATGGTCGAGCATGATCAGATGCTCGCGCCAGAGATGGTCGAGCGTCTGGAGCAGAATGGTCTTCTCGACGTAACGCATCACGTCGGGACCCCATTGCCCGACCTTGGCCGCCATGTGCTCGTCGGCTTTGGTCTCGATGCGGGTGAGCAGCTCCTCGTCGGCGATGCCCTCTTCCTTGGCCCATTCGTCGACCGGCAGGTCGAGATCGAGCACGCGCTTCAGCTCTTCCTTCAGGCCGGCCACATCCCACTGCTCGGCATAGGCATGCTCGGGCACGTGCTTGGCGACGAGGTCGTCGATGAAGGCGTGGCGCATGTCGGTAACGGTCTCGGCGACGCTGTCGTCCTTCATCAGGTCGACGCGCTGATCGAAGATCACCTTGCGCTGGTCGTTCTGGACGTTGTCGAACTTGAGCAGGTTCTTGCGGATGTCGAAGTTGCGCGCCTCGACCTTCTGCTGCGCCTTCTCGAGCGCCTTGTTGATCCAGGGATGGATGATCGCCTCGCCTTCCTTGAGGCCGAGACGCTGCAGCATGCTGTCGAGGCGATCCGAGCCGAAGATGCGCATCAGATCGTCTTCCAGCGACAGGAAGAACTTCGAGCGGCCGGGGTCGCCCTGACGGCCGGAACGGCCGCGCAGCTGGTTGTCGATGCGGCGGGATTCGTGACGCTCGGATCCCATGATGTAGAGGCCGCCGGGCTTCTTCACGGTCTTGGCGGGCTTCGAACCCTTCGCCGGCTCGATCTCGACCTCTTCCTCGGCCTTCAGCACGATCTCGCGGAAGTGCTCGATGTCGGCCTTGATCTGCTCGATCTTCTTCGCCTTCTCCGCCTCGTCCTCGATGCCGGCAGTCTCCTGCTGGATCCGCATCTCGAGCGAGCCGCCGAGCTTGATGTCGGTACCGCGGCCGGCCATGTTGGTGGCGATCGTGATCGCGCCAGGCACGCCGGCTTCCGCGACGATATAGGCTTCCTGCTCGTGGAAGCGCGCGTTCAGCACCGCAAACAGTTTTGCCGGCTTGCCGGCGCGGGCCGCGGCGTACAGCTTCTGCATCGAATTCTCGTTGCCGAAATCGATCTGCCGGTAGCCGTGCTTCTTGAGGTATTCGGCGATCACTTCCGATTTTTCGATCGAGGCGGTGCCGACCAGCACCGGCTGCAGTCGCGCATTGGCGCGCTCGATCTCGGCCAGGATCGCGGCGTATTTCTCGGTCTGGGTGCGATAGACCTCGTCGTCCTCGTCGAGGCGGCCGACCGGCACGTTGGTCGGGATCTCCACGACTTCGAGCTTGTAGATGTCGAAGAGTTCGTCGGCTTCGGTCAGCGCCGTGCCGGTCATGCCGGCGAGCTTTTCGTACATCCGGAAATAGTTCTGGAAGGTGATCGAGGCCAGCGTCTGGTTTTCCGGCTGAACCTGGACATGCTCCTTGGCTTCAAGCGCCTGATGCAGGCCTTCCGAATAACGTCGGCCGGCCATCATGCGTCCCGTGAACTCGTCGATGATGACGACCTCGTCGTCGCGGACGATGTAGTCCTTGTCGCGCGTGAACAGCGTGTGGGCGCGCAGCGCCTGGTTGATGTGGTGCACGACGGAAACGTTCTCGACGTCGTAGAGCGACTCGCCCTTGAGCTGGCCGGCGTCGCGCAGCAACGTCTCGATCTTCTCCATGCCACCTTCGGTCAGCGTCACCGTACGCTGCTTCTCGTCGACGTCGTAGTCGCTCTTGTCGAGCTTGGGCAGGAAGCCGTCGATGGTGTTGTAGAAGTCGGAACGGTCGTCGAGCGGGCCGGAGATGATCAGCGGCGTGCGCGCTTCGTCGATCAGGATCGAGTCGACCTCGTCGACGATGGCGTAGAAGTGCGGCCGCTGGACCATGTCCTCGAGCCGGTACTTCATGTTGTCGCGCAGATAGTCGAAGCCGTACTCGTTGTTGGTGCCGTAGGTGATGTCGCAGGCATAGGCGGCCTTGCGCTCGGCATCGTCCAGGCCGTGCACGATCACGCCGGTGGTCAGGCCGAGGAAGCCGTAGATCTGGCCCATCCAGCCGGAGTCGCGGCGGGCGAGGTAGTCGTTGACGGTGACGACGTGAATGCCCTTGCCGGCGAGCGCGTTGAGATAGACCGCGAGCGTTGCGACCAGCGTCTTGCCTTCGCCGGTCTTCATCTCCGCGATGTCGCCCTCGTGCAGCACGATGCCGCCGATCAGCTGCACGTCGAAATGCCGCTGGCCGAGCGTGCGCTTGGCGGCCTCGCGCACGGTGGCGAAGGCCGGCACCAGCAGATCGTCGAGCGTCTTGCCCTCGGCGAGCTGTTTCTTGAACTCGACGGTGCGGGCCTTCAGTGCCTCGTCGGAGAGTTTCGAAACCTCCGGCTCCAGCGCGTTGATCGCGTTGACGCGGGACTGGTATCCCTTCACCCGCCGGTCGTTGGCGGAGCCGAAAAACTTGCGGGCGAGCGCGCCGATCATGCCTAGTTCCTGTGTTCGCGATTCAACCGCGTTGCAGCCAAGAAGTTGTCACCCCCCTGCCTATCAACTCACCGTGACGCCTGATGGCGACAGAGCCCGGACTGCGGGGGGTCATCCGCCATATGGGTGGGAATTGGGCAAGTCTGGGTTCAACGGCCAAAAACGCAGCAAAATAAACGCCATCGCCATGGTCGCGACCGGGCAGAGATATGGCCCGGTCAGGGCCTTGTCAACGGCGGGCGCATTGCGGCTAATTCATCATTTTGACAGACTTTTCGCGTTGCCAAGCCCCCCTGAATTGGGCGAGTGTCCGCCCCGCTAGAGCAGCCCCCTGCTTCAACAAAAGGATTTTCCATGACCACCTCGTTCCCGGTAACCAAAACCGGCCTGCGCTTCGGCCTCGCCACCGCCCTCGTGGGCTGCCTTGCGTTGGCGCTGATCGCGGGTCCCGGCCGGGCTGCCGACGATCCGGTGCTGGCGAAGGTCAATGGCGCGGAAATCAAGAAGAGCGACGTCGCCATGGCCGAGGAGGAACTCGGGGCGAGCCTCGCCCAGATGGACCCGGCGACCAAGGACGAGAACGTGCTGTCCTTCCTGATCGACATGAAGATCGTCAGCAAGGCTGCCGAGGACAAGAAGGTCGCCGACGGCGACGAGTTCAAGAAGCGCCTGGCGTTCGCCCGGAACCGCCTGCTGATGGACAGCCTGCTCGCCAACGAGGGCAAGGCCGCCACCACCCCCGACGCCATGAAGAAGGTCTATGAGGAGGCCTCCAAGCAGATCACCGGCGAGCAGGAGGTCCGCGCCCGCCACATCCTGGTCGAGACCGAGGACGAGGCCAAGGCGGTGAAGGCCGAGCTCGACAAGGGCGCCGATTTCGCCGAGCTCGCCAAGAAGAAGTCCAAGGATCCGGGCTCCGCCGATGGCGGCGACCTCGGCTTCTTCACCAAGGAGCAGATGGTGCCGGAGTTCTCGGCCGTGGCCTTCACGCTGGAGCCGGGCAAGATCTCCGATCCCGTGAAGTCGCAGTTCGGCTGGCACATCATCAAGGTCGAGGAAAAGCGCAACCGCAAGGCGCCGGACTTCGAGCAGGTCAAGGCCCAGATCGAGCAGTACGTCACCCGCAAGGCCCAGGCCGACTACGTCGCCAAGCTCCGCGCGGAAGCCAAGGTCGAGCGGACGGACCAGCCGGCAGCGGATGCCAAGCCGGATGCCAAGCCGGCCGACCCTGCCAAGCCGTCCGACAGCAAGATGGCGCCCCCCGCGAAGAAGTAAGAATTCGCTGTCACTTCGCGGACGCCAATAGTATCTAACGTCGCAATGGCCGGGCAAATGCCCGGCCATCTGCATATCCAGACCTCACCAAGGCGCCCCGATGTCCTCCTCCGTCTCCCCGCTCGCCCCCAAAACTGTCCCCGACATGCCCGTGATCGCGGGCGTCCGTCTTGCGACGGCCGAAGCCGGCATCCGCTACAAGAACCGCACCGACGTGCTGCTGGCTGTGATGGACAAGGGCACCGCGGTCGCGGGCGTCTTCACCAGGTCGAAATGCCCCTCCGCGCCGGTGGAATGGTGCCGCGCCAAGCTGAAGGGCGGCAAGGCGCGCGCGCTGGTGGTGAATTCCGGCAACGCCAATGCCTTCACCGGCAAGACCGGACGCAGCTCCACCGCGCTGACCGCGAAGATCGCAGCCAAGGCGGTCGGATGCAGCGAGGGCGAGATCTTCCTGGCCTCGACCGGCGTGATCGGCGAGCCGCTGGACGCGACCAAGTTCGACGGTGTGCTCGGCCGGCTGGCCGAGACTGCCGAGTCCGGCGACTATCTCGCCGCGGCCAAGGCCATCATGACCACCGACACCTTCCCGAAGGTCGCGACCGCGACCGTCAAGCTCGGCAAGGCCAAGGTCACCATCAACGGCATGGCCAAGGGCGCCGGCATGATCGCCCCCGACATGGCGACGATGCTGTCCTTCATCTTCACCGACGCGCCGATCGCGCCCGGTGCACTGCAAGCCCTGCTCAAGAGCGGCGTCGAGGACACCTTTAACGCGGTGACGATCGACGGCGACACCTCGACGTCGGACACGCTGCTGGCCTTCGCCACCGGCGCCGCCGCCGAGCACGGCGCGCCGAAGATCAGCCGCGCCAGCGATCCGCGCCTGAAGGCCTTCGTCAAGGCCTTCAACCAGGTGCTCGCCAATCTCTCCGAGCAGGTCGCCCGCGACGGCGAAGGCGCGCGCAAGCTGGTCGAGATCACCGTGGAAGGCGCCAAGACCAAGGCGTCGGCGCGCAAGATCGCGATGTCGATTGCGAACTCGCCGCTGGTCAAGACCGCAATCGCCGGCGAGGACGCCAATTGGGGCCGCGTGGTGATGGCGGTCGGCAAGGCCGGCGAGCCGGCCGATCGCGACAAGCTCTCGATCTCCTTCAACGGCATCCGCGTCGCCAAGAGCGGCGCGCGCGATCCCGACTACGACGAGGCGCAGGTGTCGGAGGCGATGAAGGCCCCGGAGATCGCCATCAAGGTCTCGCTCGGCCTCGGCAAGGGTCGCGACCGCGTGCTGACCTGCGACCTGACGAAGGAGTATGTCGCGATCAACGGGGATTACAGGTCTTAAACCGAACGCCGATGGCCGATCTCAAACTGACATTGGTGGTGGCCTGCGCGCTCGTCGACGCCGACAAGCGCGTCCTGATCGCGCAGCGCCCGGAGGGCAAGACGCTTGCGGGCCTCTGGGAATTCCCCGGCGGCAAGTGTGAGCCCGGCGAGCGGCCGGAGCAGAGCCTGATCCGCGAGCTGCACGAAGAGCTCGGCATCACCGTCGCCGAACCGTGCCTGGCGCCGCTGACCTTTGCGAGCTACGGCTACGAGACCTTTCACCTGCTGATGCCGCTTTACATCTGCCGGCGCTGGGA
Organism: Bradyrhizobium sp. MI1.7; assembly: GCF_055811795.1. Taxonomy (NCBI): domain Bacteria; kingdom Pseudomonadati; phylum Pseudomonadota; class Alphaproteobacteria; order Hyphomicrobiales; family Nitrobacteraceae; genus Bradyrhizobium; species Bradyrhizobium sp. MI1.7. The sequence continues at coordinate 20,451 of NZ_JBVVPO010000042.1, forward strand.
GGGGCTGGTCACCCCGCGCGAAGGCCAGACCCTGGCCTGGGTCCGCTCCAACAAGCTGCGCGACTACCCGATGCCGCCCGCGGACATTCCGCTGATCCCGCATCTGATCGATTTGCTGATGTGAGTACGGACCTCATCCTGAGGAGCGCGGCACGCGCGTCTCGAAGGATGGCCACACGGCGAGAGCGGGGCCTGCATGGTTCTCGCGGCGATGCGAAGCATCGTCCGCTAAGCGCGCCTCACGCGCCTCCTCACCATGAGGATCACTCCTTCCCCGCCTTCTTCACTGCCTCCGCCAGGCTCGCTTTTGCCGACCACGGCTTCAGCGGCTGCTGCTGGCTCGCATGCGGGGCCCAGCCGGAGAGCCAGATGATGTCGAATGTCGCGCGGATGCGGCCGTCGGCATCCGCAAAGCGTTCGGCGTAGATTTCGGCCATGCGCAGCAGCGTCGCGCGGGGCGTCGGCGTGCGCCGCCGCTCGATCAGCACATTGGCCGCGCCCATGCGGCGGAGATCCTGCATCAGCGCAAACGCATTGGCGTAGCGCACCACGACACGGTCGACATCGGTGACCGGAAGCGCAAAGCCTGCCCGCTGCAACAGCGCGCCGATATCGCGCAGATCGGCGAACGGGGCCACGCGCGGCGACACGCCGCCCTCGCATTCGGCCTCCGCCGCGGCAAAGGCCTGGCGCAACTCGGTCAGGCTGTCGCCGCCGATCATCGCGGCGAGCAGCAATCCGTCCGGCTTCAGCGCACGCCGCACCTGCGCAAGCACCCCCGGCAGGTCGTTGACGAATTGCAGCGCCAGTGCCGAGACGACGAGATCGAGACTTTCCGGGGCAAAGGGCAGTTTTTCCACGCCCGCTTCGTCGAGCGCGATCCGCTGGAGTGATGGCAGCCCCGTGAGCCCCTCTCCGGGTGTCCAGAGATCGGCCGCAGCATGAAACTCCCGCATCACGGCGGCCAGCCGGTCGGTCATGTCCTCTGCAACACGATCGAGCAGGAATGTCACCTCGCCCTGCGCAAGTGCGCGCCGCTGCCGCGCATGCAGCAATGCGCGATCGAACAGAGCGGGCGGGGTTTGCGGGGTCTGGGCCATGCCGCTGGTTACGCCGATCGCCACGGTTCTGGCAACGCTCTCGTGTCCCGGACGCGCTGAAGCGCTCTTAGCGCTGCTGCGCAGAGCCGGGACCCAGAAGGCACCACCGCATGATGCGGTGAGATGGGCCCCGGCTCTGCAGCGCACCGCACCGGACGATGCTTCGCATCGCCGGGAGCGCTGCGCTGCGTCCGGGGCACGAGAGTGTGGCTTGAGCGGCTCTTCCCATAACGCTAGCCTCTCCCCATGGAAGCCGACGCTGCCCCCACCCGCTCCATCGCCGCGCCGCTGCGTGCAGCATGGACGGCCGGCCGCCACGTGCTGTCGCGCGCCGCACGGCTCGCGCTCGACATTGCGCTGCCGACGCTGTGCGTGTCCTGCCGCGAGCCGGTCGACGGCGAGGGCGTCTGCGCGGCCTGCTGGGCGCGGCTGTCGTTCATCGAACGGCCCTATTGCCCGCGCCTCGGCATTCCCTTCGTCTATGATCCCGGCCCCGAGATGCTGTCGATGGAGGCGATCGCCAGCCCGCCGGCTTACCAGCGTGCACGCGCGGCGGTGCGCTATGACGACGTCGCGCGCACGCTGGTGCATGCGCTGAAATACCAGGACCGTACCGATTTGGCGCCGGCCATGGGCCGCTGGATGGCGCGCGCGGGCGCCGAACTGCTCACCGGAGCCGACATGCTGGTGCCGGTGCCCCTGCATTGGCGCAGGGCGTGGCGCCGCCGCTACAACCAGTCCGGGGCGCTGGCGCGCATCATCGCGCGGCAGAGCGGTGTCAGGGTGCGCGGCGAAGTGCTGCGCCGGGTGCGCGCGACCGAGCAGCAGATCGGCCTGTCGCGGACCCAGCGCGCCACCAATGTGCAGGGCGCATTCCAGGTATCCCCCGACCGCCAGGGGGAAATCCAGGGCCGCCGCATCGTCCTGATCGACGATGTCCTCACCTCGGGGGCGACGCTGGACGCCTGTGCGCGGGCCCTGCTCCGCGCCAAGGCGGCCCAGGTGGACGTGCTGGTGTTCGCCCGGGTTGTCGAGAGCGGCCCCCGTCCCATATAATTCAATGACTTCATGACATGAGAGCGCCACACGACATGACCGACGCTGTCGAAATCTACACCAGGCCGGGCTGTGGCTATTGTTCCGCCGCCAAATCGCTGCTGACCCGCAAGAAGGCAACCTTCACGGAGTTCGACATCGCCAGGAACCCGTCCTGGCGCGAAGAGATGTACGACCGCGCCGGCGGGGGCTCGACTTTCCCGCAGATCTGGATCGGCGGAACCCATGTCGGCGGTTGCGACGAGCTCTATGCGCTCGACCGCGAGGGCAAGCTCGACGGCCTGCTCGAAAGCGTAAAGGCGGTGTCATGAGCGAGGATCGCACCTTCACCGCCGCGATGATCCAGATGCGCACCGGCCTGATGCCCGAGCCGAGCCTCGCGCAGGCCACCAGGCTGATCCGGCAGGCTGCCGCCAACGGCGCCGACTACGTGCAGACGCCCGAAGTCAGCAACATGATGCAGCTCAACCGAAAGGCGTTGTTCGAGCACCTCCAGAGCGAAGAGGACGACACCTCGCTGAAGGCCTATCGCGCGCTCGCGGCGGAACTCGGAATTCACATTCATGTCGGATCGCTGGCGCTGCGCTACTCGGACGAAAAAGCGGTCAACCGCTCTTTCCTGATCGGGCCCGAGGGCAGTGTGCTCGCGAGCTACGACAAGATCCACATGTTCGACATCGAATTGCCGGACGGCGAGAGCTATCGCGAATCCGCCAATTACCAGCCGGGCGAGACCGCCGTGATCTCCGACCTGCCCTGGGGCCGCGTCGGGCTGACGATCTGCTACGACGTGCGCTTCCCCGCGCTCTACCGCGCGCTGGCCGAGAGCGGCGCGTATTTCATCACCGTGCCCTCGGCCTTCACCCGCAAGACCGGCGAGGCGCATTGGCACATCCTGCTGCGCTCGCGCGCGATCGAGACCGGCTGCTTCATCTTCGCGGCGGCGCAGGCAGGCACCCACGAGAACAAGCGCGAGACCTATGGCCACTCGCTGATCATCGACCCCTGGGGCGAGATCCTCGCCGAGGGTGACGTCGAGCCCGGGATCATCATGGCCAAGATCGACCCGGCCAAGGTCGAGACCGCACGCCGCGCGATCCCCTCGCTCCAGCACGGCCGCCGCTTCGGCGTCGCCGATCCCAAGGCCGGGCCGGACCATCTCCACCTCGTGCGGGGATCGGCATGATCCGCTACGCGCTCCACTGCGACCGAAGCCACGCATTCGAAAGCTGGTTCCAGAGCTCGTCGGCTTATGATTCGCAGGTGAAGCGCAAGCTCGTGACTTGCCCGATCTGCGGCTCGGCCAAGGTCGAGAAGGCGATCATGGCCCCGCGGATCATCGGCAAGAAGGGCCGCGGACGGGCGACGCCGCCGCCGGAGCCGGCTTCAACGCCTGCGCCCGAGGCCGCGCCGTCGGGACCGACCTCGCTGATGATGGCGCAGGAGCGCGAGTTGCGCGCCAAGCTCAAGGAGCTGCGCGATCACATCGTCAAGAACGCCGACAATGTCGGCGAGCGTTTTGCGAACGAAGCCCGCGCGATGCATTACGGCGACAAGGAGCACCGTCCGATCTATGGCGAGGCTTCGCCCGACGAGGCAAAGTCGCTGATCGACGAAGGCATCGAGGTGTCGCCGCTGCCGACGCTCCCGGAAGATAGGAACTGACAGTTCGCACTCTCCGTCATGGCCGGGCTTGACGGCGGTGAGATGCGGCTACACTCCCACCAGCAACGCAACTCCAACCACGATCAGCGCGATACCAAAGATCTCGCGCGGCGCGATCGGCTGATTGAACGAGTAATACGCCACGCCTTGCGCGAACAGCACCTCGATCAAAGCGAGCGTGCGGACGTTGGCGGCGGCCGTCAGCGCGAAGGCCAGGAACCAGAATTGCGAGGCGAACGCGCCCATGAAGCCGGCGAGCAGCGACGGCTTCCACAATCCCAGGATCGACTGGAGCACCTTTGGCGCGCGCCAGAGCAGATAGATGGTCAGGATCAGCGTCTGCACGAACAGGCCGAGCACCAGCGTGAACGAGGCTGCCGTCACGAAGGAGACGTCAGGCACGTTGATGATGGCGCCGCGGAAGCCAACGGCTGAGAGCGCGAACGCCGCGGCCGCAACGAGGCCCGTGATGGTCGGCCTCAATTCCGCAAAGCTCTTCTCGCCGCCGGGCCGGAGCGCGGTGATGACGACGCCGACAGTCGCGATCACGATCGCCAGCACCTTCAGCCAGGTCAGATGATCGCCGAGGAAGACGAAGCCGAAAATTGCGGTCTGGATCGCCTCGGTCTTCAGGTACGCCGTCGTCACCACGAAGGAGCGATCGTTCATCGCGAGCAGCATCAGCCCGGTCGCAACGATCTGGCTGAGCGCCCCGAGCAACAGCCAGGGCCAGAACACGGTCGGCGGCATGCCGAGGTGATCACCGGTCGCGACCAGCACCACGCCCAGAAACAGCAGCGAGAACGGGAAGCCGAACAGGAAGCGGATATTGGTCGCGCCCCAGGTCCCCAGCGGCTTCGTCAGCGACCGCTGCATCGCATTGCGCGCGACCTGGCCTAGCGCAGCAATGACGGTGAAGGGAATCCAGAGGCTGGCGATGGTAAGCATGCGGGTGGAGCGGTAGGAGGGGAAGCCGTGGCCAACCTGCCGCTAGCGGCGAAGCAGGTCAATCACGCCCACGTCATGGGTGCGATGCTCGCGCCTCGCGTACCCCTCAGACCATCCCTTCCGCCACGACCATGTAGTTCACGTCCATGTCGGAGGAGAGGGTCCATTTGTCGGCGAAGGGTGAGTAGACGACGCCGGTCTGCTCGGTGATGACGAGGCGGTTGTCGAGGAGATATTTGGTCAGCTCGTCAGGGGTGACGAACTTGTTCCATTCGTGGGTGCCGCGCGGCAGCCAGCGCAGGACGTATTCGGCGCCGACGATGGCGAGCGCGAAGCTCTTCCAGTTCCGGTTCAGCGTCGAGACCACCATCAGCCCGTTCGGCTTCAGCAGCGCCGCGCAGCGCTTGAGGAAAACGCCGACATCGACGACGTGCTCGACCACTTCCATCGCCAGCACGATGTCGAAGCGCTCGCGCGGGTCGATCTCCTCGACCGTGGTGCAGCGGTAATCGATCGAAAGATGGCTCTTGTCGGCATGCAGCTTCGCGGCGGCGATGTTGCTGACCGAGGGATCGACGCCGATGACCTGGGCGCCGAGGCGCGACAGCGGCTCGCACAACAGGCCGGCGCCGCAGCCGATGTCGAGCACGCGCAGGCCGCCGAGGCAGTTGAGGCTGCGCACGTTGCGCTCGAACTTGCGGCAGGCGGCGTCGCGGATGTAGCCGAGCCGCAGCGGGTTGATCCGGTGCAGCGGCGCCATCTTGCCGTTGGGGTCCCACCACTCGGCCGAAAGTTTCGAGAATTTCGCGATCTCGGCGGCGTCGACGGTCGAGCCCGGCTGCGGGCTTGCGGTTGCGGAAGTATTTTGCTGCATGCTCATGGTTAGGCGCGGTCCTACCGCGTGGTGATCGAACTACGGAAGGCGAGCGGCGTGTCGACGGTCGTGATCTTTTCGATCCCCTCGCCAACGCCGCGAATCGTCACGTCGCCGTAGTTGAGAATACGTCCAAGAATCGACTGGTCGACGTCGACACTCTCGACCTTGTCCAGCGCCATTTCAAAGGTCCGGCGCTTGATGAACCCCGTCTTGTGCACAACCCGCAAGTTGGTGACGTCGGTCTCGGTCGTGAAGCGATGGAACCAGCCCTTGATGGTCCAGTATAGGGCGGCCAGAGCCACGACGCCGGCGGCTATGAGGCACAGCACCCTGAGACCATCGGCCGTGGCCTGCGGCATCAGGACGAGAAAGGCAAGAGCCACGATCCAGGCCACGATGGCCGGAAAATAGAAGATCCAGTGCGCATTGGTCGAATACAGCACCCGCTCGCCCGGTTGCAGGATCTCGTCGATATAACGCGCCATGATCTCGGTTAACCCATACCCCCAAGCCCGACCTTAGGTCGGACCTTACCCTGCCCCCGCAGGAACCCGCTTGCCCCCGGCCCCGCCGCTATGTATACGCGCGGTCGGTGTCCGCTGGCACCCGTCCGGTGCGGGTCACCATACTGATCCTTATGAGGGAATGCACGCGTCGTCATGAGCCGCCTCGTGATGAAATTCGGCGGCACGTCCGTCGCCAATATCGAACGTATCCGCAACGTCGCACGCCATGTGAAGCGTGAGGTCGACGCCGGCCACGAAGTGGCCGTGGTCGTCTCGGCGATGTCCGGCAAAACCAACGAGCTGGTGGCCTGGTGCACCGAGGCCTCGCCGATGCACGACGCGCGCGAATACGACGCCGTTGTCGCCTCCGGCGAACAGGTGACGTCGGGCCTGCTCGCCATCGTGCTTCAGGGCATGGGCATCCAGGCCCGCTCCTGGCAGGGCTGGCAGATCCCGATCAAGACCAGCGACGCCCATGCCTCGGCCCGAATCGAGGACATCGACGGCAACGAGATCATCAAGCGCTTCCGGGAGCGCAAGGAGGTCGCGGTCATCGCCGGCTTCCAGGGTATCAATCCCGAGACCAATCGCATCACCACGCTCGGCCGCGGCGGCTCCGACACCTCGGCCGTGGCGATCGCCGCCGCCGTCAAGGCCGACCGCTGCGACATCTACACCGACGTCGACGGCGTCTACACCACCGACCCGCGAATCGTGCCGAAGGCCCGCCGCCTCGACAAGATCGCGTTCGAAGACATGCTGGAACTGGCCTCCCAGGGCGCAAAAGTGCTCCAGGTCCGCTCGGTGGAACTCGGCATGGTCCACAACATGCCGATCTTCGTCCGCTCGAGCTTCGACAAGCCCGAGGATATCGACCCGCATGCCAACCAGCCGCCCGGCACGCTGATCTGCAGCGAGGAGGAGATCATGGAAAGCCACGTCGTCACCGGCATCGCCTTTTCGAAGGACGAGGCCCAGATCTCGGTACGCCAGATCGAGGACAAGCCCGGCGTGGCAGCGTCGATCTTCGGCCCACTGGCGGATGCCAACATCAACGTCGACATGATCGTGCAAAACGTCTCCGAGGACGGCAAGACCACCGATCTCACCTTCACGGTGCCGGCGGCCGACTACACCCGCGCCAAGGACACGATCACGGCCGCCAAGGGCAAGATCGGCTATGCCCGGCTCGATACCGCCACCGACGTCGCCAAGATATCGGTAATCGGCAGCGGCATGCGCAGCCATGCCGGCGTCGCCGCCCAGGCGTTTTCGGCCCTCGCCGGACGGAATATCAACATCCGGGCCATTACAACCTCCGAGATCAAATTCTCGGTTTTGATCGACACCGCCTATACCGAGCTCGCGGTACGCACCCTGCACACGCTCTACGGTCTCGATCAGGCCTAGACGAATTTTCTCTTAGCGGTCGCAGCAAACGCGAAGGTGTACACACCTTCGCGTTTGGCAGGCGTTTTGCTTGGCAAAACAAGCCTCGATTCGCTATACGGCGAACAGGGTGGGCTGCCGCAGACTGTGTCCCAGTTCAGGCGGCGCTGATTCGGTGCAAGCGCTAAATCTTGAGTAGATTTGTGTTTGTGCCTGCGCCGGACGAACAATTTGGTTGTTTTTCTGGAATTTTGGGCCAGCCGCCGGCCGATACCGCCGGGCCAGGCAGACGGAGGAGATTGACGGTTCATGCGGAGCGCGTCGGGAGGTCCCCGCGTCTTGTTGAGACGGCTCCGCGAAACCATGGCGGAGCAGGTCTCGGCCCAGGAGCGGCTGGACAAGATCGTGGTGCTGATCGCCGCCAATATGGTGGCCGAGGTGTGCTCGGTCTATGTGCTGCGCATCGACAACACGCTCGAGCTCTACGCCACCGAAGGTCTCAACCGCGAGGCGGTGCACCATACCGTGCTCAGCGCCCATGAGGGCCTGGTCGGCCTCGTCGCCAGCGAGGCGACCCCGCTCAACCTCAGCGACGCGCAAAGCCATCCGGCCTTCTCGTTTCGCCCGGAGACCGGCGAAGAAATCTACCACTCCTTCCTCGGCGTGCCGATCCTGCGCGCCGGCAACACACTCGGCGTGCTGGTGGTGCAGAACCGTGCCAAGCGCAATTATGTCGAGGAGGAGCTCGAGGCGCTCCAGACCACCGCGATGGTGCTGGCGGAGCTGATCGCCTCCGGCGAATTGTCTGCGCTGGCCCAGCCGGGCCAGGAGCCGGCCGCGCGCCATTCGGCGCAGAAGGTCGGCGCCATCCTCTCGGAGGGCATTGCGCTCGGCCATGTCGTGCTGCACGAGCCGCGCGTCGTCATCAAGGACTACATCGCCGAGGATCTGCCGAAGGAGATCAAGCGGCTCGACACCGCGCTTGCCAAGCTGCGCGCCGATCTCGACCGCATGCTGGAGCGTGGCGACGTTGCCGAGGGCGGCGAGCACCGCGAGGTGCTGGAAGCCTATCGCATGTTCGCCAACGACCAGGGCTGGTCGCACAAGCTGCATGAGGCGGTCGCCACCGGCCTCACGGCGGAAGCCGCCGTCGAACGCGTGCAGTCCGACACCCGCGCGCGCATGCTGCGCTCCACCGATCCCTATTTGCGTGACCGGCTGCACGATCTCGAGGATCTCGGCTACCGCCTGATGCGGCAGCTGGTCGGCCAGGACCACGCGCCGTCGCGCGAGCAATTGCCCGACAATGCCATCGTCATCGCGCGCGCAATGGGCCCGGCGGCGCTGCTCGACTACGACCGCAAGCGCCTGCGCGGCATCGTGCTGGAGGAAGGCACCGCCAACTCCCACGTCTCGATCGTGGCCCGCGCGCTCGGCATCCCCGCGGTCGGCGAGGTCCCGAACGCGCCCGGCATCGCCGATCCCGGCGACGCCATCATCGTCGACGGCACCTCGGGCTCGATCTATGTGCGCCCGTCGCAGGAGGTCGAAGCGGCCTTTGCCGAGCGCGTGCGCTTCCGCGCCCGCCGCCAGGCGCAATACCTTGCACTGCGCGACCGCCCCTGCGTCACCAAGGACGGCCAGAAGGTCGAGCTGATGATCAACGCAGGTCTTGCGATCGACCTGCCGCATATTGAGGACACCGGCAGCGCCGGCATCGGCCTGTTCCGCACCGAGCTGCAATTCATGGTGGGACAGAGCCTGCCGCGCACCAGCGACCAGCTCGCGCTCTATCGCACGGTGCTGGATGCCGCGGGCACCAAGCCCGTCACCTTCCGCACCCTCGACATCGGTGGCGACAAGGCACTGCCTTACATGGAAGCGGTGATCGAGGAGAATCCAGCACTCGGCTGGCGCGCGATCCGGCTCGGGCTCGATCGCCCCGGCCTGCTGCGCGGCCAGATCCGCGCGCTGCTGCGCGCCGGCGGCGGCCGCGCGCTGCGCATCATGTTCCCGATGATCTCGGAGGTCGCCGAATTCGATTCGGCGAAGGCGTTGGTCGAGCGCGAGCTGACTTATCTGCGCCAGCACGGCCACACCCTGCCGGAGCGGATCGACATCGGCACCATGGTCGAGGTGCCCGCCCTGCTCTACCAGCTCGACGAGCTCCTGAAGAAGGTCGACTTCATCTCGGTCGGGTCCAACGATCTGTTCCAGTTCCTGTTCGCGGTCGATCGCGGCAATGCGAAAGTCTCCGAGCGCTTCGACACCATGTCGGCGCCGATCCTGCGCGTGCTGCGCGAGATCGCGCGGAAGTCGAACGATGCGAAGAAGTCGTTATCGCTGTGCGGCGAGATGGCCTCCAAGCCGATCGGCGCACTGGCGCTGATCGCGATGGGCTATCGCTCGCTGTCGCTCTCGGCGACGGCGCTCGGTCCGGTCAAGGCGATGGTCATCGATCTCGACGCGAAGAAGGCCGAAGCGATGCTCGGCCCGCTGCTGGACGCGCCCTCCGGCAGCGTCTCGATCCGGCAGAAGCTGACGGAATTTGCCGAGGCCGAAGGCCTGGCGTTGTAGCGGGCCTGTCGCCCCCTCCCGCCGCCTCGCCCTCTTCCGCCATTTGAGACTGAACCGATGTCGTCACTCCCCGAAGCCAAACTGGACGTCCTGCTCGCGCATCACGCCTCGCTCGAGGCCGAATCGCTCGGCCAGCTCGCCTCCGAACGCTACGTGCAGATCACCCGCGAGCTCGCCGAGCTCACCCCGCTGATCGAGGCGGTGAAGGCGTATCGTTCTGCGGTCAAAGAACTCGCCGACACCGAGGCGCTGATCGCCGATCCCGCGACGGATTCCGAGATGCGCGGCATGGCTGAAGCCGAGCGCGACGAGCTGACGCCTAAAATCGAAGAGCTGGTCCAGAAGATTCGCGTCGCGCTGCTGCCCAAGGACGCCATGGACGACCGCAACGTGGTGCTGGAAATCCGCGCCGGCACCGGCGGCGACGAGGCCTCGCTGTTCGCCGGCGATCTGTTCCGGATGTACGAGCGCTTCGCGGCCTTGCAGGGCTGGAAGGTCGAGGTGATCTCGGCCAGCGAAGGCACCGTCGGCGGCTACAAGGAAATCATCGCGGAGGTGCAGGGCCGCGGCGCGTTCTCGAAGCTGAAATTCGAATCCGGTGTGCACCGGGTGCAGCGCGTGCCGGACACCGAAACGCAGGGACGCATCCACACCTCCGCCGCTACCGTCGCCGTGATGCCGGAGGTCGAGGAGGTCGACGTCGACATCAAGAACGACGATCTGCGGATCGAGACCATGCGGGCGCAGGGCGCCGGCGGCCAGCACGTCAACAAGACCGAATCGGCGATCCGCATCACCCACATCCCGACCGGCATCGTGGTGATGATGCAGGACAGCCGCTCACAGCATAAGAACCGCGCCTCCGCCATGAACATTCTGCGCTCGCGCATCTACGATGCCGAACAGCAGCGCCTCGACGCCGCACGCTCGGCCGAACGCAAGGAGAAGGTCGGCTCCGGCGACCGCAGCGAGCGCATCCGCACCTACAATTTCCCGCAAGGACGCGTCACCGATCATCGCATCAACCTGACGCTCTACAAGCTGCCGCAGGTGATCGCCGGCGAAGCGCTCGGCGAATTGACCGACGCGCTGACCACCGAGCATCAGGCCGCACAGCTCGCCGCGCAAGGCGCAGCCGCCTGAACCGCGCCTCAGCGCGCTTTGGCCCGGAACGATCGCAGGATCCTGGCCAGGGCGGGCGCGGCGGCACCCAGCTCGTCCAGGTGAATGCGCGAGAGCGATCGCAGCTTCTGCTCGCCCTTGGCCGTCAGCCTGACCAGGACGCGTCTTGCGTCCTGCGGATCGGCTTCCCGGCCGATCAGCTTCAGCTTCGCCATGCGATCCACCAGCTCCACCGCGGTATGGTGCCGGATCAGGAGGAAGCGCGCGATGTCGCCGACGCTTGCGCCGTCAGGGGCGGCCAGCCCCTTGATCGCCAGCAGCGCCTGATGCTGCTGCGGCGTCAAGCCGGCACTCTGGGCCGCGGCTTCGCTGAACGCCAGGAAGGTCCGGAGCTGATAGCGGAACTGTGCGAGCGCCGCATAGTCGGCCTCGCGCATCGCGCCGCCCTTTGAGGGCGCCGCGGACGCGGGACGCGTCGTCTTCCGCTTCGATTGAGTCATTCCTGCCTGCGACGTCGAGCCCACCGATGAAGCGGGCGGGCGCTGCCGAGACTAGCAAGGAAGGACCGGCGGAACCAACCGAGCGGCGCCGCGGATGCACAAATATCGGGGGCTATTCGAAACTGGAGAGCAGGATCTTCACCAGGATGACCTGAAACGCGATCGGGATGCGAACGCTCTTTCGCCTGATCGAGCGCTGGAGCGCGCTGGCGATCTCGGCGCTGGTCAAGGCCCCGGCCGACGCATTGGCAATCAACTCCGCCCACATCTGCGACAGCGAGCCGCCGGGCGGTATCACCGGCTTGATGGTCACGCCGCAGCCCTGGGCCCAATCCACGATCTCCCGCATCGTGTGAGGACCGCAGTTGCGCGTGGTCGCAAGGCGCTCGGCCGTCAGCGCGAGCAGCAACTCGCGCGACGGCAGCCAATTCCCCTTCGGCGGCTGTTCGCCGGTGAGCTCCACCGCAAGCTCCTTCAGAACATTCTGCGCGCGCACGCTCAGCTTCTGCATCGGGCCGGGCGCGCGCTTGGCCTGGACCTTGGCCTGGACGGAGCCGACGACGGGTCCGCGCCGGCCGGCTGACCGGCTGCACGGCTCGGACACGCGGGAGGCATCGCCCGACTGCGGCGCCGCGCGCTGGTCGCTGCCCTCCCCCGCGGGCCACGCGGCCTCCGGCCGCTCCGCCTCCTGCGGCCAGGATCGTCGCTTCCGGGCACTCGCCACTGTCGTCTGCCGCGCCATTTCTCTCGCCGAACCCGCCAGCCTCGTACTCACAAAGACTAATATATATCGTGATCCGATATGTTTTCACGTGATAATTTTCGTCGTTCGACCAAAGACGAAATTGACAGAAGGACTTCACGAGCAATGCTTAGGGCCAAGAGCTACACGCGGATGTGACGTGCCCGGCGCAGCAGGCCAGCGAGGCCGGCTGGCGCCGGACAGGTCGTGCTTGCGCCTGCAAACAAGAACGATGTTCGGAGGAAACGACCATGACTGACGATCTCATCCGCCGCGGCCTCTCGCGCCGTGGCCTGCTCCAGACCACAGCTAGCCTCATCGGCGGCTCGATGCTGCCCGCGACGCCGGCCTTTGCCGAGGACAAGCCGGCGATCGGCTCGTATCCCGCCGGCGTTTCGGGTTCCACCGCGTTCATCGGAATCTCGGTCCCGCGCACCGGCACCTATGCCGTGCAGGGCGAGGACGAGCTCAAGGGCTACCAGCTCGCGATCGAGCACATCAACAGCGGCCACGACCTGATCAAGAAGATTTCGCCGAAGACCAGCAAGGGCGTGCTCGGCAAGGAGCTGAAGTTCGGCGTCGCGGATTCCGCGGCCAAGCCGAACGAGGCGGTGCAGGCGCAGCAGCGCTTCATCAGCGAGAACAAGGCGATCATGATCACCGGCGGCACGTCGAGCGCCGTCGCGGTCGCGCTCAACAAGCTCGCGCAGCGCGAACACGTGCTGTTCGTGTGCGGCATTTCCGGCTCGAACGACACCACCGGCAAGGACTGCGTTCGCTACGGCTTCCGCCAGAATTTCTTCGGCCAGACCGCCGCCGCGGCGATCGGCCCGGTGATGGTGAGGGAGTTCGGCAAGAACAAGAAGGCCGCCTACCTGACGCCCGATTACACCTACGGCCACACCGTCACCAAGTCGATGCAGGACTTCCTCGCGACCGCGGGCTGGACGACGGTGACCAACCAGGTCGCACCGCTCGGCGCGCCCGACTACTCCTCATATCTGCTGAACGTCGCGAATTCCGGCGCCGACGTGCTCATCAACGTCAACTGGGGCCACGACGCGGTACTGTCGACCCAGCAGGCCAAGCAGTTCGGCGTGCTCGACAAGATGAAGCTGGTCGTCCCCTACCAGGTGCCCTTCATCGCACGCGAGACCGGCGGCCTGATGCAGGGCGTGTACGCCGCCACCGACTATTGGTGGACGATCGAGGACAAGTTCCCACTCGCCAAGATGTTCAACGAGGCCTTCGAGAAGAAGTACGGCTACAAGCCCGAATGGGGCGCCGAGAACGCCTATGTCAGCTTCGCACACTGGGCCCACATGTGCGAGCAGGCCGGTAGCTTCAATCCGCCCGACGTGATCAAGGCCTATGAGAAGGGCGAGACGATCCCCTCCCTGGTCGGCGACGTACATTACCGCCCCGAGGATCACCAATGCGTCCGCCCGGTGATCATCGTGAAGGGCAAGCAGCAGAAGGACATGAAGAACAAGGAAGACTGGTACGACGTCGTCGAGATCGTCCCCGGTGAAGGCCTGATGCAGAAGCCGGACGCGTTCGGCTGCCATCCCGGCGATTACAGCTGAGCCCGCGCTAACCCCTGTGACGCCGCGGGCTGCACTCTGGTCCTGCGGCGTCACCTTTTTCTGACGCGCACCTTGGCGCGTCACAACGGCGATTGTCGCATGATCAGTTGGCCCAACCTCGTTTCGCAGCTTTTCAACGGGCTCGCGCTCGGCGCCCTGCTCGCGCTGATCAGCTCCGGCCTGACCATCATCTACGGCACGCTCGGCGTGCTCAACCTCGCGCATGGCGCGATGTTCATGATCGGCGGCTATGCCGGCTTCGTCGCCTACCAGTACACGGAGTCCTTCATCATCGCCGTCATCGCGGGCTCGCTGTTCGTGATGCTGCTTGGCGTCGCGATGGAACGCGTCATCATCCGCCATTTCTATCATCGCCCGCACGAGGATCAGCTGCTCGTGACCTTCGGGCTCGGCATCTGTTTCGTCGAGCTCGTGCGCCTGATCTTCTCGAGCCAGTCGCAGCTGGTGCCGCCGCCGGCCCTGTTCCAGGGCATCACCAATCTCGGCTTCATGTTCTATCCGACCTACCGCCTCGCCGTCGTCGGCATCGTCGCAATCGCCCTCGGCGCACTGTTCATCGTGCTCTACCGGACCCGGCTCGGCATGATCGTGCGCGCCGGCATCGAGGATTCGGTGATGGTCGATTCCCTCGGCATCAACGTCTACCGCGTCTTCATGGTCGTGTTCGGCATCGGCGCAATGGCCGCCGGATTTGCCGGCATCGTCAACGCGCCGGTGGTGTCACTGACACCGGGCATCGGCGACGACATCCTGGTCCAGACCTTCGTCGTGGTGGTGATCGGCGGCGTCGGCTCGTTCCCGGGCGCCATCCTCGGCGGCCTGATCGCCGGCGAGATCATCAGCGTCACCTCCATGTTCAACCCCGGCTACGCCTATGTGATGCTGTTTGCGGCGATGACGCTCGTGCTCGTGGTGCGACCGCATGGCCTGCTCGGCGTCCAGGGCCGCGAGTAAGCGATTTCCTGATGCTCAAGCAACGCCCGTTCCTGATCGAGACCCTGACCGCGATCGGTTTGATCGCAGCCCCGTTCGTGCTGCCTCATCTCGGCTTCGCCCCGAACACCGTGAACCGGATCCTGGTCTGGGGCCTGTTCGGTCTCGGCTTCGACATCCTGTTCGGATTCACCGGCCTGCTGTCGTTCGGCCAGTCCGCCTTCTACGGCACCGGCGGCTTTGTCGCGGCCTACCTCCTGACCCGCGCGGGTTTCGGCAACGTGCTGGGCGCGCTGATCATCGGCATGATCGCGGCGGCCGCGACCGGCTACCTGATCGGCCTGATCGCACTGCGCCGCACCGGCATCTATTTCGCCATGATCACCGTGGCGATCGCGGAGGTGTTCTTCTTCGTCGAGTTCAATCCGCTCTCGGATTTCACCGGCGGCGAGAACGGCCTGCCGGGCGTACCGACGCCGAGCTTCAATCTCGGCTTCACCACCATCCACTTCACCAATGGCTGGTCGCTCTATCAGTTCATCGCGCTGTGCTATTTCATCGGCGTCATCATCGCGCTCAGGATCGTCCGCTCGCCTGTCGGCGCCATCTTCAGCGCGATCCGCGACAATCCGCTGCGCGCCACCGCCGTCGGCCACAACATCCACGGCTACAAGCTGACCGCCTTCGTGATCGCGGCGGCCTATGCGGGATTCGCCGGCGGCCTGCTCGGCGTATTGCAGGCCTTCATGCCGCCCGACGCCTTCACCTTCGACACCTCGGGTCAGCTCGTGATGCAGACTGCCATTGGCGGCCGCGGCACGCTGTTCGGACCGCTGGTCGGCGCAACAGTTTGGCTCTTCCTTCAGGATTTCCTCCAGTCCGCGCTGGGCCTCGGGGCGGCCTGGAAGCTGGTGCTCGGCGTCGTGTTCGTGGTGCTGGTCTGCTTCCTGCGCGGCGGCATTGTGGGCGGCCTCGTCGATCTCTACGGCCTCGTGTCCGGCAAGCGAGCGCGGAAGGCTGCGGAGACGGAGGAGGAGGCCGAGATCGATACGCCACAGCAAGCTCCGCCTGCGCCGATGCAGGCCAAGGAGGTCGAGCATCCCGCCTACTCCGGACCGATTCTGAAAGCCACGGGCCTGACCAAGCGCTATGGCGGTCTCGTCGCCAACAGCGACATCGATTTCAGCGTCAATCAGGGCGAACTGCGCGGCATCATCGGCCCCAACGGCGCCGGCAAATCGACCTTCTTCAAGATGCTGACCTGCGAGATCGCGCCGACCTCCGGCCAGATCGTTTTCGAGGGGCGCGATATCACGGGACTGAAGGTCACCGAGGTTTGCCAGCTGGGGCTCACCAAGAGCTACCAGGTCAACCAGCTCTTCACTGGCCTCACGGTGCGGCAGAACCTGACGATCGCAGCACTCGCCGAGCTGCGCGGCAAATTCCGGCTCGATCTGTTCCGCAAGCTCTCGGGCGTGAAGGGCCTGACGGAGCAGGTCGAGCACACGCTCGCCCTGGTCAATTTGACCCGCCGCGCCGACACGCCGGTATCCGGGCTCGCCTATGGCGAGAAGCGCCGGCTGGAGATCGGGCTTGCGCTCGCCACCTCGCCACGCCTGCTGCTGCTCGACGAGCCGCTCGCCGGCATGAGCCCGCGCGAGCGGGTCGAGACCGTCAAGCTGCTCAAATCGATCGCGCGCGGCCGCACCATGATCATCATCGACCACGACATGGACTCGCTGTTCGAGCTGGTCGAGCGCGTGACGGTGCTCCAGGAGGGCAAGGTGCTGCTGGACGGCACACCGGAGGAAATCAGGACCAACGCCGCAGTGCAGGAAGCCTATCTCGGCGGCGTTCACGGAGAGATCGCCGCATGAGCCTGATCGAGGTCAACGGCCTGAACAGCTATTACGGCGACTCCCACATCCTGTTCGACGTCGCCATGCGCGTCGAGCGGCACGAGGTGGTGGCACTGCTCGGGCGGAACGGCGCCGGCAAGAGCACGACGCTCAAGAGCCTGATGGGCGTCGTGACGCCCCGCAGCGGCAGCGTGAAGTTCGACGGCATCGATATCGCCGGACGCAAGAGCCACAGAATCGCGCAGGCCGGCATGCAGCTCGTGCACGAGGAGCGCCGGATCTTCGGCAGCTTGTCGGTGGAGGAGAACATCGTCCTCGCCGGGATCACCGCACCGAAGCGCTGGCCGCTTGAGCGCATCTACGAGATGTTTCCGCGGCTGAAGGAGCGGCGCAACAACCGCGGCACCGAGCTCTCCGGCGGCGAGCAGCAGATGCTCGCGATCGCCAGGGCGCTGGTGCGCGATCCCAATATCGTGCTGCTGGACGAGCCGTTCGAGGGGCTCGCGCCCGTCATCGTCCACGATCTCGTCAAGGCCTGCCGCGAGCTCGCAGCCGCCGGCCAGACCATCGTGCTGGTCGAGCAGAATCTGGCAGCGACGCTGGCGCTGGCGACGCGGATCTACATCATCAACAACGGCCACATCGTGCACGAGGGACCGGCGCAGGAGCTCAAGGCCCAGCCGGAGCTGCTGCAGCGATACCTTGGCGTCTAGGTCGAGTCCCCCTAAACTCCGGGATATCTGCTTTCGAGGGCGCAGCATGCGGCCTCGCCCCCGGAATGTCGCCTTGGGCCCAAAGCGGACACAGGGTCGCCTTTAGCCGAGGTGAGGTCTTGCCAAGCCGAACCAAACCTGAGGGAGGAGACGCTATGAGCGCGATCTGGCCGGAGATTCCCTTCGAGGCATGGCGCGAAACCTGTTCCGCGCTTCATCTGTATTGCCAGATTGTCGGCAAGTATCGGCTCGCAAGAACGCCATGGGTCAACCATTCCTGGCACGCGACCTTCTACGTGAATGCACGCGGGCTCACGACTTCGCTGATTCCAGACGCATCAGGTATCGAGATCGTCTTCGATCTCTCCCGTCACGTCCTGATCGGAGAAGCAGCTGATGGGCGCAGGGCGGAAATGCCGCTCGGGCGAATGTCCGTCGCCGAATTTCACGCCCGGTTCTGTGATTTGGTAGGACATCTCGGCGGAACACCAGAATTTGACGGTCGGCCCAGTGAGGTCCCAGATCCGATCCCGTTCACGGAGGACCGCCAAATCAGGCCCTATGACGCAGACGCCGTGACGCGGTTCTTCCGCACCCTCGTCGCGATCAGCGGAGTGTTTTATCGGTTTCGGACGGGGTTCATCGGGAAAGTCAGTCCGGTCCATCTCTTCTGGGGCAGCTTCGATCTCGCGGTGACGCGCTTCTCTGGGCGTTCCGCTCCGCTTCACCCGGGTGGCGTCCCGGGTTTGCCGGACGTCGTGACACGCGAGGCCTATAGCGATGAGGTCTCGTCCGCCGGCTTTTGGCCGGGCGGAGGTGGTACAGACTTTGCGGCTTTCTACTCCTATGCCTACCCCACCCCGAATGGCTTTGCTGACGGACAGGTCATGCCGGCGGGCGCATACTTCGATCGGAAGCTCGGCGAATATCTCCTTCCCTACGACCTTGTGCGAAAATCCAGCGAGCCAGAGGCCACGCTCATGGCGTTTCTGCAAACCACCTATCAGGCAGCAGCTGATGTCGGACGCTGGGATCGTGCCGCGCTCGAATGTCCGATTGGCTCTCCCCTTCGACCCCGCCCGCTGAACAGGAACTGATGAAGGTTCGATGAAAGATCGCTGGCTCGCAGTTTCGGTGGAGCGAAGCTGCGCCAGTCGATTTCGAGTTTGTCTCGATGATGGATTTCGCAACAGCTCTACCCGTCCTACGGTCTTGCTGCAGCGCTATCTCGATCAACTGCCAAGCGCCGCAATCATCCGCTTGGCGTGATCGGCCAGCACGGCCATGTCTTCCTTGCGCGTCTGCGCCGGCAGCAGCTTGATTCCGGCCCTGACCGGCATGACGTGCATGTGCAGGTGGAAGACCACCTGCCCGCTCGCCGGTTCGCTGAACTGCTGCAGGATGATACCCTCCGCGTCGAACGCCTTCATCGCCGCAATCGCGATCCGCTTGCCGGTTCGGGCGACCGCGGCGAGATCGTCATCCGCGATGTCGAGGATGCCGCGCGCCGGCGCCCGGGGAATGACCAGCGTATGTCCGGGCGAGCGCGGCATGATGTCGAGGAAGGCGAGGCTGCGGTCGTCGCTGAAAACCTCGAAGCAGGGAATCTCGCCGCGCAGGATCTTTGCGAAGACGTTCTGATCGTCGTAAGCCGTCATGGCCCCCTCGCTCGCTGCGAGGTGCGATCAGACGCGCTCCTTTCCGTTGACGCAAGCAATGCCGCCGATCTATCCACGATACTAGGCAGGATGGCTCCATTGGCGACAGGTTTCGATTCCGGACACAGCATCGAGAGTGCGCGGCGCGCGCTTGCGGCACTGCTGCAATCGGCCGGCATCGAAGAGCCCGGCCTCGACGCGCGCCTGCTCGTCGGAGCCGCGCTGAGGCTTGATTTGACCGGCATCGTCACGCAGGCGGCGCGCCAGCTCACGCCCGAAGAGGCTGCGCGGCTCGAAGCCTATGCGCAGCGCCGGCTCGCGCATGAGCCGGTCGCCCGCATTCTCGGCGCGCGCGAATTCTGGGGCCTGCCGTTCCAACTGTCCGAAGCGACGCTGGTGCCGCGGCCGGACACCGAGACCGTGGTCGAACTGGCACTGGAAATCTTTCGGGAGGCCGCGATATCGGGGCAGCGCCCGCGAATCGCGGATATCGGCACTGGATCCGGCGCGATCCTGCTCGCGCTGCTGCACGAAATTCCCGATGCCTTCGGTGTCGGAACCGATCTCAGCCTCTCCGCGCTCGCCACCGCGCGGAGCAATGCCGCAGCACTGGGCCTCGCCGACCGTTCCGGCTTCGTCGCCTGCTCCTATGCGGCGGCGCTGCGCGGCCCGTTCGATCTCATCGTGTCGAATCCGCCCTATATTCCCTCAGGGGAAATTCCGAAACTGAGCCTCGACGTGCGCGAGCACGATCCGCATCTGGCGCTCGACGGCGGCAATGACGGCTATGACGCCTACCGCGCCCTGATCCCGCAGGCGGCCGAGCGGCTCGCCCCCGGCGGGGCGCTGATCGTCGAGGCTGGGCAAGGGCAGGCCCGGGATATTGAAACCTTGATGACAGCCGCCGCGTTGTCTGTGGACAGGCCGCCCAAGGCCGATTTGGCGGGCATCCCGCGGGCGGTTTCGGCCCGAAAAATGCCCCCATAAAAGCCGGATTGGGTTGCAAAAAACCTCTTGGAATATCCCTTGGGAACGACTACGTTCCGGTCAACACATCGGTGCCGGCCCCGTAGACCTACGGGCAAAAGCCGGGCTCTCGGGCGAGAGCTTTACTGATTTAAAGGTTCCAAGCCGCAGGTCCTGTTGAGCGCGATGGCCATTGGAGCTGCGCTGCTCTCCGACCGCAAAGTGAACGAAAGCCTGATATTGCGCTTGAAGACTTACGCAACAAAGCTGGGCTTGTTTCGGCAGGCGATATGAATGGGTTCGCTGGCAATGGATGCTGGCGGGTGGGGAACGCGTCTTTGTTGAACGCGACGGTCGACGGACATCGGCAGGGTTCAAGCCGCTCTTGCGCGCGGTGCGCATGAGAGATGTGAACCTCTGTCATCAGGTCACTCCGAGCAATCAGTAATGCGTGCAACCTTTAGGGCTGGAATTAAAGGCAGGACATGAGAAACGGTCAGAACAAGCAGCGGATGCGCAACCGCAATAACAATAATAATAACAACAACAACAACCGGCGCGGCCAGAACCCGATGACCCGGGTTTACGAATCGAACGGACCCGACATCAAGATCCGCGGCACGGCTTCGCACATCGCCGAAAAATATCTTCAGCTCGCGCGCGATGCGCGCTCTTCCGGCGACCCGGTCGCCGCCGAGAACTACTACCAGCACGCCGAGCATTATTTCCGCCTGATCGCGGCAGCCCAGGAACAGTTCCGCCAGAACCAGCAGCCGCGCGGCGACGAGCCCGTCAGCAACAGCGGCGACGACAGCGAGGACGACGGCGAGAATTTCTCGAATTTCGGCCAGGAGCCGGGCTTCGTCCCGCAGCCGCCGCAGCAGCAACAGCCCTTCATGCGCGACCGCGACGGCCAGCGCGATCACCAGCGTGATCATCAGCCGCGTGATGGCCAGCAGCCCTATCAGCGCGACAACCAGCAGCCCCGCGAACATCGCGAACGCGACCATCGTGCGCAGCCGCAATATCAGCCGCAGCCGCTGCCGCTGAACCAGCCGCAGCCCGTCGTTGCCGACACCGGCAGCGTCGATCGCCTGCCCTCCTTCATCACCGGCGCACAGCCGCAAGTGAATAGTGCCGCGAATGGCGGTCCTGGTGGCCTGGAAGGCGGCGGTGGCGGCGAACGCTTTCCGCGGCGGCGCCGCCGGCCGCATGGCCCGCGCCCCGAGCGCGAGGCGGCTCCGGCCGGCTCCAGCGACGAAGTCGCCTCCGGCGAGTAAGCTTTTTCCGATGTTCTGATCTGCAATCGTCCCGGCCTCGCGCCGGGACGATTTGTTTTCAAGTGCGCGTCACCGTCGAGGACGGCACCAGCACCGGCTTCAACGAGGGAATCAGCCGCGCGCGCTCGCGCTTGGCGGGGATCGCGCGATAGACCTGCTTGGTCGCCTCGACAATGTGCACGCCGGCAAAGGGCAACGACAGCGCCGCGCCCGCACGCTCCCACACCTGCGCCGATTTCAGCACCCAGCCGCCGGCATAGGGCGGCATGAACAGCGCCTCGCCCCAGGCAGTCGGCGTGAACCAGGTCTGGCGCAACAGGTCGGTGATCTGCGAGCGCGAATAGGGCCGGCCGTGACCGAACGGCGTGCTGTCGGTGCGGGTCCAGACCCCGCGCCGGTTCGGGATCACCGCGATCACGCGGCCGGAGGGCGACAGCACCCGCCACACCTCGCGCAAGAGCGCAGCCGGGTCGTCCGACATCTCCAGCGCATGAATCAGCAGGATCCGGTCGACCGCGGCGTCAGGAAGCGGCAGCGAGAATTCATCGACCAGCGAGGCCAGCGCTGGCCGGCCCGTCGGCCATTTCAAGACGCCCTGCGCCGACGGCATGAAGGCGATACAGCGCTCCGCGTCCTCGCGGAACAGGCCGAGATAGGGGGTGGGATAGCCGATGCCGAGCACACGCTGGCCCGCGGCGGTCGGCCAGCGCTCCCTGATGCCGCGATTGATCATTTGCCGCGCCACAATCCCGAGGCGACGGGAGTAGAACTCGCGGAGGTCGACGACATCAATGGTCATAACGGCAATGTAACATGCACGAGGCGGCTCCCGCGCGCGGAATATTGCATTGCCTGCGCAACGTTAACGCCATATTTGTCTGCGGGGCTGAGCGCGATGGAGATGACATGGCCGCCGAAATTCGTACTTTCACCTGTTTAAACGACAATTTCGGTTATCTGATCCACGATGTGGAAACCAAGGCGACGGCGTCGATCGACGCGCCGGAGGCCGGCCCCATCCTGAAGGCGCTTGAGCGCGAGGGCTGGCAGCTCACCGACATCCTGATCACCCATCATCATGGCGATCATGTCGGCGGGGTCGCCGAACTCAAGCAGAAATACAATTGCCGCGTCGTCGCGCCGCATGACAAGACGACTGAGATCGCCAACGTCGACCTGCGCGTCGCCAATGCCGACATCGTCAAGGTCGGCAGCTTGCTGGGGCGCGTGCTGGAGACGCCCGGCCACACGCTCGACCACATCTCCTACGTGTTCGACAATGAGAAGACGCTGTTCGCGGCCGACACGCTGTTCTCGATCGGCTGCGGCCGCGTGTTCGAAGGCGACTACCCGATGATGTGGGACTCGCTTCTGAAGCTGCGGGCGCTGCCTGACGACTTCAAGCTCTATTGCGGGCACGAATACACTGCGTCCAACGTCAAATTCGCACTCACCATCGACCCCGACAATGCGGCGCTCCAGGCACGCGCGGCGGAAGTGGCGAAGCTGCGGGCCGAGAACAAGCCGACCATTCCTTCACTACTTGGTGACGAGAAGCGAGCAAACGTGTTCCTGCGTGCTGATGAACCGTCGGTCGCAACCAGGCTACACATGAAGGGCGCGGACGCCGCCGCGGTGTTCGGCGAACTGCGCGAGCGCAAGAACAAATCCTGAAGAAGAAATCCTGACGGGGATCGATGCCGACCGCAGCCGAGATCATCGCACGCCTCGAACTCCGCCCGCATCCCGAAGGCGGCCACTACCGCGAGACGTTTCGCGACCAGACCACTGATACCAACGGCCGCTCGCGCTCGACTCTCATTTATTTCCTGCTCGCGCGCGGCGAACGCTCGCATTGGCATCGCATCGACGCCGTGGAGACCTGGCACTACTACGCCGGCAGCCCGCTGACGCTGCGCATCGCGCATGAAGGCTGCTCGCAACACGAGGTACGGCTCGGCACGGACCTTGTGAGCGGCGAACGGCCGCAGGGAATCGTGCCGGCGAATGCCTGGCAGATGGCGGAGAGCATGGGAGAGTGGACGCTGGTCGGTTGCACCGTGGCACCCGCGTTCGAGTTCGCAAAGTTCGAGCTCGCGCCGAAGGGCTGGGAGCCGTAAGGCGCACTGTCATTCCGGGGCGCCGCATGGCGGCGAACCCGGCAACAGCTGTCACCGCTTCCGCAGCACCATATCCTTCGCCGCGATCAGGCCGCCGCCGGCGATCAGGATCGCGGCGATGGCGATGTTGGCGCTGGCTTTTGCAAAACCGGCGGCGATGAGGAATCCGGTCGAGAGCAGCGGCGTCGCATAGGATGCGGCGCCGAGCACGCGGATGTCGCCGCGCTTCATGCCGATGTCCCAGGCGTAGAACGCGGCGCCGACGGGGCCGATGCCGAGAGCGGCCACGGAGAGCCATTGCAGCGTCGTCTCCGGCCACACCGTGGTTTCAAGCAGACCATGCATCAGCGCGGCAAGCGCGGCGGTGGCAAGGCAGAAGCCCGCGACCGCATCGGTCGGCACCGCCTTTAATCGCCGCGACAGCACCGAATAGGTCGCCCAGACGAACGCCGCGATGAACGCCGCAATCAATCCCGGCAGCTGGCCCGGCGCGAAGCCGGAGGTGCTCCCGGCGAACAGCAGCACGGTGCCGACGAGGCCGAGCACGGCACCGATGATGTGATGCACCGCAAGCCGCTCGCCCGGCAGGAACGACGAGAACAGCACGATCAGGAGCGGCCACATGTAATTCAAAAGACCGGCTTCGGCCGGCGGCGCAAAGCGCAGCGCCAGGAAATACAGTGCGTGATAGCCGAACAGGCCACCGACGCCGACGACCCATACGACCAGCGGCTGACGCAAGCTCCTCGCCGCATCGCCGCGGCCGACCCAGGTGAGGAGGCCGACGAGACCGCCGATCGCGAACGTCATGGCGGCGAGCTGGAACGCCGGAATCTTTCCGGTCGCCACCGTCATCACTGATAGCAGCGACCACATCAGAATCGCGGTCAATCCGATCAGTGTGGCTGTGCGCGGGGTCATCAATCGAAAGGCCCTGAGGACGATGATGCCCGGCACGAGGCCGGGCATTTCGTCTTCACTATCGCCTTGTCGCGCCTGAATCTACAGGCTTGACGTCCTATCAGGCGTGATACTGGCCGCCATTGATGGTCAGCGTCGAGCCGGTGATGAAGCCGGCCTCGTCGGCGGCGAGGAACACCACGGCGCGCGCGATCTCCTCGGGTTCGCCGAGACGATTGACCGGGATCTGCGGGATCACGTTCTTTTCCAGCACGTCCTTCGGCACCGCCTGCACCATCTCGGTGTTGATGTAGCCCGGTGCGATCGCGTTGACGGTGATGCCGCCCTTGGCGTTCTCGATCGCGAGCGCCTTGGTGAAGCCGATGTCGCCGGCCTTTGCTGCGGAATAGTTGACCTGGCCGAATTGCCCCTTCTGGCCGTTGATCGACGAGATCGAGATGACGCGGCCGAACTTGCGCGCGCGCATGCCCTCGATGACCTGGCGCGTCATGTTGAACAGCGAGCCGAGATTGGTGTTGATGACGGCGTTCCACTGCTCGAGCGTCATCTTGTGGAAGGCGGTGTCCCGGGTGATGCCGGCGTTGTTGACGAGCACGTCGACGGGGCCGAGCTCGGCCTCGACCTTCTTCACGCCTTCGGCGCAAGCATCGAAATTGCTGACGTCCCATTTGTAGACGGCGATGCCGGTCTCAGCCTTGAACTTCTCCGCCGCCACATCGTTGCCGGCATAGCTTGCCGCGACCTTGTAGCCGGCCGCCTTCAGCGCCTTGCTGATCGCAGCTCCGATGCCCCGCGTACCACCCGTCACCAGTGCAACACGTGCCATATCGTATTCCTTCCCTTGGACTCTGCGGACGTTTCTGAGTGATCGTTTTAGATGCGGATTATGCGGTTGGTTTGACGGACATCAAGAACAAAACGCCCGGCATCGAGCCGGGCGTTTGTATTTAGTCGAGGCTGGCGCTGTTGCGAAGAATATTTGATTTGCAACCGCCGCCTTTTTAGTCGCGTGCGATGCACTCATCTATGTGTGCAGCGCACGCGCAAGTGACACGTAAGTTAGATGTCAGCTTCAGTCGCGCGCCAGGCACATCGCGATACCCATGCCGCCGCCGATGCACAGCGTGGCGAGGCCCTTCTTCGAATCGCGCTTCTGCATTTCGTGCAGCAGCGTCACCAGCACGCGTGCGCCGGAAGCGCCGACCGGATGGCCGATCGCGATCGCACCGCCGTTGACGTTGACCTTCGAGGTGTCCCAGCCGAGATCCTTGTTGACGGCACAGGCCTGCGCCGCGAAGGCCTCGTTGGCCTCGATCAGGTCGAGATCGCCGACGCTCCAGCCGGCCTTCTTCAGCGCGGCGCGCGAGGCCGGGATCGGGCCCGAGCCCATGATCTTCGGATCGACGCCGGCCTGCGCCCAGGACACGATGCGCGCGAGCGGCTTCTTGCCTTCCTTGGCGGCCTGCTTCGCCGTCATCAGCACAACGGCAGCGGCGCCGTCGTTGATGCCGGAGGCCGAACCCGCGGTGACCGTGCCTTCCTTCTCGAAGGCGGGCTTGAGCTTCGCCATCCCGTCGAGCGTTGCGCCATGACGCGGATATTCGTCGGCGCTGACGACGATGTCGCCCTTGCGGGTCTTGATGGTGACGGGAACGATCTCGTCGTTGAACTTGCCGGCCTTCTGCGCCGCCTCGGCCTTCTGCTGCGAGTGGACCGCGAACTCGTCCTGCTGGGCGCGGGTAATCTGCCACTGGCGCGCGACGTTCTCGGCCGTATTCCCCATGTGATAGCCGTTGAAGGCATCCCACAGGCCGTCCTTGATCATGGTGTCGACGAACTCGACCGGGCCCATCTTGACGCCGCCGCGCAGATACTGGGCGTGCGGAGCCATGCTCATGGATTCCTGGCCGCCGGCGACCACGATCTCGGAATCGCCGTTGAGCAGCGCCTGGTAGCCCAACGCGACGGTGCGCAGGCCCGAGCCGCAAAGCTGGTTGACGCCCCAGGCCGGGCTCTCCACCGGAATGCCGGCGGCAATCGAGGCCTGGCGGGCCGGGTTCTGGCCCTGAGCCGCGGTCAGGATCTGCCCCATGATGACTTCGGAGACCCGGCCGGGCTCGATGCCACCGCGCTCCAGCGCGGCCTTGATGGCGATGGCGCCGAGGTCATGGGCGGGAAGGGTCGCGAACGCTCCGTTGAAGCTTCCGACCGGGGTGCGGGCGGCGCTGACGATGACGACATCGTCTGACATGGGCATCTCCTGGTGTTGAAAGGGGGCAGGCGGGGCTGGGGAAACGGCTCGCCAGTCTCGAATGGCATCCTGTTAACGTCGTTGAGGCATGTCAATCGGCCGGCGACCGAATTCATGCCGCAACGCATTCAAAATAGCGTTCTTGGCGCTTTCGCAAGCACGTTTTTGCTGCCCGATTAACCGTGGCGCACAAAACGGTAGCGTGACCCCTTTGAAAATGCTTATTTTGTTGCGTTGCGTACTCTTCCCGCCCTGCGGCATTATCCGCCGGGTTCCCGTTCTCCGCGCTTGCAAGTGAGAGCCCATGGCGAAATCAGACCAACCCACCACCATCAAGAAATACGCGAACCGCCGGCTCTATAACACCGGAACGAGCACCTACGTGACGCTCGAAGACCTCGCCGCCATGGTCAAGGACGGAGAGGATTTCCTGGTCTACGACGCCAAGACCGGCGACGACATCACCCGCTCCGTGCTCGCCCAGATCATCTTCGAGCAGGAGAACAAGGCCGGCCAGAACCTGCTTCCGACCACCTTCCTGCGCCAGCTCATCCGCTTCTACGGCGACAGCATGCAGATGGTGGTGCCGAAATATCTGGAGCAGTCGATCGCGACGCTGACCCAGGAGCAGGAGAAGTTCCGCAAGCAGATCGCCAACTCGCTCTCCGGCACTCCTTTTGCTCCGTTGGAAGAACAGGTCCGCCGCAACATGGAGCTGTTCCAGCAGACCTTCTCGATGTTCAAGCCGTTTGCCCCCAACGCGGGCCGTCCGGCGACCAGCCCCGAACCGGAGGCCGACGCAAGCGCTGCGGCGCCGACGGACACCAGCAACATCGACGACCTTCGTCAGCAGATGAAGGACATGCAGGAACGCCTCGAGCGGATGTCGAAGAAGGACGAGTAGGGATTTCGTTCGCGCCCGCGCGTCCACCTTCGGCGGGCGCGCGGGCCGCCGGTTCGTAGCAGCGCGACTTGCGCGCTGTCGTCCCGGCCAGGCCGGAGCCGCCATGTCCGACCGCAGCACCCACTGGGACAACGTCTACGCCACCAAGGGCGAGGCCGAGGTAAGCTGGTTTCAGGACAGCCCAGCGATCTCCCTCGAGATGATCCGTTCGGCCCGTCCTGACCATGGCGCCGCCATCATCGACATCGGCGGCGGTGCTTCGCGGCTGGTGGACGCCCTCCTGCGGGACGGATACCGCGACCTCGCCGTGCTCGATCTCTCCGCCAACGCGCTTGAAGCGGCGAAGAGACGAATCGGTCGAGCCGCTTCAGCAGTCGACTGGATCGTTGCCGACGCCACGACATGGCGGCCGGGGCACAGCTACAACCTCTGGCACGATCGCGCGGCATTTCACTTCCTGACCGATCCGCGCGACAGGGCCGCTTACGTCGAGCGCCTGCGCTCGGCGATTACGCCCGGCGGCCAAATCATCATCGCGACATTTGCGCTTGATGGCCCGGAGAAATGCAGCGGCCTGCCGGTGCAGCGGCACGACAGCGCGAGTCTTGCTGCGGAGCTTGGGCCGGAGTTCGAGCTGAGCGAGACGCGGAGCGAGACGCATCACACGCCGTGGAAGTCGACCCAGGCGTTTCAGTTCAGCCGGTTTAAGAGACGTGGCTAGGACGCCGAAAAGCGCGGATCAAGCCGCCAGCTTCACCGCATGCGCAAAGTCCCAATAGAGCTTGCGCGCTTTGGTGTAGAGCGGGCCCGGCTTCAGTTCGCGATCGTCGATGCGGATGACGGGGGCGACCTTGGCGAAATTGCCGGTCGAGAAAATCTCGTCGGCAGCGAGGAAGTCGGCATAGCGCAGCGTCTTCTCGACCACGGTAACGCCGTCGCCGCGCAGCAGGCTGATGACGCGCTGGCGCGTGATGCCGTTCAGGAACGTGCCGTTCGGGACCGGCGTGTAGACCACGCCGTCCTTGGCCATGAACACGTTGGAATTGCCGAACTCCGCGACATTGCCGAGCATGTCGAGCATCAGCGCGTTCTGGAAGCCGCGCCCGGCGGCTTCCGCGAGCGCGCGCGAATTGTTCGGATAGAGACAGGCGGCCTTGGCCTCGACCGGCGCACATTCGGCCGTGGGTCTGCGGAACGGCGACAGCGTGATGGCGTTGCCGACGGGTTTCGGCATCGGCGCCTCGTAGATGCACAGGCACCAATTGGTCGTCTCGGGGTCGAACAGCACGCCGCCGCCCGAACCGTTCTGCGCCCAGTACATCGGGCGGACGTACAGCTCGGCATTCGCGGCGAAGCGCGCGATGCCTTCGTGTGCGAGCGAAAGCCAGGTGCCGGTGTCGACCACCGGCTTCAGGCCAAAATTGATCGCGGATTGGTTGGCGCGGGCGACGTGACGGTCGAGGTCGGGCGCGACGCCCTCGAACGCGCGCGCGCCGTCGAACACGACCGAGCCGAGCCAGGCGGCATGCGTGCGCGGGCCCATGATCGGCACGTTGCCGTCGTGCCATTTGCCCTCGAAGAAGGTCCAGCTCGGCGAATATTCGATCGGTTTCTTGATCTCGGCCATGACCGGCCTCCCTTGGAAATATCCGGGCACTATTGTCCCAATGTCTAAATGATTCCCTGCTGGGATATGGTGCGTTACCCTCTCCGACGAGGGGAGAAGGATCCATGCCGCTCGATCCGCTTGCAAGGCGTTTGTTGACCATGATGGCTGCGGCCGCCCCGCAGGGGCGGAGCCGGCCGAGCGTGGAGGCACGGCGGCAGTCGCTGGCGAAGCTGATGCAGTTTGCGCGCACTGATGCGCCGGATGTGACCACCGCCGACGGCACGCTTCCGGGTCCCGGCGGAGAGCTGCCCTATCGCCTTTATTCGCCCGCATCAGCCGGCGACCACGCGCCGGGCTTCGTGTTCTTTCATGGCGGCGGGCTCGTGGCCGGCAGCATTGCGACCCATGACCGCATCGCGGCGGCGCTGGCGCATGTGACCGGCTGTCGCCTCGTCTCGGTCGATTACCGGCTCGCGCCTGAGTACAAATTTCCTGCTGCCGTCATTGATGCGATCGCGGCCACGGAGTGGGTCGCGCGGCAAGCTTCGTCGCTGGGCATCGACGCCGAACGGCTGGTGGTCGGCGGCGATTCCGCCGGCGCCACGCTCGCGGCGATCGTGTGCCAGGAAGCGATGCAGACCGCCGGCCTCTCGATCGTCGCGCAATGCCTGATCTGCCCGGTGCTGGATTTCGAGGAGACCTCGCCTTCGCGCGAGGCATTCGCCGAAGGCCATCTGATCGATCGCGCCACCATCGAAGCCGATCTCGCCGATTATCTGCCTGATGGCATCGACACCGCCGACCCCCGCATCTCCCCCTTGCGCGCGACGCGGCTTGCAGGCCTGCCGACCGCGATCATCCACACCGCCGAATTCGATCCGATGCGCGACGAGGGCAATGCCTATGCGCGCAAGCTGCTCGCCGCCGGCGTCGCGGTCGAGCATGTCTGCCATGACGGCATGGTCCACAATTTCCACGCCATGGGCGCGATCCTGCCGCAGGCGCAGCTCGTGCTGTCGCAGATCGGCGAACAGGTCCGGCGGGCGGTGGAGAAATGAGGCGCTTTCTTACCCCCTCCCCCTGTGGGAGAGGGTGGATCGCCGCGTAGCGGCGCTTCGCGCCACCTTCTCCCGCAAGGGGAGAAGGGAAGAAAGCATCACGCGCGCGCGCCGAGCACGGCCCGCGCCGCCACGACATATTCCAGCCAATGCGCATCCGCATAGCGTTCGGCCTGCCGTGCGCAGCTGACGTCAGGGGCATGGGCGGCGGCAATCGTGCGCGCGAATCGCTCTTCGGCGACCGTCACGTCACCGGGCTCGGCCGACGGTACGCTAGCCGCCGCCGCGGTCGGAGCGACAGCGAGGCCCGCCAGACCAGTGAGCAGGATGCGGCGTGACGTGTTCATGGCTGTGTCCTTCCAATATCCGGCCCGCACTCCGGCCGGCGCGTGTGTCGGTGCGATCACGGCAGGGTAGCCGCGCACATCCGTGCCGTCCATCGCTTACGGATACCGCTTGACCACCCGAGCGATCACGTTCCATCCAACAACGGTTCCGTCATCAAATCGCCACGCGTCGGATTGTCACGTGTCCCATCACAACCCATCGCATCGCCAGGCTTCGCGCGCTGTCGCGATGGGACTGCTTTGTCTGACGATATCGGCAGGCACTGCCTTCGCTGCCGACGATGAGGACGACGCGCCGGCAAAGCCCGATGTCCCCAACATCTACCTCGATCTTCGCACGATCTATGCGACCATCCCCGCCGTCACGCTCGGGCTCGGCTTCGGCAACACATCATTGTCGGCCGCATTCGAAGCGCTGGCGGTACGCAGAGGCACGACGCTGCCGAGCGGCTTGCCGGCGGCGTCCGCAAGCGCGTGATGAGCGCGCAGGTCTTTGCCGATAAAGTTCAGTTCGGCCTCACCATGAGCATCGGCATGGCGGCAGCCACCGTCAGCATGTCCGGCATCGACGCGCTGATGGGCCCGGCCGATCATGCGCTCTACCAGGCCAAGGCCGAAGGCCGCAATCGCTGCATCGCCTGGGCGCCCCCGCCGCCTGTAAGCAAGGCGGCGGAGTGATCGTCGAAGCAGCGTCTACTCTGGCACCGGCACGTCAAACGTGTTGAGCGTGACCGAGACCATGCAGTAGACGCCGACGAGATAGGACAGCTCGGCCGCGCCGTGCTCGCCGAACTCCTTCACCGCGGCGCGCCAGGTCAATTCCGGCAGCACACCGCCGCCGACCAATGCGGACGCCACGTCGTAGGCGACGGCTTCCTGCTTGGTGAGATCGACCGGCCGCTGGCCGGCGACGATCGTCGCGAGCTTCTCGTCGGAGAGGCCGCGCTGCTCGGCAACGAGCACATGAGCATAGAGCTCGTAGCCGGAACGGAAATGCGAGCCGGTGACGAGGATCGCGACCTCACGCACCGGCGCCGGCAGCAGCGGGTTCGATGCGATTGCCTTGACCAGCTCCCACACCGGCTTGCCGAAACGCGGCTCGCGGATCCAGGGATTCCACGGCCCCAGCAGCGCGCCGTCATCGCGCATGTTCACGAAGCCCTTGAAGTGGTCCTTGATGCCGGCTCGCATGTCGTCATAGAGCGGCTTCTGTTCGTCGGTCAGGTCTTTCGGATCGAGAATGGGAAGGCGCACGGCGGGGATCTCCTCGTTGAGAAGCGGCGAAGCTCACCCGCGTGTGCGTGCAAGGCAAGTGAAGTTGCCGTGACGATCGTGCCATTTTGGAAGTGGCAAGGAAACGTCGGCTAGGATGCCTCGGGGCTTGGTACGATCTGCGGATTTGCGACGTCGTCGACATCGAGCTTCAGCGGCTCGCCCGTCGTGAGGAACGACGACAGGGCCGCCTCGAACGGCGCAGGATCGAGGCGGCGCCCCTTCAGCCATTCGGGCTCGTAATAGGTCTGCCGGTAGCGCTCGCCGGAATCGCAGATCAGCGTCACCAGCGATCCCGTCAAGTTCGCCTGTCGCATCTCCGAGGCGAGGCGGCACAGTGCCAGGAAGTTGGTGCCGGTGGAGCCGCCGACCGCGCGGCGCAGCCGGCGCGACAGCACGTTCATCGCCGCGATCGTTGCCGCATCCGGGATCTTCATCATGCGGTCGACCACGCCGGGGACGAAGGAGGGTTCGCAGCGCGGCCGGCCGACGCCCTCGATCAACGATGGGCGTTCGCAAACGTGAGAGCGGTCCTGCGTGCGGAAGCAATCGAAGAAGGCGGAATGCTCGACATCGGCGACGCACAGCCGTGTCGGATATTGGCGATAGCGCAAGTACCGTCCGATGGTGGCCGAGGTGCCGCCGGTGCCAGCGCCCATCACGATCCAGTCCGGGATCGGCCGCGGCTCGCCCGCCAATTGCGTGAAGATCGATTCGGCGATGTTGTTGTTGCCACGCCAGTCGGTGGCGCGCTCGGCGAAGGTGAACTGGTCCATGTAGTGGCCGTTCAGCCGCGTAGCGAGCGCGGCGGCTTCCGCGTAGAGCGCGCGGCCGTCGTCGATCAGGTGGCAGTTGCCGCCATAATGCTCGATCGCGGCGATCTTCTCCGCCGAGGTCGTGCGCGGCATCACGGCGTAGAAGGGCACGCCGATCATCTGCGCGAAATAAGCTTCCGACACCGCCGTCGATCCCGACGAGGCCTCGACCACGGGCGTGCCTTCGCGGATGTGGCCGTTGCAGAGCGCGTAGAGGAACAGCGAGCGCGCAAGGCGGTGCTTGAGGCTGCCGGTCGGATGCGTGGACTCATCCTTGAGATAGATGTCGATGCCTGATAGCGCCGGCACGATCAGCCGGATCAGATGCGTGTCGGCCGTGCGGCACTGGTCGGCCTCGATCGCGGCGACGGCCTCGTCCACCCAACCGCGCCGATAGGCCGGCGCGGCCGGATTGAGGTGGCGGAAGGGAAATGTCTGCATCGCCTGAATCTCCCATGAAGCGGATCGCGCATCAAGTGCACTGGATTTTGTTTTGACGCGTTTTATGACGCGAACCGGTTTCCACTTCGCTGGAAAACGCTATGGCTCAAAACTCCAGCGGCGCGTTGTCGACGACCTCCTTCATCACGAAGAAGGTCCGGGTCTGGCGCACGCCGGGCAGCGCGATCAGCTGTTCGCCGTGGATGCGGTTGAAATCCTCCATGTCGCCGACGCGGATCTTAAGGAAATAGTCGAAGTCGCCGGCGACGAGGTGGCAGTCGAGCACGCATTTCAGCCTGGTGATCGCCTGCTCGAAGGTGGCAAAACTCTCCGGGGTCGAGCGGTCGAGCACGACGCCGACCATCACCAGCGTGCCCTTCGCCACCTTCTTCGGCGCGACCATGGCGCGGACCGCGGCGATGAAGCCGTCCTCGAACAGGCGCTGGGTGCGGCGATGGCAGGTGGCGGGGCTGATGGCGACGGTTTCGGCCAGATCGGCATTGCTGAGCCGGCCGTTATTTTGCAGCAATCTCAGCATCTTAAGGTCGGTACGGTCGAGCCGGGCGGCCATGGAAGAAGCTTTCGCTATTGGGCTCCAGTTCGGAAGAAAATAGATCCTTTTGACGATCGACTGCAAGCTTTACGACAGTTGCTGCGCAATATTTGAAAGCACATTTGTCCACTGCAGTGCTAGGCGCTTGAGCCAATTCAACGCCAATCGGGATGACCCAATGATGCTGGACAAATTCACGCGCTATCCGCTGACCTTCGGCCCGACGCCCATCGAGAAGCTGGAGCGGTTGTCGAAGCATCTCGGCGGCAATGTCGAGATCTATGCCAAGCGCGAGGACTGCAATTCCGGCCTCGCCTATGGCGGCAACAAGCTGCGCAAGCTCGAATACATCATCCCGGACGCGATCGCCTCGAACGCGGACACGCTGGTCTCGATCGGTGGCGTGCAGTCCAACCACACCCGCATGATCGCGGCGGTCGCCGCCAAGATCGGCATGAAGTGCCGCCTGGTGCAGGAAGCCTGGGTGCCGCACGAGGACGCCGTCTATGACCGCGTCGGCAACATCATGCTGTCGCGCATCATGGGCGCCGACGTGCGCCTGGTCGACGACGGCTTCGACATCGGCATCCGCAAGAGCTGGGAGCAGGCGATCGAGGAGGTGAAGGCGGCGGGCGGCAAGCCTTACGCGATCCCCGCCGGTGCCTCCGTGCACAAATTCGGCGGCCTCGGCTATGTCGGCTTCGCCGAGGAAGTGCGCAAGCAGGAAGCCGAGCTCGGCTTCAAGTTCGACTACATCGTGGTCTGCACCGTCACCGGCTCGACCCATGCCGGCATGCTGGTCGGCTTCGCCGCCGACGGCCGCGCGCGAAAGGTGATCGGCATCGATGCGTCCTTCACGCCGGCGCAAACGAAGGCGCAGGTGCTCTCGATCGCGCAGAACACCGCCAAGCTCGTCGAGCTCGGCAAGGATATCGTCGAAGACGACGTCGTGCTGATCGAGGACTACGCCTATCCCGCCTACGGCGTGCCGTCGGAAGAGACCAAGGAAGCGATCCGCCTCACCGCACGGTTAGAGGCGATGATCACCGACCCTGTCTATGAGGGCAAATCGATGCAAGGCCTGATCGACCTGACCCAAAAGGGCCATTTCGAGAAGGGCGCAAAGATCCTCTACGCCCATCTCGGCGGCGCGCCGGCGCTCAACGGCTACGGTTACGCATTCCGGAACGGCTAGCCAAAGACCGTCGTCCGGGGCGCGACGAAGTCGCGAGCCCGGGACCCATAGCCACAGGGTCGCACTTGGCGGAGACTCGTGGTTGCCGGCTTGCCCCAACCACATCGTCCTGTGGTTATGGATCCCGGATCTGCGCTCCGCTTCGCTGCGCTTGTCCGGGATGACGAAAAGCCCTACCGCGTCTTGACGATCTGGAGCAGCTCGTCGCCGTAATGCTCGAGCTTCTTGTCGCCGATGCCGGGCACGTTGCGGAGCTCGTCGAGCGTCGTCGGCCACGCCCGGACGATGCCGTCGATGGTCGCATCGTGCAGCACGACATAGGCCGGCACGCCGCGTTCGCGCGCGATGTCCGAACGCCAGGACCTCAGCCGCGCCCGCAATTCGGGATCGACATCGCCCTGCGGCGCGTTGGCCGCAGGCGCGAGGTCACCACGGCGGGATTTTGTCCGGCTCGCGCGAACGCGCGTGCCCGGCGCCTCCTCGCGCAGCCACACCTCGGTCTCGCCACGTAGCACGCCGCGCGCGCTCTCCGTCAGTTTCAGCGCGCCGAACGCCTCGCTGTCGCTGTACAAATGCCCCATCGCCACCAGCTGCCGCAGCACGGTGCGCCACTGCTTCTCGTTCAGCTCGCGCCCGATGCCGAACACGGACAATTTGTCGTGGCCGAACTGCGTCACCTTTTCGGTGAGGCGGCCAATCAGCACGTCGATCAGCTGCATCGCACCGAAACGCTGCCCGGTGCGATAGGCGCAGGACAGCAGCTTCTGCGCCAGCACCTTGCCGTCGCGCATCTTGGGCGGCGTCAGGCAGTTGTCGCAATTGCCGCAATTGTTCGCCGTCTCCGCCTCGCCGAAATAGGCGAGCAGCCGCTTGCGCCGGCACTGCGCGGTCTCGGCGAGGCCGACCAGTGCGTCGAG
The DNA here is from genome assembly GCF_055811795.1 of Bradyrhizobium sp. MI1.7. NCBI lineage: Bacteria > Pseudomonadati > Pseudomonadota > Alphaproteobacteria > Hyphomicrobiales > Nitrobacteraceae > Bradyrhizobium > Bradyrhizobium sp. MI1.7. The sequence goes on from NZ_JBVVPO010000042.1 coordinate 56,352, forward strand.
CTTGCCGATCGACACCCGCTTGAAATCGTCAGAACCGCTGGACTCGTCGATCATGCGGCGCTGCTGCACGATGTCGGAGAGACCATAGGCCATCCAGGCCGCCGACGGCTTGCCGTCGCGGCCGGCGCGCCCCGTCTCCTGATAATAGGCCTCGATGCTCTTCGGCAGATCGAGATGGGCGACGAAGCGGACGTCGGGCTTGTCGATGCCCATGCCGAAGGCGATGGTCGCGACGATGACGATGCCGTCCTCGTTGAGGAACCGGTCCTGGTTGCGCGAGCGTATGCTGCTGTCGAGCCCGGCGTGATAGGGCAGCGCCGCAATGCCGGCGTCGTCGAGCGCGGCGGCAACCTCCTCGACGCGATTGCGCGACAAGCAATAGACCACGCCGGCGTCGCCCGCATGCCGCTCCCGGATGAATTCTTTCAGCTGCGACACTGCGTTGCGCTTGTCGACGATCTCGTAGCGGATATTCGGGCGGTCGAAGCTGGAGACGAATTGCGGGCTGTCGGCGAGCCGGAGGCGCTCGACGATCTCCTTGCGCGTCAGTTCGTCGGCGGTCGCAGTCAGCGCGATGCGCGGAACGTTCGGAAAACGTTCGGCGATGATGGAGAGGCCGACATACTCGGGACGGAAGTCATGACCCCATTGCGAGACGCAATGCGCCTCGTCGATCGCGAACAGCGCGACCTTCGCCTGCGCCAGCAGCGCCAGGCAGCGCGGCGTCACCAGGCGTTCCGGCGCGACATAGAGCAGGTCGAGATCGCCCGCGATCAGGCGGCGCTCGATGTCGGAAGCTTCCTGCAGCGTCAGCGACGAGTTCAGCGCCGCGGCGTTGACCCCGGCCTCGAGCAGGCCGGCGACCTGGTCGCGCATCAGCGCGATCAGCGGCGACACCACGATACCGCAACCTTCGCGCAGCAGTGACGGCAGTTGATAGCACAGCGACTTGCCGCCGCCGGTCGGCATCAAGACCAGGCAATTGCCGCCATCCGTGACGTGCCGGATGATCTCGCCCTGTGCACCACGGAACTCCGGCAGGCCGAACACCGAATGCAGCACCGACAGCGCGTCGCGGCCGTTGGCCGGCGCAGGCAGCGGGGCGGTGGAGGGAGCGGACATGGGTGCGTCGGTGCAAGGCCGTAGGATTCGTCACAAGGCCAGTCGCATGACCGCGCGGGCATGGCAAGACTGTTTGGATGGCAGGCAGGACTCTTCCCCTCTCCCCTTGCAGGAGAGGGTGGATCGCCGCGTAGCGGCGAGACGGGTGAGGGGTATCTATCCACGGATTCGGTAAAGCTTGCTCTGTGGAGACATAACCCTCATCCGGCGCCATAGCCGAAGCTTTGCTTCGGCGTTCCTAGGAACGGCGGCCGAAGGCCGCCTATGCCACCTTCTCCCGCAAGGGGAGAAGGAAGAAGAAGCTACGCCCCGATCCGTCGTAGCGCTTCCGCGACCGTCACGATCGGCATGTCGCGCTTCCCGGCCGCCTCCAGCGCATGGCGCATCAGGTGCGGCGTGCAGCCGTAGGGGCTTGGCGCGTCGGCGACGTCGTGGCCGTAGAAGATCAGCCATCCGCCGCTCGCCACCGCCTCGTCGAAATAGCGATCGACGCCAGCAATATCGATCTCGCGATCGACCAGAGGCGAGGCGCGTAGGAACTGGAGGTCGATGACGTCGCGATTGACGCCGGGAAGGATGCCGCGCGCCGAGCGAAAGGCCTTTGCAAGCTGCGGCTTGCGCCAGACCGAGGCGATTCCATAGGGGTAGGCGAAGTTCTCCAGCACGATCGAGGAATCGATGGCGTGGAAATGGCTGCGGTTACGCTCGATCTCGCGCGCCATGGCGGCCTCGTCGAGATCGGCCGAGCTCTGGTGCGAAAAGGTATGGCAGGCAATCTCGTGACCGGCCCGGTGAAGCCGCACGATCGCGTCGTTCGACAGGCCGTGCCAGTGATCCGACGGACGATCGATCAGGCTGCCGGCGAGGTAATAGGTGCCGCGGCCACCATGCGTCTCCAGAAGCGCGGCGCCCTCGCCTGCGGCGCTATCGGGCGCGTCGTCAAACGTGAAGCTCACCATCGGCGCATGCGCAGGCAGCCGGTGCGGCGCGGCACGGAAATGCCGGGCCAGCCGATTGCTCACGCGTCCCTGGAGTGCCGACCACACGACTGCGTTTCCTGCGGTTCCCTATTTCTCTACTGAAACATTCGTGCGCTGGTAGAGGCAAGCCTAACGCCCGGGTAATCCTAATGCGGAACCAACGCCCTTCGTCTAGCGTGCCAGGACCGAAATATCGGCTTCCGCACCGAGATATTGCAGCCAGTTGCGGAAAAGCGCCGCCGCGGCGCTGCCGGCAGCGATATCGGCGCGCAGATTCAGCGCAGGCAGTTCGTTGGTGAGCGCCGGGTGGCGCTGTTGGGTCGCCTTCTTCTCGAAGCGGGCGAGCTTCTCTTCAGTCGCTGCGTCAAAATAACTCACGGGCAGGTGCGGATACGCCTCGCGCTCGCGCGCGAGATAGCGGCCGATGTCGCGCAGATATTCGCGCTGGAGCGACAGCGCATCGTATTCCGGGTGGCCCTGGAAGAAGACGAAGCGGCTGGCATATTGCCTGACGAAGATATCGATGCCGGCCTTTGCCGAACGCGTCAGCACCTGATAGCCGGCCTGCGTGAGATCGCTCTCGGCGATCTCGTTCAGGCGCGAATGCGAGACCTTGAGGGGCGCAGGCGCAGCGCGCGTCAGCGCATCGTTCGTCGCAGTTTCGCAGTCGAAAATGCCGTGACATTTGGCCGGGAGCCGCCGCCGCGCGATGCCGTCGAGATGCAGCACCGCCGCATGCGCGGCGAGGCACGACCAGATCGTCGAGCGCGTGTTGACCTTGGCCCAGTCGATCAGGTCGGTGAGGTCGCGCCAATACGGCTCCTGGTCGAGCTCGGGCGCGACCGGCTCGGCGCCGGTCACGATCAGCCCGTCGAACTTGTGGTGCCTGAGCTCGCTGAGTTCCGAATATTCGCTTTCGACATGCCACTTCGCCTCGGGCGACCGCTTCACCGAGGGCAGCGAGAAACAATGGAAACGGATACGGCGCGGACCTGCGGCCGCCTGGAGCAGCTTCATGAACTGCCGCTCGGTCGCCTTCAGCGCTGGATCCGGCATGTTGTTGATCAGGCCGATCGTGAGATCGGCGAAACCGTGGTCGCGCGCGAAATCGCCCTCGGCCGGCACCAGCGCCGGGCTCGATATACCTTGATCCCTGTCGATCAAGATCGTCATCGGCGCCGGCGCCTACTCCGCGGCCTGGAGGCGGGCCGACGGGCAGGCCTTCTCGAGCGCCTGATCGATGTCCGCGATGATATCTGCCGAATGCTCGATGCCGATTGACAGGCGGATCGTCTCCGGCAGCACGCCGGCAACGCGCTGCTGCTCCGCCGACATCTGCCGGTGCGTGGTCGAGGCCGGATGGCACGCCAGCGACTTGGCATCGCCGATATTGACCAGGCGTGTGATCAGCTTCAGCGCATCGTAGAAGGTCTTGCCGGCCTCCATGCCGCCCTTGATACCGAAGGTGAACAGCGAGGAGGCGTTACCGTCGAGGTATTTCTGAACGAGCGGGTAATAGGGGCTGTCCGGAAAGCCGGTGTAGTTGACCCAGGCAACGCGCGAGTCCTTGCGCAGGAATTCGGCGACCTTGCGCGCGTTCTCGACATGGCGCTCCATGCGCAGCGCGACGGTCTCGATGCCCTGGAGCAGCAGGAAGGCGTTGAACGGCGACAGCACCGATCCCATGGTGCGCTGATAGACGCTGCGGGCGCGTTCGATATAGGCGGTTCGGCCGAAGCGCTCGGCATAGACGAGGCCGTGATAGGAGGCGTCCGGCTTGTTGTAGCCGGGGAAGCGGTCGGCGTGCTTCGCCCAGGGGAAATTTCCGGAATCGACGATCGCACCACCGAGCGTGGTGCCGTGGCCGCCCAGAAACTTGGTGAGCGAATGCACGGCGATGTCGGCGCCGTAATCGAACGGCTTGAGCAGGATCGGGGTCGCGACGGTGTTGTCCACGATCAGCGGCACGCCGTGCGCATGCGCGATCTTGGCGAGAGCCTCGATGTCGCAGACATTGCCGGCCGGATTGCCGATGGTCTCGGCGAACACGGCGCGCGTATTCTCGTCGATCAGTTTTGCGATCGCATCCGGCTTGTCGCTCTCGGCGAAACGGCCGTTGATGCCCTGCCGCGGCAGGATGTGCGAGAGCAGCGTGTGCGTGGTGCCGTAGAGCTGCGGCACGGAAACGATGTTGCCGCCGTGATCGGCGACGTTGACGAAGGCGAAATGCAGCGCAGCCTGGCCGGTCGCGACCGCGAGCGCGCCGACGCCGCCTTCGAGCTGGGCGATACGCTTCTCCAGCACCGCGCTGGTCGGATTGGCGATGCGGCTGTAGCGAAAACCCTCGGCCTCGAGATTGAAGAGCGCGGCGCCGTGATCGGCGCTGTCGAAGGCATAGGCCGCGGTCTGGTAGATCGGCACCGCAACCGCGTGCGTGGTGGCTTCTGGCTCGTAGCCGGCGTGAATAGCGATCGTCTCGTTGCGCATCGTGCCACCTCCGCGTGGAGCGGGCCGCACTTATTGGCCTGTATGAGGCATGTGCGTTCTCCGCCGTTCCTCTGTTAGAGGCGGGTGGTAAAGCGGACAATAATTCGCCTAGAGATCGAGGAAGTAACCCTAACGATTGTTGGTGAATTGGCTAAAATTTGAATCGAATTGGATTAATGAATTGCTGCGAGCAAACGCGGCAGTGACGGTGCTTTCCCTTCTCCCCTTGTGGGAGAAGGTGGCGCGAAGCGCCGGATGAGGGGTATCTGTCCATACGGCAAAATGCTCGCCTGTGGGGAGAGACCCCTCATCCGTCTCGCCGCTTTGCCATAGCCGATGCAAAGCATCGGCGTTCTAAGGACGGCGGCCGAAGGTCGCCTATGCCACCCTCTCCCACAAGAAGGGGGGAGGGTGAGAGTACTCCCTACTCCATCGTCTCCCAGAGCCGGTGAGCGAGCACACCGGCACGCTTCTCGATCGCGGCCGCCGCATCGAGCGCGAGGTCCTCGCGATAGCGGCCGGCGATGAGCTGCACGCCGATCGGCTTGCCGTCATGCAGGGTCACCGGCACCACCGCGCCGGGCAGGCCCAGCACGTTGATGGCGGAGATGAAGCGGATCTCGCCCCAGAAGATTTCCTTCACGCGATCGGCACTGACGGTGTCGTCGCGCGGACCCGGCGTCGGCTTCACCGTGGTCGGCGCCAGCACGACCGGATACTCCTCGAAGAACAATTGCCAGGCGCGGATATGGCCGTTGCGTGCGGCCGTCGCCTGCATCCAGGCCTTGAGATCAAGCACATTGGCCTTGGTCTTCATGCCGCCCCAGGCCTTGTGGAAGTCCTCGGACGTCACCTTCAGCATGCCGGCCTCCTGCATCACCACGGTCTCGTTGGTGATGATGTCGCACCAGGTCTGCCAGACGCCGTCGATGTCGGGGACATCGACCTCGGTCACGCGATAGCCGGAACGCTCCAGGTGATCGGCGGCCTGCCGCAGCGCCGCGCGGACGGATGGATCGACGTCCATATCCTCCGGAATCCTGGCCAGTGCGACCTTGATCGGTCCCTTCGGCTTCGGCCCGGCCAGCGGCGTGGGCACCCACCAGGGATCGCGCGGATCGCGCTGGCTCATCACATCGAGCGCGAGGCGGACGTCGCCGACGTGGCGGGCGAGCGGGCCCTGCGCCGACATCAGATGCGCCAGCATCGGACGCTCGGCCGTGGCGCTTCCGTTGAAGGCGGGGATGCGGCCCTGCGTCGGCTTGATGGTGGCAACGCCGTTGCAGTGCGCCGGCCAGCGCAGCGAGCCGCCGATGTCGTTGCCATGGGCGATGGTGCCGATGCCGGCGGCCACCGCCGAGCCCGCTCCGCCCGAAGAGCCGCCGCAGGTGATGTTCGGGTCCCAGGGGTTCAGCGTCAGCCCGTGCAGCGGATTGTCGGTGAAGCCGCGGAAGGAGAATTCCGGCGTGTTGGTGAGGCCGATGACGATCGCGCCGGCTTTCTTGAGATTGCGCACCACGGGCGAGTCCGACGGCGCGACTAAATCCTTGTTGGCGGGCACGCCGTTGAAATTCGGCCGGCCTTCGTAGTCGACATTCTCCTTGATCGTGATGGGCACGCCGTGCAGCAGGCCGAGCGCGCCGCCCTTGGCGCGCTGCTTGTCGGCCGCATGCGCAGCCTTCAGCGCTTCCTCGCTGAGATCGACGACAACCGCGTTCAGCCGCGGATTGACGGCGCGCATCCGTTCGAGATGCGCTTCGACGGTCTCGACCGCGGAGATCGCGCCGTTGCGGATCGCGGCTGCGGTGTCGACCGCGGACCATTGCCAGACCGGACCTTTCGGACGGCGTGCCGTGGCCGCCTTACGCGGTGCCGGCTTCTTGACCGTCTTCTTGGCCGCCTTCGCAACGGCCACCTTGCGGGCGGTGCTCGCCTTGACCGAGGTCTTCGTTACTTTCCTTGCAACACTTTTCTTCTTCGTCGCCGTCTTCTTCGCCACGCCGCATCTCCAAAAAATTGCGCGGCGGAGGTTATGGAGATCACGCGAGCGTGTACAGGCGCGTTTCTGCATGGCGCGTCGCCGCGACGCTCTGCCACGGGCCGGCGCGAGTGACGCGCATGAACCTTTGGCCCCGCTGTCCTGACCCATATACTGGTTGAATAGTGGAACAAACCACCGCCAAGATTGTGTCATCAAGATTGTGCCATGGCGATTAGGTTTTTGACGTAGCTATTCTGACAGCGACGCATCGGAGCATTTGCCATGCTCGTGGAATTCGACAGCGGATACGACCAGCAACCCTTCCGCGATCTGTGCGCCGACTATCCGGGCGCTGAAACCTACGATCCCGACGATTTCCGGATTGAATGGGGGCCGATCTTTCACCGCGGCCGGCTCGACGGATCGGCGCGTGTGCTCGTCGTCGGTCAGGATCCCGCCCAGCACGAGACGATCGTGCGCAGAATTCTGGTCGGCACCGCGGGGCGCCGCACTCAGGGCTTTCTCGCCAAGCTCGGCATCACGCGGAGCTACGTGATGGTGAACACCTTCCTGTACAGCGTCTACGGGCAGAGCGGCGGCAACAAGCACAAGAACGAGCCGGGCATCGTCGAGTATCGCAACAAATGGTTCAAGGCCGTGCTCGCGCCGGGCAATATCGAAGCCGTTGTCTCACTCGGCGGCCTCGCCGACGAGGCGTGGAAGTCTTGGCTCAAGACGCCCGACGGCGAGGCCTACAAGACCCTCGCCTATCAGCATATCACGCACCCGACCTGGCCGGAAAGCTCGGCCCACGATAACGCGACGCGGGCCGCGAACACGAAGATCATGCTGACCAAGTGGAATGCCGCGCTCGCGGCTCTCGCGCCTGGGCTCCAGCATCCCGACGTGCCGACGACGCTCGTGCCGTACGGCGACGCCTTCAAGCCGACCGAGCTCTTCGACATCATCGCAAAGGATCTTCCCGCCGGACTGCCGGCCTGGATGCGCGGAGACACGCCATGGGCCGTGCGCCAGGGCGCCGACGCGGCCACCAAGCGGCGCACGATCACGATCACCATCCCCGACGGAGTGATCCCATGAGCCCGGCTGCCAACCCGAAACGATGGGCCCTGAGCGGGCGGATCGTGACGATGACCACCGAGGGCGACGTCATCAAGAGCGGGACGATCTTCATCGAGGACAATCGCATCGCGGCGATCGTACCCAAGGGACAGCCGGCCCCGGCAGGCTTCGAGGCCGTCGTTGCAGTGGCGACCGGCGGCACCATCTATCCTGGCCTGATCGAGCTGCATAATCACCTGAGCTACAACATCCTGCCGCTCTGGCGCGTGCCGCAGCCCTACGGCAATCGCGACCAATGGCAGAATGCCAAATCGTACAAGACGTCGGTCACCGGCCCCATGAGCGCGATCGCGCTCGCCGACGACGGCTCGCTGCTGCCGGCCCTGGTCCGCTATGTCGAAGCCAAGTGCATGGTCGCAGGGACCACGACGAGCCAGGGGATCACGCTGTCGAACTGGAGCGGCACGATCCACAAATATTACAAGGGCGCGTTGCGCGCCGCCGAGATCGGCAGCCCGCCCGATCTGCCGCGGGCACACTCGAAGATTCCCGACATCGATGCCGAGGATTGGGCGAAGTTCGACAACGAGTTGAAATCGTCATCGTGCTTCCTGCTGCATCTCAGCGAAGGCATCGACACCAAGGCGCATAGCCACTTCCTCGCCTTGCGCAATTCCGAGGGAGATTGGGCGATCGAGCCGTCACTCGCCGGCATTCATTGCACGGCACTCGATGCGACCGACTTCGGAACGATGGCCGAAAACCATGCCAAGGTCGTCTGGTCGCCCCTGAGCAATCTCCTGCTCTACGGAAAGACGACCAATGTCGTTGCTGCGCGCACGGCCGGCCTCACCATTGCGCTCGGTTCTGACTGGTCGCCGTCCGGCAGCAAGAACCTGCTCGGCGAGCTGAAGGCGGCCAAGGTCGTGTCCGCGCATTTCAATCTCGGCTTCAGCGACTACGACATCGTCTCGATGGCGACGCGCAATCCGGCCGCGATCCTCAAGTGGGATACGAAGCTGGGAACGATTGCCAATGGCAAGTTCGCCGACCTTCTGGTCGTGAAGGGAGTCACCGGCGATCCCTACGCTCATCTGATCAAATCGCGCGAGCAGGACATCGTCCTGGTCACCATCGGCGGACGAGCCCGTTATGGGACGAAGACGGTCATGCAAAAGGCAGGCGGAATCGGCGAGGCGCTCAAGATCGGCAGCAGCGCGCGAGTGATCGACTTCACCTCGCCCGACCAGGATCCCGGGATCGAGAGGATCACGCTGGCGGAGGCGACGAGCCGCCTCCGTGCCGCGCTCGGCAATCTCGGCACCTTGCAACCGCACAGCCTCGCCATGAGTGATGCGATCGCCCGCGGAGCGGTGTCACGCACCGGATGGCGTCTCGCGCTCGACGAGCAGTTCGGCAACAACGTCCAGCTCCGCCCGCGGCTGGAATATAACGGCGTCAGGACCGGTCCGGATTTGGCGGCGGTCGCGGCAGCGGCCGAGCCGCTGCACCCGATCAAGCTGGATGGCCTCACGGTATCAGGCGATCCCGCGTTTCTGGACACGCTGAAGAACGAGCCGAATCTTCCAGCGGGAATCGCGACCGCGATCGCGGCCTTTTACTAGTTCTCCGTCACACCAGCGGTGGGTTAAGGCGCGCAAAGCCTTCCTGGATGCGATAGGGGTAGTAGGGATAAGGCGGCATCACGGCGCTGACCTCGTCGAGACGCGCGATCTGCGCAGCGCTGAGCGACCAGCCAACCGCGCCGAGATTGTCGCGCAACTGCGCTTCGTCGCGGACGCCGATGATCACCGAGGATACGGTCGGACGCGACAGCAGCCAGGCGATAGCGATTTGCGGCACGGTGCGGCCGGTCTCCGCGGCGATCGTCTCAAGCACGTCGACGATGGCATAGAGACGCTCATCATCCACGGGCGGGCCGAACTGCGCAGTGGCGTGCAGACGGCTGCTCGCAGGGAGCGGCTTTCCGCACCGGATCTTGCCGGTGAGCCGGCCCCAGCCGAGCGGGCTCCAGACCAGCGCGCCGACGCCCTGGTCGCGTGCGAGCGGCATCAGCTCCCATTCGTAGTCGCGGCCGAGCAGCGAGTAATAGACCTGATGTGCGACATGGCGCGGCCAGCCGTGCCGGTCAGCGATGGAGAGCGACTTCATCAGCTGCCAGCCGGCGAAATTGGAGACACCGACATAGCGGAGCTTGCCGGCGCGTACGAGCGTATCGAGCGTGGACAGCACCTCCTCGATCGGCGTGAACGCATCGAAGGCATGGAGCTGGAGCAGATCGAGGTAATCGGTGCCGAGCCGCCGCAGCGCTGCTTCGACCGAGGCGACCAGACGATATCGCGAAGAGCCGGCATCGAGCGGACCATCGCCCATCGGCAGGCTCATCTTGGTGGAGATCAGCACCTTGTCGCGGCGTCCCCTGATCGCGGCGCCGAGGATTTCCTCGGATGCGCCGTTCGAATAGACATCGGCGCTGTCGAACAGGTTGACGCCGGCCTCGAGGCAGATGTCGACCAGCCTGCGCGCTTCGTCGGCGCCGCTGCGGCCCCAGGCCGAGAATAGCGGGCCTTGGCCGCCAAACGTGCCGGTGCCGAAGCTGAGGACGGGTACCCTGAGGCCGGAGGCACCGAGATTGCGATATTCCATGATCATTCTCCTATTCCGCCGGGCACGCCGCGACTGCGGACTGCGTTCGATCAAGCTGAAGGCTCCATAGCGCGAGCACGAGACCGACAGCCGTGATGCCGGCCGCGACCAGCGGCAGCGCGGAGAGACTGAGCCCGCGGTCGATGGTGACGCCGCCTGCCCAGGCGCCGAGCGCGTTGCCGAGATTGAAGGCGGCGATGTTGAGGCTGGAGGCGAGCGTGCGGCCGCTTGGCCCCGCCGCCTCCAGCACGCGAAGCTGGAGCGGCGCGACGGTCGCAAAGGCCGCAATGCCGAGCAGCAGGATCAGCGCAATGGCTGCGATCTTGACCGACAGCACGGCGGCAAGGCCAAGCAGCACGATGGCGAGCGCAGCGAGCGTGCCGATCAGGGCACGCGCGAGGCCGCGATCGGCGAGCTTGCCGCCGGCGACGTTGCCGATTGCGAGACCTGTACCGAACACCAGCAGGATCGGCGACACCGCGGCTTCCGAAAAACCGGTGAAGCGCGTCAGGATCGGCTGGATATAGGTAAAGACGACGAACAGGCCGGCAAAGCCGAACACGGTCATGGCAAGGCCGAGCAGCACCTGCGGACGGCCGAGCACCGCGACCTCCTCGGAGAGCGAGATCGGCTTGTCGCCATTGCCGACATCGCCGGGCACGAATGTGGCCACCACTGCGAAGGCGATCACGCCGATCACCGTCACCGCCCAGAATGCCGCGCGCCAGCCGAGCATCAGGCCGAACCAGGCGCCGAAGGGCACGCCCAGGAGCGTCGCGACCGTCAGGCCGATGAACATGGTCGCAATCGCCGACGCGCGCTTGTCCTCCGCGACGAGGCTGGTCGCAACGACCGACCCGACGCCGAAGAAGGTGCCGTGGGCGAGCGAGGTCAGCACCCGCGCCGCCATCAGCCATTCGTAGTTCGGCGCCAGCGCGCAAGCGGCATTGCCGAGCGTGAAGATCGCCATCAGGGCGAGAAGAACGGTTTTCCGCGGCATCCGCCGCGTCGCCAGCGTCAGGACAGGCGCGCCGACGAAGACGCCGAGCGCATAGCCGGAGATCAGCAGCCCCGCGACCGGCACGGAGACGTGCATGTCGGCGGCGACCTGGAGCAACAGGCCCATGATGATGAACTCGGTGGTGCCGATGCCGAAGGCACCGGCGGTGAGGGCGAGGACGGCGGGAGGCATGCGTGGCTCCAATGCGAGGGACGAGCCACGCAGATAGCCGCAGCGCAGCAAAACCATTAGGATGTCCGCAATCCAATCATTTGTGACGTGAATTCAACATGGCCCGTTTCGACACCAACCGCTCCGCCGAGATGGAGGTTTTCGTCCGCGTCGTCGAACTCGGCGGATTCACCCAGGCCGCGCGAAACCTGCGCCTGACGCCGTCGGGCGTCAGCAAGCTGATCTCGCGGCTGGAGACGCGCCTCGGCTCGCGGCTGATCAACCGCACCACGCGCAAGCTGACGCTGACGGAGGAGGGCCAGGCCTTCTACCAGCGCACCGTGCGCATCCTCGGAGAGATGGAGGAAGCTGAGCGCGAGGCGGCTTCAGGCGCGGCGCCGCGCGGCCACCTCACGGTCAACTGCAACATCCCTTTCGGCATGCTGCACGTCCTACCGCTGATTCCCCGCTTCCTGGAACGGCATCCCGAGATCACACTCGACCTCGTGCTGACCGACACGCTGATCGACCTGATGCAGGAACGGGCCGATATTGCCATCCGCGTCGGGCCCCTGAAAGCGTCACGCCTGGTCGCGCGAAAGCTCGGCACCAGCCGCATGGTCGTCGTCGGCACCCCGAACTATCTGGCGCGCTTCGGCACGCCGAAGACGCCGGCGGATCTCACCCAGCATCGCGGCATCGGCTGGACCTTTCCGCGCATCCGCGGCGGCTGGCCATTCCGGCGCGGCGACCACACCGAGGAAGCCATGCCGCCACCGGCCGCCCGCGCCAGTGACGGCGAAATCGCCCGCCGCCTCGCCCTCGGCGGCGTCGGCCTCGCCCGCCTCGCCCTCTTCCACATCGGCCCCGACATCGAATCGGGCCGTCTCGTTCCGGTCTTGCAGAACTACAATCCCGGCGACCGCGAAGACATCCACGCCGTCTATGTCGGCCACACCGCGCCCCTGCCCGCGCGCGTGCGCGCGTTCATCGATTTTCTCGCCGAGCATGTGCGGGTGAGCGACCCCGCGCTGAAGCGCGCGGGGGACGGGAGGTGGAGGGTGGCCTAGGGACGTCGAAATCGCGGCGATAGGTGCGTTCGGTGCTGCCCATCGTGTCATGGGAGCGGACCAACTATCCGTTGGCCGTTGCGCGCTGCGATCTTCGGCAGCATGTCCATGTGCTGCTCGCGCGGCTCGGGGATCCTGTGCAGATCGCGGAAGAATTCCTCGTGACGACGCGGCGTGGAGACGAGGATGTGTCTCGCGTCGGCCGGCCCCTCATTGGTGAAGCCGTGAACAACTCCTCTCGGCACGAGAATCCGCGAACCGGGTCCAGCGACCTCGGTCTGGTCTCCCACGAGGTATTTCACCTGGCCCTCCAGGAGGACGAACAGCTTGTCCTCCTCCTCGGAGATGTGGGCGGGTGCGCCGAAGCCCGGCTTGATGGTCATGTCCAGCACCGTGAACAGGCTTTCCTGCGGATTGATAATTTTCGTCGTGAGACCGGCAAATTCGGTCGTTTCGAACTTCGTCGTGATGACGCTCTGCATTGGCCAAGGCTCCATTGACTTCGGAGCTCGATAGATTGCATGCGGGAGGGCTGCGGATTAGTCCCCTTCCGCAAGCCACAGCGGCTGTAGTTCTGGCCAATTGGCATCGGAGTTTCCCGAAGACCAGTTCAGCTGCCCGAACGGTCCACCTCAAACTGTCGGCATGAACAACGACAACAACGAAAATCACCGCCCCGCAGCTGCAAGCTGTCGCTCGAACACACGGGTAAAATCCGCGACCTTGGCGCTCAGATCGGCCCGCGACGGATATGTGAGATGCAGGCGGATCGTCCCGGAGAACTGCTCTGGCAAAACCGGCACGACGAGCCCCGATGCGTATTCCACTCTGCAGAGGGCTTCCGGAAGCAGACCAATCCCCTGGTGATTCAGCACAAGCTCACGAGCAAGAGCGAAGGAGTCGACCGCGAGATGAAAGGCGGGCCACGTCGCCCCGCCCGGCAAGGAGCGGGATAGAAGGCGCAGCAATTCCGGCCTCGATGGCCCGATCAAGGTCGACGCGTCGCGAATATCGACGGGGATCCCGTGACGGCTCACATAGTCTGAGCTCGCATAAAGACCGAACTTCATGTCGATTGCGCCCTTGATCAGGGCTTCCTGAGGATTGGCCGCTCCGATGCGGAGCGCAATATCAATATCCCGGGAGATGAGATCGAGCACGTCGTTAGTGAGCGACACCTCAAAGCGCACATTGGGGTGATCGTTTCTGAAATCCCCGATCGCGGCTGCCACGATCCTGACCGGAAAGTCGGCCGGCAGCGTGATGCGGATTTCGCCGGCATACGGGTCGTCAGCACCGCTTACCCCCCGGAGCGCGTTGACAAGCAGGGCAAGCGCGCCAGCCGAACGCTGGTAGAGTTCTCGTCCTGCGGCCGTGAGGGCAAAAGCGCGCGTGGACCTCTTGAAGAGCCGCGCACCGAGCGCCGCCTCCAGGCTGCGGATGCGCAAGCTGACGGACGACCTCGGCGTGTTGGTTTCGCGGGCTGCCGCCGCAAATCCGCCGGCGCGCACGACAGCGACGAATGTCTGCAGGGAATTCAGGTCGATCGGCTGCGCGTCGGTGTGAGCGAGACTTGAATGTTCATTCCGATCATCCTTCTCGGCCTCTTCGAGAACGCTGCTGTGTGCCTTCATGACGTCCTGTTTCCGGTGATGGTCCGGCGCGCGCGGGAACTTCATGAGGGAAGGGAGCGGCAACCGATAGCGAACCTATGGACGGCAACAATGACCGGAGCGCACCAGGACTTGCGATGCAATTGAACGTGACCGTCGATTGATTGAGCAAGCCGCGATATCGTCAGCTCATCGTTCATGGTGGATGCTCTCAGGGGAGAGGGCGGGATGAATCCCGCCCTTTCATCGTCAAATGGTCGGATGAAGGTTGCGGACCGGGCTCACCTCCTCGAGGAGCGAGGCGACCTTGAGCACCGTCGATTCCGCCAGCCAGGAGGAGACTATTTGTACGCCGATCGGAAGGCCGTCGTGGCTCGTTCCAAACCGCATTGATAGAGCGGGCATTCCCGTCAAGCTGAACGGTGATGTGGCGCTCATGACGTGAAAGGGTGAAACCGTCACACCATCGACCACGAGGTCGTTGAGACCGTGTTTGGTCGCCGGGAACGGGGTCACCGGGCATAGCAGCGCATCGTAGCGCTGGAAGTATTCGGCGAAGCTGTCGCGAAGGCGCTCTATGGCCTGCTCGGCGGCGACGAAGTCGGCTATCGGCGTGTCAGGTGTATCGAGGACCAATTTGGCGTGCCTGAAGATCTGGGCCTCATGGCCGGCAGTGACCTTCTCGAACTCGCGCCGGGATTCCATCTGCTGGAGCTGCCAGAGGACGCTGTTGGCATCGGTCTGCTCCACCACCGGCAACCGGACCTGTTCGACGTGGTAGCCGGCATTGCTCAGCGCATGTGCCGCTGCCTTCACGGTCGCGACCACTTCCGGATCGATGGGTCCGAAGAAGCCCGGAGAGGCCATCCAGCCTACGCGAAGCTCACGGGTCGATTTCGTACCTAGCCCTGTATCGAGGCTGGGCGAGCTGACCGAGAAGCCGTCGGCACCGTCAGGTCCTGCCATCAAGGAATAAGCGAGCGCCACATCGCGAACGGAACGCGCCATCGGACCGATGTGCCAGAAACGGCGCGGTACCCGAGGCCAGTGGCCCGTCATCGGCATTCGACCGTGAGTCGCTTTAAATCCGACGACACCGGTATGCGCTGCCGGGCCGCGCAACGAGATTGAGAGATCGCTGCCCACACCGAGTGGCGACATGCCCGCTGCGATGGCAGCGGATTCACCGCCGCTCGATCCGCCCGGAGTGTAATCGAGGTTCCAGGGGTTGTTCGTCTGGCCGGTCAGGAGATTGTCGGTTTCGATTGAGTAGGAAAATTCCGGGGGATTCGTTTTTGCGATGAGGATGGCGCCGGCGGCCTTCAGCCTGGCCACGACGGTGGCATCAGTATCAGGCACGCGCCCTCTGAAAATCGGCGAACCGCGCTGTGTCAGCACGCCCGCCGTGTCGATTCCATCCTTGGCCGTGAACGGAACGCCATGGAGAGGGCCGAGCTGGGCGCCCGATATCACCGCCGCTTCGGCCGTCCTGGCGCCTTCCATCGCGCCGTCGGCCAGCGTCACGATCGCATTCAGCTTGGGATTGACCGCCGCGATGCGGTCGAGATGCGCCTGCATGACCTCGACGGGCGAAAGCTCCCGTTGAGCGATCAGCTGGGCGATGCGGGTGGCGTCCATTCTAACGATGTTATCCATCATATCTGTCCTACCTGCCATTTGGTAGGCTGGACATGTCCCTCGCATTTATGGACTTCAATCCCTACCTGCCATTTGGTAGGGACACGTTGAGGTGATCACGATGAGCGAAAATGCGAAGGAAGCGATCCTGGCTGCAGCGCGCAGGACAGCGCAGGCCCACGGGTATGGCGGGTTGAACTTCCGCGACATCGGGGCTGAAGTCGGCATCAAGGCTGCGAGCATCTATCATCACTTCCCCGGCAAGGCCGAGCTGGGTGCGGCGGTGGCGAGACGCTACTGGGAGGATACGGCGGCGAACCTCGAAGCTCTTTCAAAAGCGAACGGAGATCCAAGAAAGGCGCTCCGCGCCTATCCGGGACTTTTTCGTCGATCGCTCGAGCAGGACAATCGCATGTGCCTCTGCAGCTTCATGGCGGCCGAATATGATGATCTGCCGGACGCCGTCAAAACCGAGGTGCAAGCCTTCGCCGATGTCAACGTGGCCTGGCTGACCAGGATGCTCGCTGCGGCTTCAGTTCCCGCCAGCAAGCGTGAAGCAAGGGCGCGCGCGATCTACGCGGCCGTTGCCGGCGCGCAGCTGATGGCACGGAGCCGCGCCGACCTGAAATTGTTCGATGCGCTGATCGAAAGCTATCGCGGATCAGGCTTGATCCCGACTTGAGAGCCGATCCTGCCTGCGCCGTCCAAATGGCTGGCGGAGATGTATCTGGACATCTTTGGCTCCTTGACGCCGACGCTTGCGTGCCAATTGACGGTCAATTGGAGAACGTGCTCGCCTTGCGGACGAGCAGTTCATCACCCTTTCGGCTGATTTCGAGCGCGGGTGCCTGGTATGGCGTTGAGACAACGACGCGCTGACCGGGCGCCAGTACTGTCACAAAGCGGATCGGCGTTCCCGCTGCACCCTGTGCAAGAGTCGTGACGACGCGGAATCCATCGGGCTCGACCGTGTAGTAGGCGACGCCGGATACATCGCCGAGATTGATGCTCAGGCCCTCGATCGGCCGCAGGCCGTTAGCGTGTGCGGCCCCGAGTGAGGCGAAGGTGACGGCGGCTGCGAGAAGCGAGCTGCGGACTGACATAGGAACCTCCGTTGGCTTCGGCGGCGGGCGGGTTGCCCGTCTGGCTGATCGCGGCGGAATCGCGGTTTCCGTAAAGCTCGCGCAATTTGGTCTTCAGGACTTTTCCGGTCGCCCCGTGCGGAAGCTCGTCGACGAACAGAACATCGTCCGGCATCCACCACTTCGCGATCTTGCCCTCGTAAAAGGTCAGGAGATCTTGCGCCTCGAGCCTCGCCCCCTGGCGCCGGACCGCAAGCACGAGCGGGCGTTCGTCCCATTTTGGATGCGCAATACCAATCACCGCCGCTTCGACGATTTCGGGGTGGGCCATCGCCAGGTTTTCGAGCTCGATAGACGATATCCATTCGCCTCCGGACTTGATGACGTCCTTCGAGCGATCCGTAACCTGCATATAACCGTCGCTGTCGATCGTGACGACATCACCCGTGAAAAACCAGCCATCGGCACGCTCGCTTTCCGGCATCTTGTAATAAGCGCGGGCAATCCAGGGCCCCCGAACCACGAGGTCGCCAACTGCCTTGCCATCGTGGGGGAGTTTTCTGTTGTTGCCATCGCGAATGCCGATTTCGACCCCGAAAAGCGCACGTCCTTGTTTGACCTGGCGAGACCGCCGTTCAGCTCTCGACGAGGTCATGTGCTTGCGCAGTGGCTTCGAGATCGTCGCGAGCGGGCTGGTTTCCGTCATGCCCCAGCCATGCAGAACTTCTACTCCGTATTCGTCCTGCAGCGTTTCCATCAGGGAGGCCGGACATGCCGTGCCACCGATCAGCGCGCGATTGAGCGTCGTCGGCTTCACGCCGGCGCTTTGCAGGTATCGAACATAGCCCAGCCAGACCGTCGGCACGCCGCCGGCGAAAGTCACCCCGTGGTCCTCGAACAACCTGTGCAGGCTCTCACCGTCGACGTTTTGGCCGGCCATCACCAGCTTCGAACCCGTCGCCGTTGCACAATACGGCATTCCCCAAGACATTGCGTGGAACATCGGCGAGACAAGCGCGACCGTGTCATCCAGAGAAATGCGACAAGCGTCTGGGAGCGCTGCGGCGCAGGAATGCAGCACCGCGCTGCGATGGCTATACAGCACACCCTTTGGGTTTCCTGTCGTTCCCGACGTATAGCAAAGTCCGCATGCCGTGTTCTCGTCGAACTCGGGCCATGCATAAGCTTCCGAGCACCCGGAGAGAAATCCTTCATAGGATGGGAAGCCTTTGGCTCCCACGATCTTTGCGTCGCCCGCCTCGCCCAGATATATCCACGCTTCAACAGTCGGACATTGCGGCATTAAAGAGTGTACGAGATCGATAAAAGCCAGATCGAAGAATACAACCGCATCTTCGGCGTGGTTGATGATGTATATGATCTGGTCCACGAACAGCCTTGGATTGATCGTGTGGCAAACGGCTCCCATTCCGGAAATGCCGAAGTATAGCTCCAGATGCCGATAGCTATTCCAGGCTAAGGTCGCCACGCGATCGCCTGGCTTAATGCCGATCGAGTCCAATGCATTTGCGAGCCGAGAGCTGCGCTCGAGAAGGCCGCTGTAGCTCGTGATGTGATCGGGCTTGTCGGGAGTTCGGGAGACGATCTCAACATCGGGAAAGGAGCGCGCCGCGTGCATGAGAATGGACGACAGGAGCAACGGAGTTTGCATCATTAAGCCAAGCATGGCGAATGTTCCCTCGGTTTCAACGCCTTCACTTCAGCCGCAAGCGACTGTTCGTGCGGGCAGGAGATGGTCCGCACGGGTATCCATTTGGCGAGAGGTCTTCATCAGCCAGGACGACGTCTCGCCCGCCCTCGCGCCCTTGGGTGCCCGGTCCCCGAACACGCGCCTTCGCGCGAGACCTGAGAAGGATGGCGAGCTTGAAGTGAACGACTAGCAGCCTGATCGCAAAGGACGTGACGAGCCATATGACTGACAGGGGCATTTGTCTTCCAAACACGATTTAGATTCGATGCTGTGAATGAAGCTAAGACTCTGGAAGCTGGATGTCGTGAGCCGCCGGCGCCCTTTCACCGGTACTGGCACGCACCGCTCACTGCCACGTCGCGCCACCAACTCAGCCATCAGCTATTGGAACGAAAAGATATTCTTCCAGTCGTTCTTCATGCTGATGATGGTCCAGTTTTTCTTCCTGGCCTCAGCGTAGAGCGCGGGGGTGAAGGAACCGATCTTGGTATAGGGCAGCCCCTGCGCCGGACCATAAGCGTACTCACGTATTCCATCGTCGTGCAGTACAAGCATCGATAGTCGCGCGCCCTCCCCGGCACCCGTATATTCCAGCATCTGCTGGTCTCCAGTCGAGTTGCCAAATGAAGCGTTCGGACGCCGACCAATCATCAAGTGAATGCCCTCCGGTTTCCCGGCAGCGCTGTCATACAGCATGAGCCTGGGTTCACTAATGAGGACCGGCTTGCCGTCCTTGTCATAATCATATTTGACGGCAAGCGCCGACCCGACCACCTGCTCCGGTGGGATGCCGTAGACCTGCTGTGAATACAGGCGCACAAAATCCTGACCGAAGCCTGTGACAATGTAGGTCTTAAAGCCATTCGCCCGCAGGTAGGTCATCACCTCCAGCATCGGTTGGTAGACGAGTTCGGTATAGGGCCGCTTCCAGCGTGGGTCCTTCGCGGAGGAAAGCCATTTCTTTCCTTCGGCCTCGAACTCGTCAGTTGTTATGCCGGCGAGCGTGGCAAGGACGATCTTTTCGAGGTCTCGCATCGAAAGCCCGGCTATCGCTTCCCGGTTTCCCGAGAGCACCGTCTTGAATGGCTCAACGTCCTTTAGCGCCGGCTCTTGCGCGACCAACACCGGGACCCGGTCGAGGCAATACACCATTTGGCTATAAATCGGCTGCTCCACCCAAAGCGTGCCATCCTGATCAAAAGTGGCAATGCGTTCCTCGGGAGGCACGAACTTCGGACTTGCCCGGTCTGTCGTGTCTCGGACGAAGTCGAGGATCGCTTGTTTGGCGGATCCGTTATTCCACGATGGCAATGGGCCGCTCGAAGCGGTCTGGGCCAACGCGGAGACGGATAAGGGCGGCGCGGATAGGGCTGGAAGCAGCGCCAACGTCGTGAGCAGGGTGCGACGGTCGATGCCGGAGCGCAGAATAGTTTCTTTCATGGTCGGCTATTCCTAGTTCAAATACATCGGGTGTGAGCATGTTCGGTGAAATGCGACGGTCCGCACTGCTGATGGGGCTTGCAAGCGCCATCAGGTCGGCCGTGGGGGACAAAGGCTCATGGTGACTGGAACGCAGTGCTAGTCCGCGCGCACCCAAAGCGCCTCTAATCCATTGAAGTTGAGCATCGTCCGGCGCTCCAAGGGGTGCTCGGCACTCAGGCGGAGCTTCGGGAACCGCTCGAAAAGCACCGAAAGAGCGATCTGTGCCTCGGCCCGGGCCAATGGCGCGCCAAGACAGAAATGAGCGCCGCCGCCAAATGAGATGTGACGCTTATCCGGCCGTTCGATGTCAAACCGCTTTGGGTCGGGATGCGCCTCTGAGTCGTGGTTCGCTGCGTAGAGCACGGCATTGATCGTCTGCCCCGCCGCGACCGGGCACCCGTCGATCTGCATCGCTTCGGTTGCGATCCGAGTGCCTTGCACGACTGGCGCGTCATAGCGCAACACTTCCTCGACGGCGCTACGAACCAGGCTCGGATTAGCGAGCAGTTTGCTGAGTTCACCGGGATGCTGTAGCAGGGCTAGTACGGCGTTACCGATAAGATCAGTCGTCGTCACGTTGCCCGCAAAGAGCAAACTATGGCAAACGTTTGTGATCTCCGCTTCGTCGAGCTGCTCGCCGTCCTCTTCGGCGTCGATCAGGCTGCTTATCAGATCGGCCCGTCGTTCCTTACGACGCTTTTGGATTACCTCAGCGAAGTAGCTGGTGAGAGCAGCATTGCAGGATGCCAGGATGGCCTCCTGCTCCGGCGTGCGTTGCGGGTTGAACATTTGTAGTTTGCCGTCAGACCACTGCTTGAAGTCGTCGCAGCGGGCGGTATCGACGCCCAACATCAGCGCGATGGCGATCGTCGGCAACGGTCGGGCATAAGCCTCCATAATATCGAAGCAGGATGGATCGTCGATGTCGTCCAGCAAGCCGCATGCGACCTCAGTGATACGCGGGCGCATCGCATCGACCGCGACCTGGTTGAACGCCTTGACGACCAGGGAGCGCAGGCGCTTATGGTCCGGGTCATCCATATGCAGTATGAGCGGCTGAAATGTCTCATCCACCTTCAGTTGCACCCGAGAGAACGAACCCGGGCGGGATTTCCGTGGATCGGAGGCCAGTTCGCGATTATTCATGACGGCATCGACATCGACCGCACGGGTCAGCACCACCCGATCGAACATCCGGTCCTGGTGCACCGGCTCGCGCGACCTCAGCATATCGAGATATTCGTCTGGCCGCTCCCGAAAGACGGGATCCAAGTGGGTCAGGGAAATTCCCGTTGGCACCGCAGTCTCGTCGTTACTCATGGATCTCGTCCTTTCGCTAGGGTTTAGTTCCGATCGGCTTGGAACGAGCGAAGCCTCCGCGCATGGCAGCATCGTCGCCGAAGGTGATCGAGGCCATCCAGCGCGGGCATGACGCTAACTTGCGAAAACGCGACGCTCGGCGGGACGGGCAATCAGCAGATAAGAGGCCAGCGCCAGAAGCGAACACGGCGTCATGACCGCGGCCATCGATAGCGCTGATCGTCCGTCATAAAGACACGCAACGAGCCCGCTTGAGACGGCGCCTGCCATAATCTGAATGCTTCCGGACACAGCGCCTACCGCGCCGGCGATCTGCGGCAACGGATGCATCGTCGCGCGGATGGCGTTCGGTATGGTCAATCCGAAGGCAAGACCAACAGCGACCAGAAGTGAAACAACAAGGAGTAGCGGTACCCAGCCGACCAGTGTCGTGGCAAGCAATAGCCCTGAAGCCACCGCCGAGACTGTCAAACCCCTCATCAGCACATAAGCTGGTGAGACGTTCCAAGCGACGAGCCGGCGATCGAGGAAAGCCCCGGCCATGACCGATCCGGAGCACGCACTGAAAATCAGGCCATACCGATTAGGCCGTAGCCCCATGCTGTTGATGAAGAACAGGGAGGACCCGGTGACATAAGCCATAACGGTCCCGCCGGCGGCTGCACCGACCAGAATGTATGCGAACGAGATCGGATGCCTCAGGACTTGAAGATAGCTGCGGCCAATGATTGATGGTGCAAGGCGATTGGTCTGATCGATCTTTGCACTTTCGGCAAAGCCGGTGACCAATGCGATCAACAAAACCAGACCCATTACGAACTGAATCGTGTAAATCAGGCGCCAGCTGCCCAGCGCCAGTAGAGCCGCGCCAGCGGTCGGCGCGATCAATGTGACTACATTTATGGCAATGACAACGTTGGCCATCTTCGCACGCGCATTATCCCCCTCGAACAGGTCGCGGATGATTGCAAACGTCAACGTTGTGCTGGCCGCGCCGCAGCCTTGGCCGAAGCGGCACACCAGCAGCACCGGCAATGATTGGGCGAGCGCGCAAGCGAGACTGCCGACGACAAAGAGCGTGACGCCGAATACCACGACGGGCCTGCGACCGTACCGATCGGATACCGGCCCATAGACAAGCGGCGCCGTCGCCAGACTGAGCATGAAAACACTCATCGTAAAGCCGACATCCGCGGGCGGCGCGCCGAGAGCGGCGCCAGTGGCCGCCAGTGCCGGTAAGCTCATGTCAATGCCCGAATACGGAACTGAGGCAAGAAGGCCCAGCAACAGCGTGAAGGCAAACGATGCGGGTTGAATACGCATGGGTTGAATATCCGATACGTTGCTGATCCCGCGCGTCGTCAGATGCGGCGCGTGTCCGCGGAGATATCGATCGCCTCCCAGACGAAGGACGGAAGAATCAACCTTCCATCCTTCCCGGGAGCGGAAGCAAGTCACCGATTGGCGGCGACACGTCGACCTTGCTTAGCGACCGTGGTGCCGCCCGGGTCGCTTATCTCATTCGACCCTTGCGCGACTTGGTTGATGATCCGCAGGATTTCGGAGCGAGTGTCGATCGTCTTGAACTCGTCGGCCATAGCTGAGGCACCCGAACGATAGTCCGGCTTGTCGAGCACGCTCCGCACGGCCTCGCGCAACGCTTGCGGTGTCGGATTGTTGGTCGCAAGATTGATTCCGACCCCGGACCATGCCACACGCGCGTTCACGTCCGCCTTGTCTTCCGTCAACCCTGCGGTCACAAGCGGAATTCCAAAGCTCATCGCCTGGTTGACACTCCCATATCCACCGTTGGTGACGAGCACGTCGACCTTGGGCAGAAGCCACTCGAACGGCAGATAGCTGGAGAGACGCGCATTGCCGGGAATTGGGCCGGGAATGTCGCCGACCGCGCGACCGCCTGCTGTGACGACCACAAGCAAGTCAGGTTCGTTCGCGAGTCCCGCGAGCGCCGGCGCGATCAACAGGTCGAAATCGTGGTTTGCCAACGTACCCTGCGTCACCAGCACAACCTTGCGCGAGCCGTCCAGTTCGTGCGCCCACGACGGAAGCGGGACCTGGTTGGGTATAATCGGAGGGGTGCCAACAAAAGTCACCGAGGAAGGGATATCGCGTGGAAACTCAAAACGCGGCACCGTCAGCTGCATATAGGCATCTGCAAGCTCTACGACGGATTCAAAGAGAGGCTTGGTCACCGGTCCAACGCCCAGCTCCCTCAGGTACCGATTGACGCAAAGGCCGAGAGGCCCGTCGACGATCTTGTCCTGTTCTCGCGCGAAGGCGGCATATTCGTCGAGTTGCGCTCGGGTGGCTGCGGGCGGCAGACCCGCAAAAACTGGCGCTTTGTCGTCGCGTTGCCAGTGCAAGATGGATGTGCCGCAAAGAACGATGGGCGGGCGTTTCGAGCGCGGTCCGAGCAGCATCGGCAGGACGCCAAAAAACATGTCGTCGCCGATGATGACGTCGGCGGGGAATTCCCGCAGGACCTTGAGCATGCCGCTGTGCTGACCGGGAATGGGATCGACGAAGAGGCGTTCGATTACTAAGCGCCGCCATTGTGGCCCGAGTGGCGCGGCCTTTACTTCGTCGGACATGACAATTTCGTTTGCATTAATATCCGCCTCTTTGGGGAGCGGACAGAAATTTGCTTTGAACCGCGCGACACGGCTACGCAGGGGGCTCCCGGTCAAAAAGGCAAGTTCGTGGCCCTCCGCGATCAAGATGTGGCCGATCGCAAGCAGCGGATTGAGATGGCCGGTCATGGGGGTCGAAACGACGAGAATCTTCATATGATCGTCTCGTCCGATTGTCGACATAGCGATCTCCTTTGGATTGCGACGCAAAACCTGTAAGGCGTCGAGGCTGAAGAGCACTGCGGCGGGCCGGCCGGGCGGCATTGCGTTCGCCCGTCCCCTTTCCGCATTGGAATCATCGTGAGAAGGCGCCAATTCGCTCGAAATTTAGTTCGAGACCGATTTCACCTTGCGGACGAGCACGCTGTCGCCGTTCCGGCTGATTTCGAGCGCATCTGCCTGGTACGGTGTTGAGAACGCCACACGCTGACCCGGTGCAAGAACAGACACAATACGGATCGGCGTTCCCGCCATGCCTTGTGCGAGGGTCGTGACAACATGGAATCCGTCGCGCCCGACGGTGTAGTAGGCGACACCGGACACTTCGCCGAGGTCGATGCTCATACCATCAATCGGACGCAGGCCATCGGCGTGGGCGGCCTCCAGAGAGGCCAAGGCGAATGCTGCGGCTACAAACATGCTACGGATCGACATAGCGATCTCCTTTGGGTTGCGACATAAAACCTGTAAAACGTCGAGGCTGAAGAACACTGCGACGAGCCGGCCGGGCGTATTGCGTCCGCCCGCGCCTTTCGGCATTTAGGCGTTCGCGCCGCCGAAGCTTGGCGGATTGATACCCATTGCTGCGATCGGCTCGCTGAAGGCTGCGCCCACACTCAGCTATATGCTGACGGGCGGTCCTCTTTGACCCAGTGTGTCAATCGGCCTGTAAATTTGACCCCTCATCGGCGTCCAATTTTGACCCCTTCGTGCGCCGCGGTTTGACGGTAGC
>NZ_JBVVPO010000043.1:0-79466 GCF_055811795.1 Bradyrhizobium sp. MI1.7
CCCCCCCGCCGCCGCCCCCGCCCCCCCCCCCCCCCCCCCCCCCCCCCCCCCCCCCCCCCCGCCGGGGCCCGCCCCCCCCCCCCCCCCCCCCCCCCCCGACGGGGGCGCTTCGCGATCTGGCTTTTAGGTCAATAATATCAGATGGTAGTGCGATGATTTCTGGTCTGCGCCAATTGCCCGGCTTTTTCGCCTCTCCCCGCGCACGGGGCGAGCGAGCGGCATCTGTCGTGTAGGTGGGCGCGTGAGGGCAATCCGCACCATCTACGTCGTCGTGGAAGATGCCTTCTACACCTTCCTCGCCGACGACGGCTGGGCGATCGCGAGCCATATCGCGCTGTCGACGCTGATGGCACTGTTCCCGTTCCTGATCGTGCTGACCTCGCTCGCCGGCTTCTTCGGCTCCAAGGAACTTGCCGATCAGGCCGCAAGCCTGATGCTTCAGGTCTGGCCCAAGCAGGTCGCCGATTCGATCTCGGGAGAAGTCCACGACGTTTTGACCACGACCCGCACCGGCGTGCTGACGATCGGCGCAGCGCTGTCGGTGTATTTCGCCTCCAACGGCGTCGAGGCGCTCCGCGTCGCGCTGAACCGCGCCTATGCGGTGGTGGAGATGCGGCGCTGGTACTGGCTGCGCCTTGAATCGATCGGCTACACGCTGGTCGCGGCCTTCACCGCGCTCGCGATGGCGTTCCTGATCGTGCTCGGGCCGCTCTTCATCGAGGCGGCGCGGCGCCATATCCCGCTGTTCGTCGAGTCCAACGAGAGCATCCTCACCTGGCTGCGCTACGGCATCACCGTGGGTGCGCTGGTGGTGGCGCTGATCATCCTGCATGCCTGGCTGCCGGCGGGACGGCGCGCCTTCCTCCAGATCCTGCCCGGCATCGTCTTCACCATCGTGGCGTCGCTGATCTCGGGCATCGTGTTCGGCCAATATCTGGCGCGCTTCGCCAACAACTACGTGACGATGTATGCGGGGCTCGCCTCGGTGATCATCGCGCTGGTGTTCCTGTATTTCATCGCCGCGATCTTCGTCTACGGCGGCGAGCTCAACGCCGCGATCATCAAGTCGCGGCTTCCTCACGGCGTTTCGCTTCAAGCAGCGCAGTCGCTAAAGCGCGCGGAGAAACAGGCTTGACCAGGAAGGCGTCGGCGCCGGCCTCGCGCGAGGCCGCCTCGTCCTCGCCACGGCCGGACACGCCGATGATGGGTATCTGAGCCAGCGGCGCCGGCATGGTCCGGATCCGCCTGATGGCCTCGACGCCGTCGATGCCAGGCAGCACCATGTCCATCAGCACCGCATCGAACGCGCCCTGCGCGAGCCGGTTCACCGCATCCTCGCCGCGCCCGATGAACTCGGCATGGTGGCCGAGCTCGGTCAGGATGGTGTTGAGCACGACGCGGCCGAACGGATTGTCCTCGACGCTGAGCACGCGCAGCGCGGCCATCGCATCCGCCTCGGCTTCGCCCTTCGACTTGCGGGACTTGCGCGATTCCGTCGCGTCGAGCGACATCGTCAACGTGAAGGTGGCGCCGCCGCCGCGCCGCGGGGCGACCGTGATGTCGCCGCCCATCGCGCGCGCCAGTTGCTTGACCGAGGAAAGGCCCAAGCCGGCGCCGCCGAAGCGCGAGGCGATGGTGACATTTGCCTGGGTGAAGGGGCGGAACAGCCGCTTGATCTCGGCCATGGTCAGGCCGATGCCGCTGTCGGACACCGCGAAGGCGACGCCGACCTTGCCCTTCGCCTTGTCTCTGGCCTTGCCTTTGGCGGGACGCCAAGGCGCGACCGCGAGCGCGACACCGCCCTGCTCGGTAAATTTGACGGCATTGTCGATCAGGTTCTCGAGCGCGGCGCGCAGGCGGACGGAATCGCCGACCACCAGCCCCGGCAGCTTCTCGGAGATATCGACCTGGGCCTGGAGGCCCTTGGCCGCGGCGCGTCCGGCGAGCGAATCGCCGGCGCTGCGGGCGAGCGCGCGCAGATCGAACAAATCCTGCCGCAAGGCACTTCCACCCTTGCCCGCCCCCTTGCCGGTCCTGGCGGCATCGACGAACAGGGTGGCAAGGCTCGCCAGATGCTCGGCACCGGCCTTGATGGTGTCGGCCCAGCGCCGCTCGCGCTCGCCGAGATCGGAAGTGGCGAGCAGGTCGCTGATCGCAAGAATCCCGGTCAGGGGGGTACGGACCTCATGGGCGAAGGCGGCGAGCGCGGCCTGGACCACGTCCGGCGCCACGGCCTTGGCGCTGCGCTTGCGCAACCGGCCGGTCGCCCCGGACCGCTTCCGAGGCGGTCGCCTGGACGTTCGCGTGGTGCGCGCTGAGCGCGTTTTCGCCGCCATGAATCCCTTCGAAGGGTCCCCTTCGATCCCCAGGCTCTCAAGCAAGCATCGCACGGCGGAACCCCTGGAGTCACGGCGGCGTTTTGCTAACCCCCAGAGAAACTTAACCTAATCCCACCAACCGGCGGATGCCGGCGGGCGTGGCGCCGTCAGCGCGCAGCTCGCGCAGGCCGGTCGAGCGGTCCGATTTCGACAACTTCCGGCCCGCCTCGTCCAGAATCAGGGCGTGGTGGCGATAGGCGGGTTCCGGCAGATCGAGCAGGACCTGGAGCAGGCGGTGAACCGAGGTGGCGTGAAACAGGTCCTGCCCCCGCACGACCTCGCTGATGCCCTGAAGCGCGTCGTCGACGACGACGGACAAATGGTAGCTGGTCGGCGTCTCCTTGCGGGCCAGGATGACGTCGCCCCAGGCCTCGGGCCGCGCGGGGACGGTACCATGCTCGCCGTCGGGGCCCACGCCCAGCTCAGTCCACCTCAGGCCGGCAACGCGTCGGCAGGCGGCCGCCATGTCGAGCCGGAGCGCGTAAGGCACGCCAGATGCAATGAGCCGGTCGCGCTCGCCGGCCGACAGCGATCTGGCGTCACCCGGATAAAGCGGCGCGCCATCGGGATCGCGCGGCCATGGCCCGGCGGCCTCGCGCGCGGTCACGAGCCTGGCGATCTCCGCGCGGCTTTCGAACGCGGGATAGACGAGACCAAGTGCAGAGAGTTTTTCGAGCGCGGCGCGATAAACCGCGAGATGCTCCGACTGCCGCCGCACCGGCGTTTCCCAGGCGATGCCGAGCCAGGCGAGGTCGTCGTAGATCGCCGTCTCATATTCCGGCCGGCAGCGCGTCGCGTCGATGTCCTCGATCCGCAGCAACAGCCGCCCGCCGGTCTCGCGCGCGCGGTCGAAATTGAGCAGCGCCGAATAGGCGTGGCCGAGATGCAAGAGGCCATTCGGACTGGGGGCAAAACGGAAAACGGGTGGCGCCATGCGGTGAAACTCGTCATGGCCGGGCATAGCCGTCCGAAGGGACGGCGTCGCTTCCGCTCGCCTATGTCCCGGCCATCCACGTTCTTCGGTGCGATACAGCGATCGTGTCAAGTCGTGGACAGATACGAACACTGTCACCCATGCTAGACATGTCGTGTGGTTAGAGAGACGTGGATGGCCGGGTCAAACCCGGCCATGACGCCGGAGAGAGTTTGCCGACCCAAATGACCATCCACCTCGAAACCCAGTCCGATCTCGAAGACGCCGTCCACGCGCTGATCAAGCGCGACCCGCGCCTCAAGCCCGTGCTCGAGATCGCCGGCATGCCCGCCTTGCGGCGGCGTGAGCCGGGTTTTACGGGGCTCGCCCACATCGTTTGCGGGCAGCAGCTTTCGACCGCGAGCGCCGCAGCGATCTGGGGGCGGCTGTCGGCCGCGTTCGATCCGTTCGACCATGAGGCCGTGAGCCGCGCCCGCACCGACCGGCTGGGACGGCTCGGCCTGTCCGCCGCCAAGATCAAGACGCTGAAACATCTCGCGCGCGAGATCAATGCGCAGCGGCTGAACCTCGATGTGCTTGCCGAGGAAGACGCCGAGGCCGCGCACCATACGCTGATCGCGCTGCCCGGCATCGGGCCATGGACGGCCGACGTCTATCTGCTGTTCTGCCTCGGGCACGGCGATGCCTGGCCGGCCGGCGACATCGCCGTGCAGGAGGGGATCAAAGTTGGCCTGGGCCTTCAGGCGCGGCCGACGGAGAAGCAGATGGCGCCGCTTGCCGAACCCTGGCGTCCCCTGCGCGGAGCAGCCGCGCATCTGTGGTGGAGCTATTATCGCGTGATCAAGAAGCGCGAAGGTGTCATCAGCAACCAGCCCTAGCCTCGCAGCCGTTCGCGATCGGCACGGGCGCATTCGGCCACGAAGTCGACGACGGCGCGCACCGCAGACAACTCGACCAGATCGGGATGGGCGAGCAGCCAGAGATCGGCGACGCTGACCAGTTTTTGCGGCGCGACGCGCACCAAGTCTGGATAGCTCTCCGCGACGAAGCAGGACAGCGCGGAGATTCCGATTCCAGCACGCACCGCCGCCAGCATGTCGCCCTGCGACGAGCAACGCATCACCATGGTGCCTTGCCGGGTGATCGCATCGCTCCAGCGCGCCAGCTGTGCGTTCGAATCCTGGTCGGCGAAGCCGATGACGCTGTGCCCCTTCCACTCGCCGCTCCGCTCCGGCAAGGACCGGCCCGTGGCATAGTCGCGCGAGGCATAGAAGCCGGTGCCGAGACGGCCGATCTTGCGGCCGACCAGATTTTCCTCGCCGCTGTCGACCGGTCGCAGCACGACGTCGGCCTCCCGCCGCCGCACGCTGGCCGGAAACGGATGGGTGATGATCTCGAGCCGAATGTGATCATGTGCGCCGAGAAACGATCGCAGCCGCGGCATCAGCCAGTGCGAGGCCAGCGTCGCGCCGATCGACAGCTTGACCGTGCCACGCGCCTTGCGACCGCCGGCGCCAACGGCGGCTTCGGCGCGGAGCGCGGCAGCGGCCATCGCCTCGGCATGCTCACGCAGCGTACGGCCGTCGGCGGTGAGCACGAAGCCGTCAGCGGCGCGCGCCAGCAGCTTGGTGCCGAGCTGCGCCTCCAGCGCCGCGATCTTGCGGCTGACGGTCGGATGGCTGGCGTGCAGACGCTTTGCCGCCGCAGTGAAGCTGCCGGTGTCGGCGACCGCAACGAAGGTCTTGCAGAGATCCCAATCCACGTCGGCTCCGTACAAATCTGAATATCCGCTTGTTCAATATTGAACGATCCCCGCCCGCCGTCCAACCCTATAGTGGGGTCAAACACGCCAGCGGCGGACACCCCGCCGACGCGACAATCGACATGGAAGCGCTCACCCCGGCCGGCAGGCTGGCGAAGTGCTTTGTCAGGAGGATCGGATGGCACTGCCCGCTCTGCTCAAGAACAATCTGGAGCTGCCCGTCGTCGGCTCGCCCCTCTTCATCGTCTCCGGGCCGGAGCTGGTGATCGCCCAATGCAAGGCCGGTGTCGTCGGCTCGTTTCCGGCGCTCAACGCCCGTCCGGTGGAAAAGCTCGACGAATGGCTGAGCCGCATCGAGGACGAGCTCGGCGAATACAAATCGCGCAATCCCGGCAAGAAGGTCGCGCCCTACGCCGTCAACCAGATCTGCCATGCCTCCAACGACCGCTTGATGAAGGACATGGAAACCTGTGTGAAGCACAGGGCGCCCATCATCATCACCTCACTGCGGCCGCCCGCCGAGATCGTCGAGGCCGCGCACTCCTATGGCGGGCTGGTGTTCCACGACGTCATCAACGTCAAGCATGCGCGCAAGGCCGCGGAGCAAGGCGTCGACGGACTGATCCTGGTGTGCGCCGGCGCCGGCGGACATGCCGGCATGCTGTCGCCGTTCGCGCTGGTGCGCGAGGTCAAGCAATGGTTCGACGGCGCGATCCTGCTGTCGGGCGCGATCAGTGACGGTTTTGGCATCGCCTCCGCGCTGACGCTGGGCGCCGACCTCGCCTATATGGGCACGCGCTTCATCGCGACGAAGGAAGCCAATGCCGACGAAGCCTACAAGTCCGCGCTGACGCAGCACGCCGCGCACGACATCGTCTACACCAACCTATTCACCGGCGTGCACGGCAACTATCTCGGCCCCTCGATCGCCGCCGCCGGGCTCGATCCGGACAATCTCCCGGTTGCCGACAAGACGAAGATGAATTTCGGCTCCGGCGGCAACATGAAATCCAAGGCGTGGCGCGACATCTGGGGCTCGGGCCAGGGCATCGGCCAGATCCTGGATGCGCCTCCGGTCGCCGAGCTGGTCGACCGGATGAAGGGCGAATTCGATCAGGCCCGGCAGGATTTCCTGATGCGCGCCAGCGCCTGACGGCTTGGTCCGACAGGAAAATTGGACTGACAAGACAAACGGGAGGACATCATGAAGCTGACAGCCGCGCTGACAGGCCTGTCGTTGCTGACGCTTGCCGCCGGCAGCGCCGGTGCGGACGAGATCCGGATCGGGCAGACCCTGCCCTATAGTGGCCCTGCCTCCGGCTTCGGCGCGATCGGACGGACGCAGGAGGCGTTCTTCGAGAAGGTCAACGCGGAGGGCGGCATCAACGGCCGCAAGGTCAAGTTCATCACGCTGGACGACGCCTACTCGCCGCCGAAGACGGTCGAGCAGACGAGAAAGCTGGTGGAGCAGGACGAGGTGCTGATGATGTTCGGCTCGCTCGGCACCGCCACCAACAGCGCCGTGCAGCGTTACCTCAACGCCAAGAAGGTGCCGCAGCTGTTCGTGCTCTCGGGCGCCACCAAATGGGCCGATCCGCAGAAGAATCCCTGGACGATGCCGGGCATGGCGGCCTACGAATCCGAGGGCGTCGTCTATGCCAAGTATATCTTGCAGTCCAAGCCCGACGCGAAGATCGCGATCCTGTCCCAGAACGACGATTTCGGCCGCGACTATGTCGCCGGCTTCAAGCGCGCGCTCGGGCCCAAGGCCGCAAGCATGATCATCGCGGAGGCGAGCTACGAGACCAGCGCGCCGACGATCAGCTCGCAGCTCTCGACGCTGAAGGCGTCAGGCGCCAACGTGCTGTTCGGCGTCGTGCTCGGCAAGTTCACCTCGCAGATGGTCAAGGGCGTAGCCGAGATCGGCTGGAAGCCGGAGCTGTTCTTCGTGCCGACCTCGGCCTCCTCGATCTCGTTCCTGGAGCCGGCGGGGCTGGACAATGCGGTCGGGCTGATCTCGTCGAGCAACCAGAAGGACACGATGGACCCGCAATGGGCCGACGATCCCGGCGTGAAGTCCTATTTCGCCTTCATGAAGCAATACATGCCGACCGCGGATCTCTCGAACTCCAACTACGCCGCGGGCTATCACTATGCCACGCTGCTGATGACGGTGCTGAGCGCCTGCAAGGACGATGTCAGCCGCGACAACATCTTGAAGCAGGCCGCGTCGCTGAAAGAGGTGAAGCTGCCGCTGCTGTTGCCCGGAATGAGCGTGTCGACTGGTCCGGACGACTATCTGCCGTTCCAGCAGCTTCAGCTCCGCCGCTTCAGCGGCAAGAGCTGGGTGCCGTTCGGCGGCATTCTCGATGACCGGTAGAGAACATCCCATGATCATCAGCGGCGAGCGCCGGATCGATTATCCAGACCTCCATGCGCGGATCAGACGGGCCGCAGGCGGGATCAGCACGCTCGGCGGGCGCGAGGGCACGCCGGTCGCCATGATGCTGCGCAATGACTTCGCCCTGTTCGAGGTCGTCGCGGCTTCCGCCGCGCTCGGCCGACCGGTGGTGCCGATCAACTGGCACCTGAAGGCCGCCGAAGTCCGCTATATCCTGGCCGACAGCGGCGCCAACATTTTGATCTGCCATGCCGACCTGCTGCCGCAGATTCGCGACGGCCTGCCGGAGGAACTGGCGCTCATGGTCGTGCCGACGCCGCCGGAGATTGCCGGCGCGTTCGACATCCCCGCCGCGCTCACAAAGGTGCCGGACGGATTGACCGATTGGGACAAATGGCGCGACAGCCAGGCGGAACTCACCCAGCCGCCTCGTCGCAGCGCGCCGATGTTCTACACGTCGGGCACCACCGGCATGCCGAAAGGCGTGCGGCGCATGCCGATGCGCCCCGAGCAGATCGCGGCGTCCGAGCGCGTCGGGGCGATCGCCTATGGCGTCAAGCCGAACGAGGATCAGGTCGTGCTGATGAACGGCCCGATGTACCATTCCGCTCCGCACTCCTACGGCATGCTGGCCTATCGCAGCGGCTGCACCATCGTGCTGGAACCGCGCTTCGATCCCGAAGACCTGCTGCAACTGATTGAGCGCCATCGCGTCACGCACATGCACATGGTTCCGACGATGTTCGTGCGCCTGCTGCGGCTGCCCGACGACATGAAGCGGCGTTACGACTTGTCCTCGCTGCGCTTTGTCGTTCATGGCGCGGCGCCCTGCCCGCCCGACGTGAAGAAGGCGATGATCGATTGGTGGGGAGGCGTCATCAACGAATATTTCGGCTCGACCGAGACCGGGATTCCGGTGTGGCACTCCGCGGCGGAGGCGCTGAAGAAGCCCGGCACCGTCGGCCGCGCCATCGAGGGCGGCGTCGTCAAGATCTTCCGCGCCGACGGCAGCCTGTGCGACGTCAACGAACCCGGCGAAATCTACATGCGGCAGGCCTCGGTGCCGGATTTCGACTATCACGGCAAGGCCGAAGCGCGCGCCGAGGCCGGCCGCGACGGGCTCGTCAGCGTCGGCGACGTCGGCTATCTCGACGAGGACGGCTATCTGTTCCTGTGCGACCGCAAGCGCGACATGGTGATCTCCGGCGGCGTCAACATCTATCCCGCCGAGATCGAGAATGCGCTGATCGGAATGCCCGGCGTGCGCGATTGCGCGGTGTTCGGCATTCCCGACGCCGAATTTGGCGAGCGGCTCTGCGCCTATGTCGAGCCGGAGCCGGGCGCAGCGCTCTCGTCCGCCGCGGTCCAGTCGTTCCTGCGCGAGCGGCTCGCCAATTTCAAGGTGCCGAAGGACGTCGAATTCCGCGACGCGCTGCCGCGCGAGGCGACGGGAAAGATCTTCAAGCGCAAGCTGCGGGAGCCCTATTGGGCGGGCCACGCGCGCGCCGGCGCGTAACGAACGGCTGCGAACGGCGTTTTAAACTATGTTGCTGTTGCAAAAGGATCATGGGTGAACGATGAAATGCCGGCGCGGACAAAGCCGGGATCAAAGCCATGACATCGATCGACTTCGTCGTTGCGAAAAATGACCTCGACCAGTGCAAGGTGGTCACGACCGAGCTTCCCGGCGCGGATGCGCTGCCGCCTGACGCCCTGCTCGTGAAGGTCGACCGCTTCGCCTTCACCGCCAACAACATCACCTATGCGGTGATGGGCGACGAGTTGAAATACTGGCAGCTCTTTCCCGCGCCGAACGGTTTTGGCAACATTCCGGTATGGGGCTTTGGCGAGGTGGTCGCGTCCAGTCATCCGAACATCGCCGTGGGCGAGCGCCTGTTCGGCTATTTCCCGATGGCGACGCATCTCGTCATCGAGGCGACGGACGTCAGCAAGCGCGGCCTTCGCGACGGTGCCGCACACCGGCAGGGCGTGGCGCCGGTCTACAACGCCTATGCCCGCGTCAGCGGCGATCCCGCTTACGCCGGCCGGAAGGGCGACTACCAGGCGCTGCTGCGGCCGCTGTTCATGCTGTCGTTCCTGGTCGACGACTTTCTGGCCGAGAACAACGACTTCGGCGCACGCACCGTGCTGCTCTCCAGCGCCTCGAGCAAGACCGCGTTCGGCCTCGCCCATATGCTGCATGTGCGCGGCCGCAAGGTGATCGGGCTGACGTCCGCCGGCAACAGCGGCTTTGTCTCGTCGCTCGGTTGCTATGACGAGGTCGTCACCTATGACCGCATTGCGTCGCTGCCATCGGATGCGCCAGTCGCCTTCGTTGACATGGCCGGCAACAGCGCGCTGCGCGCCGGATTGCATCAGCACTTCGGCGACCGGATGAAATGCTCCGTACGCGTCGGATTGACGCATCGCGCCACCGAGCCCGACGAAGGCGAGCTGCCCGGTGCAAAGCCGCGCTGGTTCTTCGCGCCCGACCAGATCCGCAAGCGCGCCAAGGAATGGGGCCCGGGCGGCATCGAGCAGCGCTTTGGCGCGGCATGGTCCGGCTTTGTGCCGCTACTGGAGAGAAGCCTGACCGTGGTCGAGAGCCGCGGCCCCGACGCGGTGCGGCAGGTGTTTCTCGATACGCTGAAAGGGCGTATTCCGCCTGAGCAGGGCCACATGCTCTCGCTGCTCGGGTAAACCGCTTTCGAGGCCCGTCGAACCGGTATAGCGTCAACCTCAGAGGAAACGCCGCGAAGACGGCCACGAGGTCGCGCATGCTGGACAAGACGAAGGATATTTCCGTCTCGGCGCAAGCCTGGCTCGATGAGTTCGAGCGCACGCTCGGCAAGCCCGATCCGGCCGCACTCGACCATCTCTTCCTCGCCGACAGTTTTTGGCGCGATGTGCTGGCGCTGAGCTGGAACCTGCAGACGATCGCGGGCCACGACCGGATTGCTCAAGCGCTGAGGGCGCTCGCGCCACAGGCGGCGCCGACCAACTTCACGATCGCGCCCGACCGCGCGGCGCCGCGCTGGGTCACGCGCGCCGGCACCAGCAATATCGAGGTCATCTTCAATTTCGAGACCGTGATCGGTCGCGGCAGCGGCATCGTTCGGCTCGTGCCCGATACCGCCGATGGCGACCGGCTGAAGGCGTGGACACTGCTCACCGCGCTCGACGAGCTCAAAGGGTTCGAGGAACAGCTCGGCACGTCGCGGCCGCGAGGGCAGGCCTATTCACGCGATTTCCGCGGGCCGAACTGGCTCGATTTGCGTAACGCAGCCCGCGACTACGCCGATCGCGATCCTGCCGTGCTGGTGGTCGGCGGCGGCCAGGCCGGCCTTGCGATTGCAGCACGGCTGAAGCAATTGAAGATCGACACACTGATCGTCGATCGCGAGACGCGGATCGGCGACAATTGGCGCAAGCGCTATCACGCGCTCACCCTGCACAACCAGGTGCAGGTCAATCACATGCCCTACATGCCGTTCCCGCCCAGCTGGCCGACCTACATCCCGAAGGACAAGCTCGCCAACTGGTTCGAAGCCTATGTCGACGCGATGGAGCTGGATTTCTGGACCGGCACCGAGTTCGAGGGCGGTAGCTACGACGACGCGAAGGGCTGCTGGACCGTCACGCTGCGGCGCACCGACGGCAGCAAGCGCACCATGCAGCCGCGCCATGTTGTGATGGCAACCGGCGTCAGCGGCATCGCGAACGTGCCTGATATTCCGACCCTCGCCAATTTCAAAGGCACGCTGCTGCATTCGAGCCGCTACGAGGACGGCGAGAACTGGACCGGCAAGCGCGCCATCGTGATCGGCACCGGCAACAGCGGCCACGACATCGCGCAGGATCTCTGCTCCAGCGGCGCCGAGGTGATTCTGGTGCAGCGCTCGCCGACGCTCGTCACCAATATCGAGCCGTCGGCGCAGCTCGCCTATGCGACCTACAACGAAGGCACCCTCGAGGACAACGACCTGATCGCGACCTCGATGCCGACGCCGCTCGCGAAGAAAACCCATGTGATGCTGACCGAGCAGTCGAAGGAGCTCGACAAGGAGCTGCTCGACGGCCTGCGCAACGTCGGATTCAAGCTCGACTTCGGCGAGGCCGGCACCGGCTGGCAGTTCAAATACCTCACCCGCGGCGGTGGCTATTATTTCAATGTCGGCTGCTCCAACCTGATCGTCGAGGGCGCGATCGGGCTCAGGCAGTTTGGGGACATCGAGAGCTTCACGGCCGAAGGCGCTCGGATGAAGGACGGCTCGATGATCGCGGCCGACCTCATCGTGCTCTCCACCGGTTACAAGCCGCAGGAATATCTGGTGCGAAAACTGTTCGGCGACGGCGTCGCCGACCGCGTCGGCCCGGTCTGGGGCTTTGGCGACGGCCTCGAGCTGCGCAACATGTATGCCCGCACCGGGCAGTCCGGCCTCTGGTTCATCGCCGGCAGCCTCGCGCAATGCCGGATCAACTCGAAATATCTCGCGCTCCAGATCAAGGCGGTCGAGGAAGGGATTTTGGGGCGTGAGGCGGGCGCCGCTTAAGCCTCGTCATTGCGAGCGCAGCGAAGCAATCCAGGATCTTTCCGCGAAGACAGTCTGGACTGCTTCGCTGCGCTCGCAATGACAGTGTAGAGACGATCGCGCCGCTGAAACGAAGAAGAGGAAAAACAAATGCCAGCCATTCTCGGCACCGGCGAGCACCGCTACCGCGTCGTCGAAAATTTCGCAAAGCTGCCCGACGGCTGGACACTGACCGACGTCGCCTCGGTCGCCGTCGACAGCAAGGACCGCGTCTACGTCTTCAACCGCGGAGCCCATCCGATGGTGGTGCTGGATCGCGAGGGCAATTTCCTCCGGAGCTGGGGTGAAGGCCTGTTCTCCCGCGCGCACGGCCTGCACATCGATGCCGACGACCATCTTTATTGCACCGATGACGGCGACCACACCGTGCGCAAATGCACCACCGACGGCAAGGTGCTGCTGACGATCGGCATCCCCGAGAAGCCGTCGCCGTTCATGAGCGGCGAGCCGTTCCATCGCTGCACCCACACCGCGCTGTCGCCGAAGGGCGATATCTACGTCTCCGACGGCTATGGCAATGCGCGCGTGCACAAGTTCACGCCGGACGGCAAGCTGCTCAAGAGCTGGGGCGAGCCCGGCACCGACCCCGGCCAGTTCAACATCGTGCACAACATCGCCGCCGACGCCGACGGTTTTGTCTATGTCGCCGACCGCGAGAACCACCGCGTGCAGGTGTTCGATGGCGAGGGCAAGTACGAGACGCAGTGGAACAACCTTCACCGGCCCTGCGCGCTGTGCTGCTGCGGTGGCGGCAAGAGCCCGACATTCGTGATCGGCGAGCTCGGCCCGGGCCTCGCCGTCAACCGCAAGGTGCCCAATCTCGGCCCGCGGCTGTCGATCGTGGACGCGCAAGGCAAACGCATCGCGCGGCTCGGCGGCGAGGAAGGGCCGGGTGTCGCCAGCGGAAAATTCCTGGCTCCGCACGGCATCGCGCTGGATTCGAAGGGCGACATCTATGTCGGCGAGGTCGGCGTCACCGACTGGAAGACGAGTTTTCCGGACCAGGAGATGCCGGCCGTGGTGCGCGCCACGCGATGCTTGCAGAAGCTGGAGCGGGTGCGGGAATAGCTGGGCGGGCGAGGCCGCGATGCGCTGTCGGGTCGACCCTGCCTCCCCCCGGCGTCGTCCTCGCCCCCCAAATCACGGCGGTTTTGAGCGCTTTGCCACCCCGCCGCCGCATTGCTTGCATCTGAATAAGTCGCTCAGCGGGCTTCACAATCCCGTCACGCTGCATGTAGTATGTCAGTACATGCTGCTTCGCAGCGTATATTGGAGGCCAGGAGCGTTACTTGAACGCACATGTCTCGCAAGGCAGTTGGCCGGTGTTGGTGCTGAATGCGGACTTCCGGCCGCTGAGTTACTACCCGCTGTCTCTCTGGTCGTGGCAGGACGCGATCAAGGCGGTGTTCCTCGACCGCGTCAACATCGTCGCGCATTACGATCAGGCGGTCCACAGTCCCACGCTGCAAATGCAGCTGCCGAGCGTCGTCTCGCTCAAATCCTTCGTCAAGCCGACCACGCATCCCGCGTTCACCCGGTTCAACGTCTTCCTGCGCGATCGTTTTGCCTGCCAATATTGCGGCTCGCCCGAAGACCTCACCTTCGACCACATCGTCCCGCGCAGCAAAGGCGGCCAGACCACCTGGGAGAACGTGGTCGCGGCATGCTCGCCCTGTAATCTGCGCAAGGGCAATCTCACGCCGGCGCAGGCAAAGATGTTTCCGCGCCAGAGCGCGTTCGCGCCGACCGTGCACCAGCTCCACCGCAACGGCCGCCTGTTCCCGCCGAATTATCTGCACGATAGCTGGCTGGACTATCTCTACTGGGATACGGAGCTGGATCCGTAGGGCGACGCTGTTCGCGCTCGGCCGTTCGTGCGACCTGCTGAAATCGAAAGATCGAGGACCCGTCGGGTCCTCGGTTCGTTTCATCGAACGTCACGCATTCTGCGCCAGCGAATGAGCCTCGATTCGTTGGCGGATATCGGGCGAATTGATCAGGTCGAACGGCTCGACGAGTTGCACGACATCAGAGAACGCGCGCTGAACCACCGGATCGGCCACGACGGCCCGGAATAGAGCCGCCTCGAACTGCCGGCTTTCCTCGTACCGCTCCGGGCGCTGGCCCCGTGTGGTTGGATAGGCGAAGTCAGCGTTCACGCCCATGTTCCAGGGTGCCTGAAGCAGCGCGCCCACTTCGGACATGAACCCAGCCTGGAGGGCCTCGATCGGGTCCGCCTCCCCGGCGACGCGATCCAGGATCTCGCGCAGCAACTTTGCCTCTCGCGCGGCGACCGTCATGCCCTGCCCGTAGACCGGATTGAACCGGCACAGCGAGTCCGCCACGGGGAGAATCCCGCGCGGCAGCCGCTTGAGCCGTTCAAAATGCCGCCAGCGGCTCGCGTCAAACACGAAATGCCGGAGGCCTCCGGGTGGCAAGAGCTTGTAGACTGCGTTGTAAATCGCCGGCGTCTTCAATTGGCGCGCAGCCGCAAGATAGTCCTCCCACGTGCCGGGGCGATTCGTCGCGCCGTGATGGGAGATCGATGTAAACCAGCGCCCGCCTTCGAGAGGGATGATCAACCCGGCCGTCGCCGACGTGGCGGGATCGGGCAACGTGACCAGATTGAGCCAGTCGAACGAGGTGCGCCCCGGACGGAGAACCGCGGTGGTGTAGCTGATGTCGACGCCCACGGCGGTCTCCTGCGGCCGTTCCCAGCCGAGGGCATCGAACAGGCCGAGCGTCGGCGCACCGCGGCCGGATGCATCTACCACGAGATCCGCCTCGATCGCCGCACCAACGCCTGCGTCGTTCTCGAACTTCACCATCGGCCGGGTTGCAGCCGGCACAATCTCCGTCACGCGGCTCTGCGATTGCACTTTGACATTGGCGATCGCAGTCACCTTTCGGCGCAGCGTATGCTCGATCAGCGGCCGCGAGCCACACAGCAGCGACGTCCCGCAGTCGCGCCTTGGCAGCGCGCCGACATCTGGCCGCTCGTACTGGACGTCCTTGAAGACATTCACGGGAACTGCACCGGCGGCGGCAAGATCCTGCGCGAAACCCGGGAAAAGGGAGTCGAGGGCCTGCAGCCCACCGGCCAGAAGAAGATGCGGATGCCGATCCTGGGGAACGCCGGCGCGGGACATGATCGAAGCCGGCAGGACATCGCGTTCGAGAATGACGACTTCCTGGAAGGCGGAAGAAAGCGCACCGGCGGCAGACAATCCTCCAATCCCCGCTCCGATGACAACCGCGCGTTGCCCAAAATGACGGCTCATACTTATTCCTTTGGTTCGATTCACCACCTTTCTGTGCGTGGACCGCACTACGGGAATGTTTCCAATCGCGAGATCTTTGTTTCGATTGCAACGGAGCGGCCGCGATGCGCGCTTCAAGGAGAAACGAACGGCGCCGTGGCGCGGGTCTATTGTGGGCCAGGAGAGTAGCGGGGGCTAGGCGTCCAGCTCACACCCCGATCGCATTCCGCATCACCACGTCCCGATAGAACGCCGCGCTCAGCTTCGGCAGGCGCGCTTGGGTCTCGAAGTCGACCCGGTAGAGGCCGAAGCGCTTGCCGTAGCCGTAGATCCACTCGAAATTGTCCATCAGGCTCCACAGGAAATAGCCGCGAATCGGCACGCCCTCGGCGATCGCACGCTGCATCTGGGTCAGGTAATTGCGCAGGAACATGATGCGGTCGAGATCGTAGACCTGGCCGTCAGTAGCGATCTTGTCCTCGGACGAGGTGCCGTTCTCGCTGATATAGATGGTCTCGATGTTCCAGATTTTTGCGGCGAGACGCGGGGCCCAGTAGATCACCTCAGGGCCGACCCGCAGCCATTCCGAGTTCATGTGCGGGAACGAGGCTGGGAACGGCAGCACGCGGAAGCCCGACGCGCGCTCGGAGGCCGTGACGTAGTATTGCGGCGCGTAGATGTTGAGCCCGACGAAATCGTTCGGCGTGCCGATGATCTTCAACTCGTCAGGGGTGAATTTCGGCGCATCCGCCCCGGCATAGGCGAGGAAGCCGTCGGTGTACTTGCCCTCCAGCACCACGCCAAGAAAGCCGGCGTTGAGCTCACGCGTTGCGATCTCGGCAGCGCGGATATTTTCCGGCGTCGCGATGGCCGGCACGCAGGCCGCGATGTTTTCGGCGGCACCGACGCGGGTGCCGGCGCGGCCCGACGCGCGGATCGCCTGCACGGCAAGCCCATGCGCCAGCGCGACGTGATGGCGCGCCTGGTTGAGCTGCGCGGTCGGCAGCTTGAGGCCGGGCGCGTCGATGCCCCAGCCATAGCCGAAGTTCACGAAGCGCCCGACCTCGTTCACGGTGAAGATGGTTTTGACCCGATCGGTCAGGCGCGCGGCGACATAGGCGGAGTAATCTGCAAAAGCCTTCGACGTGTCGCTCGACTGCCAGCCGCCGACGCGATCCTGGAGCGCCTGCGGCAGGTCCCAATGATAGAGCGTCGCATAGGGCTCGATGCCGTTCGCGAGCAGCTCGTCGACGAGCCGGTTGTAGAAATCGAGCCCCTTCGGATTGGGCTGGCCCGATCCATCCGGAAACACCCGCGGCCACGCAATCGAG
The DNA here is from genome assembly GCF_055811795.1 of Bradyrhizobium sp. MI1.7. Taxonomy (NCBI): domain Bacteria; kingdom Pseudomonadati; phylum Pseudomonadota; class Alphaproteobacteria; order Hyphomicrobiales; family Nitrobacteraceae; genus Bradyrhizobium; species Bradyrhizobium sp. MI1.7. The sequence goes on from NZ_JBVVPO010000043.1 coordinate 16,659, forward strand.
AAGCGGTAGGCCTTGACGCCGAGCGCCTTAATCAGCGCGACGTCGTCCTTGTAGCGGTGATAGTGCTCGTTGGCGCGGTCGCCGGTCGAGCCGTCCTCGATCTTGCCGGGCGTGTGGCTGAAAATGTCCCAGATCGATTGGCCGCGGCCGTCCTCGTCGACGGCGCCCTCGATCTGGTAGGACGAGGTCGCCGTGCCCCACAAAAAATCCTTGGGAAAGGGCGCGTGGCGATCGGCCGATGCGGGCGCCTCATTATCTGCAGCCTTGTTATCTGCAACCTTGTTATCCGCAGCCCTGGCACCCGCCGCTGCACCAAGCGCGGCGAGCCCCGCGAGCTTCGCAAGATCGCGCCGCGAGACATCAGCTGACATCGCTATCTCCGAGCTTGCTCCATGTCGATCTGATAGGCGGAGATCCGGTCGATCTCGAATGCGACCGTGGGCGGCGATTCCGCATCAACCGGACCGACGCCGAGAAAGAATTTCGATCCGATCGCAAGATTGACGATCATGTACATGGGATCATCGAAGCCGATCGGCACCTTGATGTCGGAGACCGGCTTGCGGTCGATGAAATAGACCAGGCGATCCTCCTCCCACAGCACACCGTAATTGTGGAACATGCTGGAGGCATCGCCGACCGCATAGTCGAAGCCGCAGGACTGGATCTTCTGGGTCGACGGAATCCGCCAATGCGTCGTCATCACGAGATCGCCGGGCCGCTCGCCGCGGCCTTCCAGCACGTCGACCTCCGGCGGCCAGCCGCCGTCGTCCGCCAGCATCCAGAACGCCGGCCAGACCGCATGGCCGACCGGCACCTTGGCGCGGATTTCGAAATAGCCGTGCTTCTGCGCGAACGTGCCCTGCGTGGTCAGGATTCCCGAGATGTACTCGTTGTTGAACAGAACGGACTTCAGTTCCGGCGGCGTGCGGCTGGCGACGATCGAGAGCACGCCGTCCTTCACCTTGAACGGATCTAACCCAAGCGGCGTCCCCGCACGCCCCGAATAGCGCGGATCGACATAGATCTGCTGCTCGCCATTGGCGCTGGTCTTGCGCTTGAAGTCGGAGCCGTCACCGCCCCAATAGCGCGCTTCCGGCCACGCCGCACCGCCGGCGTAATGCGGCACCCAGCGACCGGTCGCAAGCGGATGCTCGTCAAAGTCATCGTTGAAAGTCCGGCGCAGCGGCAGGAAGGCGCGCAAGGCGGGATTGGCCGTCTCAAGCTTGCGGCACTCGATCATGGAGGGATCGGTGGTCACTTGCAGCGTCATCGTGCCGGGCGCAGCATCGAGATCGTCCTGCGCGACGCCCGGCGCGGGCACGGCAGACAGGCCGATCGCAACCAGAGCGCCCTTCGTCCAACTGTCGATCATCACCGCACATCGAACTTGGCAGAAAATTTGGCAGGATATGCGCAGGTTAGCTCGCCTGTCTTCGAGCGGGCAAGCACGGCCATCTGTGCGGGCGGGCGATTTCGAAAAGGTCATCTCGACATCGCATCCAGGTTCGCCCGGAAATCGCGTCATCCCGGGCGCAAGATCGGCGGTTAACCGGGCCAGTTCCGCGCGCCCCGGCTCCGCCAGAGAGGCGCCGGCGCCAAATCCTTCCGCATTCGTTACCGTCCCTTAAGCCTCCGATGGCAGTTTGGCCGGGATCCGCGGCCCTGCCCGTCCAACCGCCGATCCATCAGGTCCAAGGTCGTCGCTCATGTTTGCCGAGACGCTGGAAGCGGTTCAGTCCTCGCCATCGAAGCGGACTACCTATGTCCGCTTCGTGCTGGCGGCGCTAGCGTCGATCGCCGTCTTCAAGGCCTTCTGGTTCGCACGCTTCGGCGGCTGGACGGATCGCGAGCTCTCCGACTTCGATGCCTTCCACATCGTAGCGCAGCATGTCTGGCGCGGCGATCTCGACCAGGTCTATCATTTCGATGCCCTGCTGAAGATGCAGATGGAGGCAGCCGGCGGCGCCACCGGCTTCATGCCCTGGACCTATCCGCCGCAATACGACCTCTTGCTCGCGCCGTTCGCATTCCTGCCGGTCGGCGTCGGCTATCTCCTCTTCACCGCCGCGACGCTTGCACTCTATCTCGTGACGCTCCGGGCGATCGCCGGCCGGAATTTCGCGCAGGTGCTGGTGATCCTGTTTCCGGCGATGGCGATCACCATCGGCTGCGGGCAGAACGGCTTTCTGACGGGGGCGCTGATCGGGCTGGTCTGCCTCAACGTGGAGCGGCGGCAGCTGTTGGCCGGCCTCGCGCTCGGCGCCATGGTAATCAAGCCGCACCTGGCGATTGCCGCCGGCGTCTATCTGCTGGTGACGCGGCGCTGGATTGCGCTCGGAACGGCCGCGGCCGTCGTATTGGCGAGCTCACTGCTCTGCACGCTCCTCTTCGGGTGGCAGATCTGGCTCGCGTGGCTCGGAGCGATCAGGGAATCGGCGGGCTATCTCGAGCAGGGCTTCTACCCACTCTTCCGCATGATCTCGACCTATGCGGCGCTGTACAAGGCCGGCCTTCCCGCAAGCGCCGCCTTCTGGGGACAGACGGCAGTTGCCGGGCTGGCCTTGTTCGCCGTCCTTCTCGGTGCGGCGCGGGGCGCTTCACCGGCCTTCACGCTCGGTGCCGCCGTGATGGTATCCGTGATGATCAGCCCCTATGCGTATGATTACGATCTGCCGATGGTCGGGATCGGTCTGGCCCTGATGCTGCCCGATCTCGCCAGGATGGCAAGCCCGCGCGAGCGGAGCGTCATATACGGGCTGATCCTGTTCGCCGGAGCCTATGGGCTGTTGCAGTCGGGGCGGCTCGCGGTGCAATTCGGGCAGAAGGCCGATCCCGACCAACATTTCGCGCCCGCTCTGGGTGGCTTCGCCCTGATGGCGCTCCTGGTCCTGCTGCTGCGGCTGCTGTGGCGCGGGACGCAGCCGGCGCCCATCCTGTCGCAGGCCGCGGAATAAAGCCTCTACGTCCGCTGCAATGCCAGCGTCACGCCGCCGAGCGTGAGCGCCATCGCCGCCCATTCGCGCAGGCCCAGCGGCTCGCCCAGGATGATCGCGGCGGAGACGACGCCGATCACGGGAACGATCAGCATGCCGGTCGAAGCCGAGGTCGGCGGCAGGCGGCGCAGCGTCTCGAACCAGGTGACGTAACAGACGCCCATCGGCACCAGCGTCATATAGACGAAGCAGCCGAGTCCCAGCGGGGTGATCGCGGTGATGTCGGGATGCTCGAACAGGATGCCGAGGATCAGCATCGTGGCGCAGCCGAGCCCAACCTGCCAGGCGACGACCACGAGCGGCGGCATCGGCAGCGGTTTCCGGTTGAGGACATTGCCGAGCGCGAACAGGATGGCGCAGAGCAGTGCGAGCGCGATGCCGAGCAGCTTGTCGGCGCCGAACGCAAAGCCATGGCCGCCGAGGAGCAGCGCGACGCCGGCGACGCCGAGGACGAGACCCAAAATATCCCGCATGGTCGGCCGCGTACCCAGCACCGGCCAGGCGAACAGCATGGCCCAGATCGGCATCGTATAGGCGAGCAGAGCCCCCTCGCTCACGGTCACATATTTCATCGCGACCGTGCCGAGCCCCATCCAGGCAAGGACGTTGGTGAGGGTCGCAAACAACAGCCGCGGAATCGCCTCGCGCGGAACGGCGAAGGATTCCTTCCGGCTCAGTACCAGCACACCGAGAATGAGCGAGGCGCAGACGCCGGCCAGCCCGCGCGCGAACAGCGGCGGCCATTGCTGGCGCAGCAGCTTCATCAATGGCCAGTTCAGCGCCCAGCCGAACGCGGTCACACCGAGGCAGAGAGAGCCGATCGTCCTGTCGCGCCGCGCCGAATCCATGGACAGCGCTTAGCAGGCGGGTGCGGCGCACTCCACCTCGGCTGGCGCATGCGGGCCATGGCGGACGATGGAACCGGGAACGCCGGTACCCGTTCAAATGGGAGCGGGTGGCGGTGGTGCCGCAGCGCAAACGAGGGAGACGTACCATGCCCACAGCCGAGACGGATCACGTCTACAAGATCCTGGAGCTGGTCGGATCATCCGAAACCTCCATCGAGGATGCGATCAAGAATGCGATCAGCCGCGCCGCCAAGACCGTTCGCGAAATGAAATGGTTCGAGGTGGTGCAGACACGCGGTCACATCGAGAATGGCGCCGTCCGCCACTACCAGGTGACGCTGCGCGTCGGCTTCACGCTGATGGACTGACGCGACAGACGCCGCGCGAAACATCCTGCCGCGGCGGCGTGGTTAACATCCGACGATGAGAGTCGATCAAAATATCGACGATCTCCTCTGGCTGACTACGGACGCGCAAAATCATCGCGGAAGTTGCAACAGGCCGTTAAGACCAAAGTGAGAGGTTTGCTCCGATTTGGAGCAAGCCGATGGTCACGGCCCGCGAGCTCGGCAAGACGCGCCTTCCGCTCTGGGCGGCGGGATTCGTCGTGCTGATCTGCGTGGCGATCCTCGGCTTGAGCGTCTGGCGCGAATGGGAAACGCACAACGCCGATCTCAGGAACGCCGAGATCGACGTCGCCAACCTCGCGCATTCCCTGGTCCAGCACGCGGACGACACGTTCGAGCTTGCCGATACGATCCTGGTCGGACTGGTCCATCGCCTCGAACTCGACGGAACCGGCCCGGACACGATCGCGAAGCTCCAGACTTACCTGCCGACCCGCAAATCATCGGACCGCATCCGCGGCATCTTCGTCTATGACGAGACCGGCCGATGGCTTGCTACGACCGAGCATCTCGACTTCGCCAAGCTCAACAACAGCGATCGCGAATATTTCCGGCAGCACCGTGATTCCCGGGCGAAGGACACGCTGATCGGCCGGCCCATCAAGAGCCGCGCCGGCGGCCAGTGGATCATCACCGCGTCACGCCGGATCAACCACCCCGACGGCAGCTTTGCCGGCGTCGCGCTGCTAACGATCGACGTCGCCTATTTCGCGAAATTCTACGAGCGCTTCGACGTCGGGTCGAACGGCTCGGCATCGCTGCTCAACGACGCCGGTATCATGCTGGCGCGGAGCCACGACGAGAGCGGCGCCTTCATCGGGCGCGACCTCTCCAATGCGCCGCTGTTCAGGGAATGGAAAAGTCGCCCGGCGGCTGCGGTCTACTATTTCAAGTCGCCGCTCGATGGCGTGCAGCGGCTGAGCTACTATCAGCGCAGCAACCGCTATCCGCTGATGGTGCTGGCGAGCAAGTCGCAGGACGACGTGCTGGCGCCCTGGCGGCGCGCGGCAGCCGTACGCACGGTCTTCGTGCTCGGCCTCGTCGCGCTGATCGCGGTGATCGGCTTCTACCTGGTCCGCCAGCTCTGGCAGCGGCAGCGAATGGCGCAGGCCCTGGTCGCGAATGAAGCCCATTTCCGCCTGCTCGCCGAGCAATCCAGCGACATGGTATCCCGGATCGGGCTGGATAACCGGCTGCTCTACGTCTCGCCCTCGTGCGTGCGCATCATCGGCTGGTCTCCCGAGGAGCTGCTCGGCACGTCAGCGGTGGCCGGTATCCACGCGGACGACATGGAGCGGGTCGAGCAGGCCATCGCAGCGCTGAAGAACGGCGAGGCCGAGGAAGCGCGGTTCGTCTATCGCCAGCGCCATCGCGACAAGGGCGATATCTGGGCCGAGGCGGCCTTGCACGTGACCCGAGCCTCCGACAGCGGCGAAGTCGACGGTGTCGTCGCGGTCGTGCGCGACATGACCGAGCAGAAGGACTTGCAGGACAAACTGGCATCGCTCGCGACCACCGATGGCCTGACCGGCCTTGCCAACCGCCGCGCGTTCGACGAACGCCTCGCGGAGGAATGGGCACGCGCCCGGCGCGACGGCACGCAGATCTCGCTCCTGTTGATCGACGTCGATCAGTTCAAGAAATTCAACGATCATTACGGACATCAGGCGGGCGACGGATGCCTGCGCGCACTCGGCCGGATCCTGTCCGCTCAGGCCAGGCGCCCGGCTGACCTCGCGGCGCGCTACGGCGGCGAGGAATTCGCCGTTCTGTTGCCGAACACCGGCCCGGATGGTTGCGCCGAAGTCGGCGAAGGGATTCGCGAGGCACTGCACGACCTCGCCATGCTGCATGCGCAGAATCCGCCCTCCCGGCTGGTTACGGCAAGCATCGGCGCTGCGACAAGCCTTCCATCTCAGACCGCGCTGGACTGCAACACGCTGGTCGCCGGCGCCGACCGCGCGCTCTACGCCGCCAAGGACAGCGGCCGTGACCGTATGGTGATGTCGGGACAGGTCGTGCCCTGGCCCGCGAAGAGCGCGTGACGAATTCTGCCAGGCGTAGCGAACGCCGCCCTTTCCTGCGTAGCAGGCAAGCGAGGCTAGCGCGGCGTGCACATGCGGCACATCGGCGCGCGCCAATTCCTGCCCACCATCGCTTGCGCACCGATTTCTGAATGGCTACATCCCGAGGCGATGTTGGGGGGCCGCCGGACTTCTTCGATCGGGTCCATGCGGTACGGCCTCATCGTGGGGCAATGCAGACGAGACGGCCGTGAACGAGACCATGCCGGCGGACATCCCGGGGCGCGGGGTGGACGCGCTGAGACAGTTGCGCGCCATGACGGCCGACATCTGCGATGTCGTTCCGCTCACCACGGAGGACAACTTCCATGTCACCACCGTGACGATGATGACCCGCAATGCGTTGCTGGTCGATACGCGCGCGACCGATCAGGAATACGACCGGACGCCTGCACACGTCGCCCGCGGTGCGATGGATCACTTTCAGATCACCTTGTGTGTCGAAGGCGAGATGCGGTTCAGCTCCGGCCGGCGCGAGGTGACGATGGGGCCTGGCGCCATCTGCCTGATCGACATGGCGCAGCCGAACCGGACGGTGTTGCGCGGCGGCGGCAGTCGTACCCGTCTGATGGCGATCATCCTGCAACGCGCCATGCTGGCACCACGGCTTGCTCATCCGGATTCGGCCACGGCAACCTTGCTGCCGTCAAACCATCCTCATACGCGCCTGCTTGCCAGCCATTACGCGGCGCTTACGCTGCCACCCGAGCCTGAGGCCGGCAGCGCCGAGGCCACGATCGAAGCGATCGCCGACATCGTTGCCGCGGCCGCCGGCGGGACCGCCGACATTGCAGCCGGAGTCGAACGCGCCGAGCGGCATCTTTATCTTGCGATGATCAAGCGCCGCATCGCGGACAATCTCGAGACCGACGCGCTCACCGCAGACGAGTTGTGCCGCCACTTCCAGATCTCGCGCGCGACCCTCTATCGGCTGTTTGAGGCGGATGGCGGGCTCTCGCACTATGTGAGGGAGCAGCGGCTCAATCTCGCTTTCCGCCAGCTGATATCGCCGTCCGCGGAGGACACGCGGCTGATCGACCTCGCCGTCGGCATGCGCTTCAGCAGCGATTCCACCTTCATTCGCGCATTCCGCCGCAAGTTCGGCTTGACGCCGGGCGAACTGAGGGAGCTGGCCGACAATTGGCTCCGCGAGACTGGTGCGGTCCCGACCATCGACACGGTGCTGCATCAACTGGCCCGCCGCCGCACCTCGTAGCCATGAAGCTGCGACGCTCGACACCAGTATCGCAACGTTCGGCCTTGGCGCCCGGATTTGTCGCCCGCGCTCCAGTGGGATATGACTTTGAGCACGGCCGGATGTTTCGGTCCGGCCGGGAGCGTTCCCGTGCCTGACGAGATCAAGCTTGTCCTCTTTGATATGGACAATGTCCTCTGCGAATACGACAGAGGAAGGCGCGTCGCGTTTCTGGCGGAGCTTGCGGGGACCACCAGTGAGTTCGTCTACAAGGCGATCTGGGAGAGCGGATTCGAGCTTCTCGGCGACTCCGGCACGCTCGATGCCGCCGACTATTTGCGGGGATTTGGCGAGCGCATCGGCTATCCCCTCTCGCTCGATGAGTGGGTGGAGGCGCGCCGCCGTTCGATGAAGGCCGATCGCGCGATGCTGGAGATTGCGCGCCGCCTGCATGAGACCATCGATGTTGCCGTCCTGACCAACAATACCACGCTGGTCGCCGACCATATCGACGCGCTGCTGCCGGAATTGCGTCCGCTGTTCGGCTCCCGCATCTACACGTCGGCCCGGTTCAAGGCCGCCAAGCCGGACCCGCGCTGCTATCGCCTCTGCCTGTCGGAGCTACAGACGACGCCGCAGACCGTTCTGTTCGTCGACGACCTCGCGGCAAATGTCGCCGGCGCGCGGGAAGCGGGCCTCTTCGCGCATCATCACACGTCGGTGGAGGCTTTCCGGCAGGCCCTTTCGGCCCACGGCCTGCTCAGGGACGGATGAACGGGCGCACCGCCTCGCGCGACGTCAGGCGAGATGGCACGCCACAAAATGGCCGCCCGCCCCTTCCCTCAGTACGGGCGCGCTTTCCGCGCAGCGCGGCTGGGCGATCGGGCAGCGGGTGTGGAAGTGGCAGCCGGATGGCGGCTTCATCGGGCTTGGCACGTCGCCCTTGAGGCGAATGCGTTCACGCTTGAGCTTGGGATCGGGCACCGGCACCGCCGACAACAGCGCCCTGGTGTAGGGATGCTGCGGATTGCGGTAGAGATCGCTCGCTTTCGCCAGCTCGACGATCCGGCCGAGATACATCACGGCGACGCGGTCGGAGATGTGCTCGACCACCGACAGGTCGTGCGCGACGAACAGATAGGTGAGGTTCAGCTCGGCCTGGAGATCCTCCAGCAGATTGATCACCTGCGCCTGGATCGAGACGTCGAGCGCGGACACCGGCTCGTCGCAGACGATCAGCTTCGGCTCGACCGCGAGCGCCCGCGCGATCACGATGCGCTGGCGTTGGCCGCCCGAGAATTCGTGCGGGTAGCGGCGCATGTGCTCGGCCTTGAGGCCGACCTTCACGAGCAGGCTGGCGACGCGCTCCTCGCGCTCCTTGGCCGACGACCCGAGCTTATGGATGATCAGGGCCTCACCGAGGATGGCGCCGACCGTCATGCGCGGATTGAGCGAGGCGAACGGATCCTGGAACACCAGCTGCATGTTCCGCCGCATCGCGCGCAAATCATTGCCGCTGAGCTGGCGCACGTCCTGGCCGTCGAACACGACCTCGCCGTCGGTCGGCTCGATCAGGCGCAGCACGCAGCGGCCGGTGGTGGACTTGCCGCAGCCGGATTCGCCGACGAGGCCGAGCGTCTCGCCGCGGTTGACCGAGAACGAGACCCCGTCGACCGCATAGACGCTGCCGACCTGGCGCGACAACAGGCCGCCGTGCACGGGGAAATATTTCTTCAGGCCGCTGACGCGGAGCAAGGGCTCGGTCATGCCGTGCCTCCCAACTGCGTATCTCCGAGGTGACAGGCCATGCGATGGCCGGGCGCGATCTCGCGCAGCAGCGGCTCCTTCTCGGTGCAGACGTTCATGGCAAACTTGCAGCGCGGGGCGAAGCGGCAACCGACCGGCGGATTGATCAGGATCGGCACCGAGCCGCCGATCGCTTCGAGCCTTGTCTTGTGCTCGCTGTCGAGATCGATGCGCGGGATCGAGCGGATCAGCCCCTGGGTGTAGGGATGGCCGGGATTGCCGAAGAGGTCGTCGACGAGCGCTTCCTCCACCACCTTGCCGGCATACATCACGACGACGCGCTGCGCGGTCTCGGCGACGACGCCCATGGCGTGGGTGATCAGCATCACCGCCATGCCGAAGCGCTCCTTCATGTCCTGCAAGAGGTCGAGGATCTGCGCCTGGATGGTGACGTCGAGCGCGGTGGTGGGCTCGTCGGCGATGATCAGCTTCGGCCTGCAGGCAAGCGCCATCGCGATCATCACGCGCTGGCGCATGCCGCCTGAGAACTGGTGCGGATAATTGTGCACGCGTCCCTCGGCGTTGGGGATCTGCACCAGCTTCAGCATCTCGATGGTGCGCTCGAGCGCCTGCTTCTTCGTCACCGCTTCATGGCGGCGCAGGCTCTCGGCGATCTGCTCGCCGATGGTTAGCACCGGATTGAGCGAGGTCATCGGCTCCTGGAAGATGAAGCCGATCTCCTTGGCCCTGATCTCGTCGAGTTGACGGCTCGTCAGCGGCACGAGATCGCGGCCCTCGAAGATGATCTGGCCCGCCGCGATGCGGCCCGGCGGCATGGCGATCAGCTTCAGGATCGACATCGCGGTCACGGTCTTGCCGCAGCCGGATTCGCCGACGACACAGAGCGTCTCGCCCTTGTTGATGGAGATGTCGACACCGTCGACGGCCTGCAGGATGCCGTCGTCGGTCGAGAAGTGGGTTTTCAGCCCTTTGATTTCCAGCAGCGGCGCCATCAGATCACCCGTCGCGCATCGAGCGCGTCACGCAGGCCGTCGCCGATGAAGTTGATGGCGACCACCGCGATGAAGATCGCGCCGCCCGGAAACAGCGCCCAGTGCGGGCCGATGTCGAGGAAATCCTTGGCGTCGTACAAGAGCCGGCCCCAGGTTGGCGTATCCGGCGGAAAGCCGAGGCCGAGGAAGGACAGCGTCGATTCCGCGATGATGGCGGCAGCCACGTCGATGGTGCCGGCGATGATCACGGGACCGAGCGCATTGGGCAGGATGTGCCGCACCACCTGGCGCACCGGACTTGCGCCGAGCGCACGGGCGGCCTCGACGAACTCCTTCTCGCGGATCGACAGGAACTGCGCGCGCACCAGCCGCGCGACCGGCATCCAGCGCAAGCCGCCGATCACGAGCACGATCAGGATGAAGATGCCGCCCTCGGGACCAAACATCTGCTTCAGCCCGTCGCGGAAGAGATAGATCAGCAGCAGCAGCAGCGGCAGTTGCGGCAGGGACAGGAAGAGATCGGTGAGCCACATCAGGCCGTGACCGAGCGCGCCGCGCGACATGCCGGCGAGCGCGCCGATCAGGACACCGATAAAGACGGACACCAGCATCGCGGCAAGGCCGACCGCGAGCGAGATGCGGCCGCCATAGATCATGCGGGCCAGGATGTCCTGCCCGAGATCGTCGGTGCCGAACGGATGGGCAAGCGACGGCCCCTGCATGCCCGCCACGATATCGATGTCGTCGATCTTGACCCGCCAGACGAAGGGGCCGGCCACCACCGCCAGGATCAGAATGAGGAGCAGAAACGCACTGACCACGGCGAGCTTGTGGCGGCTGTAGCGCCGCCACATCTCGCGCCAGGGCGAGTAGACGCGCCGCTCAGCGGAGGGAGATGCGAGGGTCAAGCCAGCCATAAAGGACGTCCGCGATGAGATTGAACAGCACGACGAGGCACGCGAAGACGAAGGTAACGGCCATCACCACCGGCGTGTCGTTGGAAAGGATGGAGGAGATCAGCAGCGAGCCGATGCCGGGGATGCGGAAGATCTGCTCGGTGACGATGGCGCCGCCGAACACGGCCGGCATCTGCAACGCAATCAGGGTGACGACCGGGATCATGGCGTTGCGCATGACGTGCTTGACGATGACCGTGGCCTGCCCAAGCCCCTTGGCGCGCGCCGTGGTGACATAGTCGAGCCGGATCACGTCGAGCATCGCCGAGCGAACGAAACGCGTCATCGACGCCGCCTGAAACAGACCGAGCACCGCCACCGGCATGATCGCCTGCCGGATCATCTCCAGCACCCAATGGATGCCGGTGCCCTTGATGTCGGTCGTATAGACGAAAGGCAGCCAGTCCAGCGTGACCGAGAAGATCAGGATGAACAGGATGCCGGTGAAGAAGGTCGGCAGCGAGAAGCCGACGAAGGCGAGCGTATTGGCGATCTGGTCGAACAGCGAATAGGGCTTTGTCGCCGCATAGACCCCGACCGGGATCGCGATCAGGAGCGCCAGGATCTGCGCCGAACCGATCACGTAGAGCGTCGCCGGCAAACGCTGGAGGATCAGCGTGTCGACGTTCATCCGGCTGACGAAGGAGAAACCCCAGTCACCGTGCAGCATGGCGTTGAGCCAGTGCAGGTAACGGAGGTGGATCGGATCGTCGAGGCCGAACTTGGCCCGAAGTGCGGCCTGCACCTCGGGCGGGACGTTCGGGTTCGTCGCCAGTTCCGAGAACGGATCGCCTGGCGCAAGCGCCAGCACGACGAACAGCACGACCGAGATTCCGAGAAGACTCGGAATCGCGATCAGGAGGCGACGCAGGACGTACTGACTCATAGGGAAAGACCCCGTCTAGAGCTGGGGGATCATTCCTCGCGATACCAATCGTGCAGATTGTCGGTTTCGTTGGCCCAGCCGCTGATGATAGGACGCAGATTGTTGGCCGCCGCTTCCACCTTTAGGCGATGCTGCGCCGGGATGAACACGGTGTCCTGGAACATGAGATCGTTGGCCTTGATATAATGCGCCGCGCGCTTGACCGGATCCATTTCGCCTTCGGCTGCTTCGATCGCTGCGTCATAGTCCTTGTTGACCCAGCGCGGGAAGTTCGTGCCCTGCCACTTGTTCTCCTTCGTGGCGACGTTGGTCGACAGATAGCGGCGCATATGCTGAGACGGATCCGGCTGGCTCAGCGGGATCTGGAACATCTGGAGATCGGCGTAGAAATGCGCGTAGGTGTCGGGGTTGGCGACATCGGAGGAGAAGAACACGGACGCCACCACCGACTTCAGCTCGACGTCGATGCCGGCCTTCTGACAGGCCTGCTTGACGATCGCCTGGGTCTTCTGACGCGGTCCGTTGATCGAGGTCTGGTACAGAAGCTTCAGCTTCTTGCCGTCCTTCTCGCGGATGCCATCCGCGCCGGGCTTCCAGCCGGCGTCGTCGAGCAGCTTCGAGGCCTTCTCGATGCTGAATTCCCAGGTCGTGTTCTTGGAGACGAACTTCTCGGGACCGTTGAGGAAGTTGGCGGTGGTGCGGCCGGCGCGGCCGTAGATCGCCTTCTTGATGGACTCGCGGTCGACCAGCATCGACAGCGCCTTGCGTACCGCCGGATCGGAGAACAGCGGATGCTTGGTCTTCATCGAGGAGCGCTCGCCATCGACCTCGGTGTTCGGATCGGTGAAGTTGAGCGCGATGAATTCGGTGTCCCCGCCCACGGCATAAACGGTCTTGCCCTTGCCGCCCTTTTCGAGGCGCAGCAGCACGTCGTCCTCGACCTGGATGTTCCATCCGAAATCATATTCGCCGGTCTGGATCACCGCGCGCGCCGCAGAGACGGCGTCGCCGCCGCCCTTCATCTCGACCGTGTCGAAATAAGGCCGGTTCGGCATGTGGTAATCGGGATTGAGCTGGCCGCGGACGAGATCGCCCGGCTTGAACTCGACGAACTTGTAGGGGCCAGTGCCGACCGGCGAGAGGTTGGTGGGCGCTTCCCGCGATTTGGACCCCTTGTAGTCGGCGAACAAATGTTTGGGGATGATGGTGTTGGGAGCCCCGACAAAGGCGTCGGCCCAGAACGGCGTCGGCTTGTTAAAGAGGATGCGAACCGTGAGGTCATTCACCTTCTCGACCGTGATGTCGCGGAGCGTCGCGATGGTCAGGGCGGAGGTCGCGGGATCCCTGGCGTATTCCCAGTTGAACACGACGTCATCGGCGGTGAACGGCTTGCCGTCATGCCATTTGACGCCTGGTTTGAGCTTCCAGGTCACCGACTTGCCGTCGGCGGCGAGGCCGCCGTTCTCGATCGAGGGAATTTCGGCCGCCAGAACCAGCTTCATGTTGCCGTCGGGATCCCAACAAGCGAGGGGCTCGTAGAACAGGCGCGCGCCGTCCTGGTCCTTGGTGCCGGTGGCGAAATGCGGATTGAGCAGGGTCGGCCCCTGCCACCACAGCAGCTTCAGCGCACCGCCGCCGCCGCGCTTGGTCGGCTTGTAGGTCTGGGCACCTTCCGCCATGGCGACGCCGCCGAGCGCGAGGATCTGGTTGGCGAGGGGTGCGGTGAGGCCGACCGCGGCCATACGCATGATGAAGGCACGGCGGTCCATCCGGCCGTCCTTCACGTCACCGATCATCGAACGCAGTTCTTTATCCAGCATGGTTGTCCCCCGTCTGGTTCCCGTATGGATGCAGGCAGCCGCACCGCGGCCGCCGGGTTTTGCTGGCGGTAGATGGCACACCGAATAGGCCGCGCGTCAACTGCGACCATGTGTATGCAAACGGTGTTCTGGCTGTCTGTTGGGCAAAACTCTGTTCCGCAGCCCAAGCGTTCGGCAATCCGGCGCTAAATCGCGCCGGAATCCACGTTGCACTGCGGAAAATTTGTTCGCGGCATCAGACGAAGTATCGAGGCGAAATTCTACGCCACGGACATGGTCAGCGGCGGCGCGACGTGGTCCGGCAGCGGGCAGACATAAGGTGTCTTGGCGGTCCGCTTCTGCAAGTCCGCTTTCGCGGCCTTAATCAGCTCCGGATCCGTCAACGCCTTGATGCCGATCCCGGCCATCGCCTTCGCCGCCTGCACCATTGCCTTATGAGCGTGTCCGCTCTTGCCCTGCGCCACCACCTGCCAGGTGTGGAACGGCGTGCCGATTGCAACCGTGGGTGCGTGAACCTGCACGGTCGGCACCACCCAGCTCACGTCGCCGACGTCGGTCGAGCCGACCAGCGGGTTGCGCTTGGCATCGAGCGGCACCAGGAAGTCGGCCAGCGGCCGATCAGTCGGCTCCATGCCGATCGCGTAATAGACCGACGCGATGTCCTTGTCGGTCAGCGTGGCGCGGATCTGGCTGGCAAAGCCCTTGTCGGCGTCGTCGAAATGCGGCGGCCCCAGCTCTTCCATCACCCGGTGCAGCGCCTGCTCCAGCGGCGTGTTCGGCAGGATGTTGGAGACCGCGGAGATGATCTTCATCTCGACCTTGGTCTCGGTCATCAATGCCGCGCCTTCCGCGATCTTGCTGACGCGTCCGACCAGCTCGTTCATGCCGGGCAGATCGCGGGCGCGGATCGAATAGCGCACGCGCGCATGCGCCTGCACCACGTTGGGGGCGATGCCGCCGGTGTCGAGCAGGGCGTAATGCACGCGCGCGTCGCTCGGCATGTGCTCGCGCATGTAGTTCACGCCGACATTCATCAGCTCTACTGCGTCGAGCGCAGAGCGGCCGAGATGCGGCGAGGCCGCCGCATGCGAGGTGCGGCCGGTGAAGATGAAATCCGCGCGCGTGTTGGCAAGCGACGGCGTCACCGCGACTTCCCAGAAGCTGTGCGGATGCCAGGTGATGGCGATGTCGGCGTCTTCAAACGCGCCCGAGCGCACCATGAAGGCCTTGGCTGCGCCGCCCTCTTCCGCCGGGCAGCCGTAATAGCGCACGCGGCCGGGCACCTTGTTCTCGGCGAGCCAGTCCTTCATCGCGGTCGCGGCGAGCAGCGCCGCGGAACCAAGCAGATTGTGGCCGCAACCGTGGCCGTGGCCGCCGGTCTCGACCGGACGGTGCTCGGCGACGCCGGCCTCCTGGCTGAGGCCCGGCAACGCGTCATATTCACCCATGAAGGCAATGACCGGACCGCCCTCACCCCACTCGCCCATTACCGCGGTCGGGATGCCCGCGACGTTCTCGGTGATACGGAAACCCTGGTGGCGCAGCTCGGCGAGATGCTCGGCGGCGGACCGCGCCTCGGTGTAGCACACCTCGGGCATGCCCCAGACCCTGTCGCTGAGGTCGATGAAACGCGCCTTGATCGTGTCGACGCCACGCCAGATGTCGCTGCGATTATCCATGCTTCGGTCCGTGATCTCTTGGTCAAACGAAGCGGCAATGGTTAGCAGCTTCATTGCACCCCGCCTAGCACGTCGCGGGACAGCAGCCATGCGGCCGGTGCTGGATCGCGCGGCCGCTTGCCACCTGTGCGGGCGTCCTGTGCCTGTCGAAGATTTCACGCGGCGATCTCCGGAATAGTTGGGAACGAGGCTTTCAAGACGGCCTCCTCCAGCCTAAATTATGAGTGCTTCGCGCGTCGTTCCGCCGGCCAAGGCGGAGCAATGCTCTCAGCCAGGAGAACTCCATGCCCGCCCTGACCGAATGGAGCGTGCCGCCGGCCAATCAGCCGCGCGCGAGCGATTACGGTTTCGATCTGGACCGTTCGCTCGCGTCCGTCGTCGGCCTGCACGCCATCATCCCGCCCGATGCCTTCAGTGCCGAAACGCTGGGCACCGAACGCGCCGGCAACGGCGTCGTGATCGACAACGGGCTGGTGCTGACCATCGGCTATCTCATTACCGAGGCGGAATCGGTGTGGCTGCATCTCGCCGACGGGCGCGTCGTCGAGGGGCATGCGCTCGGTTTCGATTCCGTCACCGGCTTCGGCCTCGTGCAGGCGCTCGGTCAGCTCGACGTCGAACCCTTGCCGCTCGGCAACTCGGCGAAAACAAGGGTCGGCGACCGCGTCGTGGTCGGCGGCGCCGGCGGGCGCACGCGCTCGGTCGCGAGCCAGATCGTGGCCAAGCAGGAATTCGCCGGCTACTGGGAATATCTGCTGGACGAGGCCGTGTTCACCTATCCCGCGCATCCGAACTGGGGCGGCACGGCGCTGCTCAACGAGCGCGGGGAGCTGATCGGCATCGGCTCGCTGCAGCTCGAGCGCGAACGCGAAGGCAAGGCCGAGCACGTCAACATGATCGTGCCGATCGACCTGTTGAAGCCGGTGCTCGACGATCTGCGCAAATTCGGCCGCGTCAATAAGCCGTCGCGCCCCTGGCTCGGGCTCTATTCGACCGAAATCGACAACCGCCTGGTGGTGATCGGGATCTCCACCAACGGCCCGGCCGCGCGCGCGGAGCTGAAGACCGGCGATGTCATCCTTGCAGTGGACGGCGAGGAGGTGACGAGCCAGACCGCCTTCTACAAAAAGATGTGGGCGCTCGGCGCCGCCGGCGTCGACGTGCCGCTCACCGTGCATCATGAAGGTGTCACCTTCGACGTCACGGTGACGTCGACCGACCGCTTCAAGCTCTTGAAGGCGCCGAAGCTCCACTGACGAGATCGAACCGACATCAGGCAAGGAAGCGGCGATGACCGAGGCCGTCGTTGACGACATCGTGACCGTGCTGCCGCCGTTGCTCAACGCGCTGGAAGCACTCGGCTTCTTCACCCGGAATCTGCATCCGCCGGCCTTTGCCTCGGTGATGAATGCGATCGGCGCGCCCGACGCGGCGCTGCAGGCGGCGCACGCTGCGATTGGTGCCTGGCCCGAGCAGTTCACGGGGCTGCGCGAGCGGCTCGACCGCGCCTGCAACGAGACGATCGCCGCCTTTGCCGCCATACGCGAGGTCGAGCGCGGCAATGGCGATCTCGTCGCGGTCTTCCGCGCGCTGCGCCATCTGCCTCGTGCACAGGAGGCGCTGTATCCGCTGTCGACCCAGTTCCCGCCGGTGAGCAGCTTCTTCCTCAACGCCGCCAATCGCGAGAATGACGATCTGCTGGCGCGGCTGGAAGCCGGCGCGGGCGAACACGCCGGCATCTTCCACGACCACAACGAGCCCGGCAGCCGCGGCGGCTTCTCGGTCTATGTGCCAGAATATTACTCGCCGGAGCGCGCCATGCCGCTGGTGATGGCGCTGCATGGCGGCAGCGGCAACGGCCGCGGCTTTCTCTGGAGCTGGCTGCGCGATGCTCGCTGCCTTGGCGCGATCCTGGTGGCGCCAACCGCGACCGGCCCGACATGGGCGCTGATGGGCGACGATAGCGACACGCCGAACCTCATGCGCATTCTCGATACGGTGCGCAGCCGCTGGACCATCGACGGCTCGCGCCTGCTGCTGACCGGCATGAGTGACGGCGGCACCTTCTGCTACGTCACCGGGCTCGACGGCGCCTCGCCCTTCACGCATCTCGCGCCGGTGTCGGCGACCTTCCATCCGCTGATGGCGGAGATGGCGGACGCCGTGCGCCTGCAGGGACTGCCAATCTTCATCACCCACGGCAAGCTCGACTGGATGTTTCCGGTACAGACCGCGCGCCAGACGCAGGCGGCCCTCTCCGCCGCCGGCGCCGATGTCACCTATCGCGAGATCGACGACCTCAGCCACACCTATCCGCGCGAGATCAACGCAGAGCTGCTGGAGTGGCTGAACCGCGGATGAACGGGTCGTCCTTATCTGCGCCGTACTGCCGCGGAACCATCACTCCGGGCCGACGTTATCGCCCGTCACCGGAGGTTCGCAGATGCAGACGTTTTTCGGAATGATTTTGGGCGCGCTACTGCTCGGTTGCGGCGTATACGTCTATGACTCCATGCAGACGTCGTCGGTCGCCAATGGCGAGGTCGCGACGACCAATCGCACCATCGTGAACTGGGACGTCGCCAAGGCCGACTGGGATGCGCTGCGCGATCGCGCGCACAAGGACTGGGTCCGCATCTCGTCGAAGTAACGACGCCGTATCACGAACAAGGCGCCGTCGCGGGTCCGCGGCGGCGCCTTTGTGTTGACGGCGATCGATCCGGTCGCGTCAGTTCATCTTGGCCTTGCGGGCATCGGCGATGACCTGCTCGAACTCGGTCATGCTGAGCACGCCCGGCACGCGATACTTGCCGACGATGAAGGAGGGGGTACCGCTGAAGCCGAAGGCTTCGGCCTGCTCGTTGTTGCGCTTGAGGACGGCGTCGATGTCATTGGCGCGGTCGGTGAGATCGCGCTTCAGGCGGTCCATGTCGACGTCGGCGGCCGCGAGCAGCTCGTTGATGCGCGGCTCTGTCAGGCGCGAGCTGACACCCATCATGGCGTCATGCGCCTGATGGTACTTGTCTTGGAATTTTGCCGCGAGCGCGATCCGCGCCGCGGTGACCGAGACCGGCCCGAGGATCGGCCAATCCTTCATCACCAGCCTGACCTTGCCATCGTCCTGGACCACCTGGCGCAGCTCCGGCTCGAGCTTGCGGCAATAGGGACAGTTGTAGTCGGACCATTCGATGATGCTGATGTTGCCGTCGGGATTACCGGCGACGGGAACATCGGGGTCGCGCAGCACCTTGGCTTCGGTCAGCACCTCGTCATCGGCGGCGGCCGCGCGCGCAGAGGTGATCCGACCTGCCGCAAGGGCACCCGCCCCGATCAGCGTCAGCGCCGCACGCCGCGTCGCCACGAGGCCCTTGTTCCTGAATCCAGCCATATCTCGTCCCGTTTCGGTCCCATCGCTGCAAATACGGTTCGCGACCGGGAACTGTTACGCGTCATATAGAGCGTTGCGGGCGCGATGTCATCGCCATGCTATGCGCGGATCGCCGCCGGCGCTGGCGAAGCCGCCGCGCGGGGCAGCATCGCCATCAGCGTCCCGGTCATGGTGGCGATCAGCGTGGTGTTGCCCTCGTGCTCGGCAAAGGCCCTCGCCTCGCAGAAGGTCAGCGTCCGGCCGGGCTTGACCACCTCGGCCTTGAAGACGAAGCGAGTGCCGCGGGCGGGTGCCAGCAGCGTGGTCTTGAACTCGACGGTCAGGATGTCGGCCTCGCGCGGCATCAGGGTGAAGGCGGCGACACCGCAGGCATTATCGAGGCCTGCCGTGATGATGCCGGCATGGATAAAACCGTTCTGCTGCGTGAAGGCCGCCGAATGCAGCATTGCCAATTCGACCTCGCCCGGCGCGAGGCGGACGATCACGATGCCGAGCGTGCGCATCGCCGGCTGGCCGTCGAACATGGCAATGGCGGCAGCGCGATAGCCCGGATTTTTCGGCTCGAACGCGGCCATGGCTCAGGCCTCGGCCGGCTCGGCAAGATGTTGCAGAGCGACCGCGCGGATCGCATCCGTGAACGGCGCCGACTTCCGCTGGCTGCGGTCCATATGCACGCCGGTGATGTCGCAGAACGCGGCGATCTCGCCAGTCTCGGCATTGGTCATGTCGTGCCGGAAGCGGATCGACTTGTCGCGGACCTCCAGCAAATGGCTGCGGATCTCGACGATGTCGCCGGCGAGCAGCTCCCGCCTGTAGGTGATGTTCTGCTGGACGGCGGCCATGCCGCGGCCGGAAGAGCGCAGATAGCTCGGCGTCAGCCCGAGGCGGGCGAACAGATTCCAGTTGGCCTCGTCGAATTTTCCGACATACCACATGATGTTCATGTGGCCGACATGATCGCACTGCCACGGATAGACCGTGCCGCGATAGGTCGCCTCCTGCATCGCAATTCCTCCTGCCGTTTTTCCGCCCTCTGATCATTGATACGGTAGCGTATCAACGCCTCCGCGCGTTAGCAATACGGTACCGTATCAAGAACCGGTGAGGCTTCCTTCATGAACGACGGCAAGGGCGATGTCTGGGTCGAGGCAGGGTTTACCGAGCTCGCCCGCTCGGGGGTCGAGGGTGTCAGGGTCGAGGTGCTCGCCAAGAACCTCGGCGTCACCAAGGGCGGCTTCTACCGCCGCTTCGCCGACCGTGCCGCGCTGCTCGATGCCATGCTGGAACGCTGGCGCGAGGGACGTGCGGCGTCAATCGCGCAGCAGACAAGCCTCGATGGGCAAGAGCCCCGCGAGCGGCTGAAGGCGGTGATCCAGCTCTATTCCGAGCGGCTCAATCCGGAGGGCATGGCGATCGAGCTCGCGATCCGGCAATGGGCCCGCTCGGACGAAAACGCCGCCGCGGCGGTCGCGAGCGTGGACGCGGCGCGGCTCAAGCACGTCGCCGAGCTTTATCGCGCGACCGGCCTCGAGGCCGAGGCGGCCGAGGCGCAGGCCTTCCTGTTCTATTGCTTCATCTTCGGCCAGAGCTTGCTGTTCGTCGAGCGCGGTCCACGCAAACGCTCGCAGCTCGTGGCGAAGTCGGCCGAGAAGCTGCTCGACTAGCGAAATGGCCGGAGCTTTGCTCCGGCCATCGCATCATGTCGAAGCTCAGGCGGCGCCCTTCAGCTTCTTGTTGCACTCGCTGTAATAGCCGCCGCCCTTCTCGATCCACTTCATGCCGCCATTGCCGTTGGTGGTCTTGTTGGCGTTGTACTGGTCGACGCAGGTGTGGAGGCGGGCCTTGCCGGCGGTCTCCTTGGCGTATTTCGGGTCGACCGCATTCGGATAGATTGCGGGTCCGGCCGGCAGGGTTGGCGCGGCAGCGGGGGCCGCCTCCTTCTTCGCCTGCTTCGGCTCGGCAGGAGCGGCGGGCGCAGCCGGAGCAGCGGCGGCCGGCGCGGCGGCAGGCGTCGCATCCGCTCCGCACTGGGCCTTGCGGAAGTCATTCCACTTCGTTGTGCCAAGCGAGCCGTCCTTCTTGGCGGCCTGGTATTTCGCGCTGCACTCCTGCGAGGTCAGCGCCTGCGCCGGCGCGCTCGCGACCAGCGCGGCAAAGCCCGTCAATGCAACCGCACACAGCAATTTTGATTGAATGGTCATCCTTGGTCCTCCTCCTTGGTCTTCCCCGACGGAAGCGAAACGAGGATTGCTATCCTAGCGTGCCGCCCGGCCGCGACAAGGAAGCGATGGCTCCTGCCGCCAAAATATAGTGATCCCCCGGCTCGGATTATTCATGTCGCGTTCAGCAAGGCGAGCCGACGTTCCCAACCCTCCGCAATCTCGCAAGAGTGCACCACCATGACCTTCACGTCTCGCCTCGCCATCGTCGCCCTGACCTCCCTGCTCGCCACCGGCACCGCCTTCGCGCAGACCGCCGCGCCGGCTGCCAAGACCGACGCCAAGACCACAACTGCCGCCGCCCCCGCCGACAAGAAGGCGTCGAAGGAGCGCTCGGCGGAGTCGCTCGAATGCTCCAAGCAAGCGGACGCCAAGGCGCTGAAGGGCAAGGAGCGCAAAAAATTTCGCCGTGAGTGCATGAAGGAAGCGAAGGCCGGCACCGCCGCCCCCGCCGCCCCCGCCGCCGACAAGAAGTAAATCCGTCACACTACGGCTCGCGAGCATCCGTGAGAGGCGCGCGCATTGCGGCATGACGAAGCTGCAATTGTGTGCCTCTCGCTGATTTGCGATAAGGTGGCGTGAAGCAAATCACCGCCTCCCTGCCGTTCGAATGGCCAAGCCGTGCCAAGATCTTGAGCACGGTGGAGACGCTCGTCATCGGCACCGTCGGCGGCCTCGTGTTTCTGGTCGCCGGACTTCCCGGGGGACTGATCTCGGGCTCGATGATCGCGGTCGGGATCGCCGCGATCGCCGGCCGCCAGCTGGCGCTGCCGCCGATCCTGACCCAGACCGTGCTGGTGCTGCTCGGCATTTCACTGGGCTCGGTCGTCTCGCGCCACCTGCTGCAACAGGTCAGCGCCTATCCCCTCACCATCGGCCTGCTTGCGCTCGCGACCTTCTGCTCGACCTTCGGCTCGAGCTATTACCTCCAGCGCATTCATGGCTGGGACCGCACCTCGGCCTTCCTCGCCGGCAGCCCCGGGGCGCTGTCGCAGATCACGATCCTGGCGGTCGAGCGCGGCGCCGACCTGCCCGGCATCGCGGTGGTGCAGACCATGCGCGTCATCATCCTCACCGCGGCGCTACCGATGGTGCTCGCGTTCGCGGGCGTGGCGCCCTCCGTCGCACCGTCGCTGACGACGACGATCGCCTCACCGCTCGAGCTCGTGGAGCTGGTCGCGGCCTCGCTGGCCGCGGCGCTCCTGCTGCGGCTGATCAGGTTTCCGGCGAGCTGGATGTTCGGCGCGATGATCGCCTCCAGCGTGCTGCATGGCGCAGACTGGGTCGAGGGCGGCCTGCCGAACTGGGTGCGCGGCGTGGCGTTGATCGGCATCGGCGCATTGATCGGCAGCCGTTTCGCGCGGATGCGGATCAAGACGCTCGCCGGCCACATCCATGCGGCGCTGGGCTCGTTTGCCGTGGCCATCGCCGTCTCCGCCATCTTCGTCGGCATCATCGCGCTCACCGCGCAGGTGAAATTATCGGATGTCGTCGTCGCCTTCGCGCCGGGCGCGATGGATGCGATGCTGGCGCTCGCGCTCACGCTGCACATCGACCCGATCTTCGTCGGCGCCCATCATTTGTCGCGCTTCGTGTTCGTGACGATCGCGACCCCGGGCATCGTGCACCTGTTCGGCCGCACGCAGGACGATGTGGATGATTAGCGAAGCGCCGCAGTCGTAGCGGAGCTCCGGTCTCGTAGGATGGGCAAAGGCGCGCTAGCGCCGTGCCCACCATGCTCCCGCACTATCGCTAAAAATGGTGGGCACGCTTCCGCCATCGCTCTTCGAGCTACGGCGGACAAGTCGCTTTGCCCACCCTACGGCGCTTGCCTAGCGCTTCGCCGTCCGCAAAAATCCCCACGCCGCGATCGCGGCCATCAACAGCGAGATCAGCACATTGTAGCCGGCGAGCGAGAGACCGAGGAAACGCCACTGCACCTCGTCGCAGCGCACCACCTTGACGGTATCGAGCTTGGACAGCAGGTCGGCGGCATTGCCGAGATTGATGACGGGACCGGAGCAATCGGTCGGGCCCTTCCAGAACCCCCATTCGACGCCGGAATGGTAGGTGCCGAGGCCGGCATTGGCGAGTGTCGCCAGCGCGAGGATCGCAAGGCCCGCGAGCAGCAGCGGCCGCGGCGCCCCGCTCCGCGCCGCAAGCGCCGTGAGCACACCGACCGGGATCGCGAAATAATAGGCGTAGCGCTGCTCCAGGCACAGCGGACAGGGCAGGATCTCCAGCACGAGCTGGAAGAACCAGGCGCCGGCGATGGTCGCGGCGGCAATCAGCGTGACGAGCACCGAGGCAGTCAGCGCGGGACCGGTCCCAGCCGGCCTGAATGCAGGTATTGCGGCACTCTGGGTCGTCACGGCAGCCTCTTCCGATGGGGTCGCTTTCTTAAGGCTCTAACCCCGGCCCAGGCGGCTGTCGAGAACGGCCGGGATCACTTTGGCGCGGGTTGACCCTGCCCTGTCCATGGCTATAGTCCGCCCGCTTTGCGAGGCCCTTTCCAGGGCCGACCGGGAGCCCCTGTGGCGGAATTGGTAGACGCGCTCGACTCAAAATCGAGTTCCGCAAGGAGTGCTGGTTCGATTCCGGCCAGGGGCACCAGCCTTCGCTGCTTCGCAGCTACGGCTGGGCGAGCCAGGCTCCAGTCTATCCATGCGAAGCAGGGAAGGCTGTCCCGCCGAAGCCTTGGCGAAGGCGGACTAGATCAACGAATCCGGTATTTCCCTCCCCTTCCAATCGTCACATCCCGCCTGTATAAACCGGTAGCTTCTTCTGTAACTCGAAGGAGCTCACATGAACGACCTGCATACGTGGCTTTCGCAACAGCACCACGGCCTGCGCACCTTCCGGACATTTCAGCAAAAGCTCGAGACGCTCGGCCGGGACGATCCCGCCCAGCGCGGTCTTTGCCGCCTGTTGAGCGGCCTCGTCGGCAGCTATGTCGAGGCCTTTGACGAGGAGCCGCTGCCGGTCGAAATCGCCGATGGCGCATATCAGCGTCTGCTAACGCTGGTCGAGAGCATCGATCTTCACGGCGACGCCGACCGCCGGCTCGCCGACATCAACCGCGTGGCGGAGAGTGAGCTCTGGCGGTGAGAGGCGGCACGGCCGTCGCCATCGCCCCGGCTTGATCACGAGAGACGCGTGTAGGTCGTGTTCATCGTGTAGTCCTTGCGTGGACCCGATACGACATGACGGACGACGAACGTTCCATCCGGCCGAAACATGTAGGCCGACTGATAGTCGTCGTGCTTGCAAAGATGGCTCGCACGTCCGCTCAGCACTCCCCCGGAAGATGCGGACAGTGAAATCTCGTGAAACAGCCGCGGCGGATCTTCCCTGAAGAAGACCTTGAATCCTCCGTCGCTGTTGCTGAAGACGTATTCGCGTTCGGCCTGCACAATGGTGCCGTTCGCGAGCTTCAGATGTCCCTGCTCACGATAGGCCAACCGCCCCCCGTCCAGTGGCGTGAAGATCGCGATACCCTGCATCGTAGCCTGGCCTTCGATGACACGGTCGAAGGACCACGAGCCGATCAGCTTTTTCGTGACGTCCGAGGCGTCACCCCAAAAATCGATCATGACTTCGTTCATATCTTCAGACCTGCACATCAACCAACCGGTCCAGCCTCACAGGACCCGCAGCCGGGAGTTCGACTTCGGCGAGCCGATACCTATATCCTACCGCAACGAAATGGTGATGCAGTGAGCAGCTTTGATGGCCAGGAGACGCACGACGGAAGCGGACGCCGACGACCTCCCCCGCTATTTCGTCTGGGTCCGGGGCCTCGAGGGCCCCGAGCCGCAGAAATGGATGGCGATGGATTTCGGCATCGGTGACTGGAAGCGGCCGCAAGTGCTGGCCTTTCTGGAGCTGCCGGAAGGCGAACGGCACCTGCCGCTGTCGGCGCTGGCGCGCCGCTATCCGCCGCCGCGGGTGGAGACCTAGCGCTCTCTCACTTCCCCCTCGCCGCGGTCGGCGTCAACCCAAACCGCCTGCGGAAGCAGCGGTTAAAATAAGAGAGATCGTTGAAGCCGCAGGCAAAGGCGATGTCGCTGATGCGGCCCTCGCGGTGCGCCAGGAGGTCGGCGGCCTTGCGCAGACGCAGCTCAGTGAGGCGGGTGGTGAAGCTGGCGCCGGCCTCGAACAGCAGTTCGTTGACGTAGCGCTCGGAAAGGCCGGCGGCGGCGGCAAGCTTCTGGGCGGAAAAACCCGGCTCGTGGAAGCGCGCCTCAAGAATCGACAGCACGGCCTTGAGCCGCACGACGCGCAGGCCCCCGCGTCGCGCGGCAGTGGCGATATCGCTGCGGGCACCGAGACCGATCGCGGCAAGGTCGAGCAGATGGCCGGCGATCGCCATGCCGGCCTCGTCGGCGGCCGTGGGATTGCGGAGGAGGAGATCGCTGTAATCCATCGCCAGCGACAGCGCGCCGCCGGGCTCGAGCTCGCAGCCGACGAGATCGTCGATGTCGGCGACCATCGCGCGCAGCGTATCGACCGGCAGATGCACGTTGGTGAAACGCTTTTGGCTCGCGCCGTCGGCCGCGAAGAACGGCTCGTCCAGCTTGAGCAGCACCATCGCTCCCGGCCGCATGGTGAATTCGCGGCCACGATGGATCACCTGAGACGGAAGATCTCCGGTGTTGCGCGCGAGGCAAAAGCGGTCGTCGCCGGTCTCGATCACCTGGCGCTTCTCGCGCCGGACCGTGACGAAGCTGCCGTCGCAACGGCCGAGCATGGTGGTGCCGATATGGATCGAGTTCATCGTGGCGCGAAACGGCACGTCGGACGCCGGATCGAGCTCGCCGGTGTTGGAGAAATGCTCGAACAGCTCCGCGAAGCGGATGAAGCGCTGCCGGTCGGACAAGTCCTGCGGCAGCATCTCGGTCGAGAGCGACTTCCTGATGACGGACATCGAGAACGACTTTTCGAGAATGGCTTTTCTAAGTTCTTCAAAAAAAGACTTGGCGCTCGCTGAACCTCGCACGCCAAACGGACGCCCGCAGAAGACCAGCATACCGCAAGCTATCAGCACGCCAACGTGAATCAAGCTGCGCCGGTCAGTCCAAGCTGCGACGGCGCTGGCGCCGGTCAGTCCAAGACGCCCCGCACAGGCGGGCCCTATTCAGGCCGCGGATGCGGCATCCCGGCACAGACGGGACTGCATCCGGGCAAACGGGCGGCCCCAGCCTGACGCCCGCTGGAGGAGACAACGACATGCGAACCTCTCTACCCCGCAGCCTCGTGCTCGGCGGCGCCATCGCGACCAGCCTCTGCATCGGTTACGCGCTTGGCGCGCAGCCGCACATGGACGAAGCCATCGCGATCCTGCAATCGGCCCGCGCCGAGCTCGGCAAGGCAGAGCCGAACAAGGGCGGTCATCGCGAGAAGGCGATCGGGATGATCGACCAGGCGATCGCCGAAGTACGCGCCGGCATCGCGTTCGCCGCCGGCCATTGAAGCAACGGCATTCGGGAGGAAGACATGATACGCACCCTGTTTGCCACGGCTCTCACGCTCGGCGCGATCACGGGCGTTGCCCAGGCCATGCCGCTCACCCTGCTCAACGCAGCCGCGAACGGCGACGTCATCGCGGTCGCCGGCGGCTGCGGCCCCGGCTGGCACCGCGGCCCCTATGGCGGCTGCCTCAGGAACTACGCCAACCCCGCCGCGCATGCCTGCCCGCGCGGCTACCATATCGGCCCCGGCGGCGCTTGCCGCGGCAATGGCAGGTAGGAGCTGAACATTCCGCCTCTCCCCGCTCGCAGGGGAGAGGCGTCCGCCGACATCGCGCCTCTCGCCACCGGCACCAGCAAGACCAAACGTTTTCGTAACCGTCATGCCGCGGCGTCCGACCGCGGCAGGGCGGCGGCGCGATCCCGCTTGCTACCTCAACGGGACTATGCACAGAATGCACCTGTTTTCATAACGCAACCATTGATTGAAATCGTGGAGTACTGAACGGCTCCGGCCTGAAGTGCTTCACCGTCGATTGCCAGAGGGGCCCCATGACCCACCATGATGGCGCGCAGAATGGCGATTCTGCCAGACCCAAGCACACGCATGACGATGCAAGCGCCGGCGGGCCGACCGCCACCACCCTGTCGAAGCGCAAGCTGGTGCTGTTCGCCGACGGCACGGGCAACGCGTTCACCGCCCAGGAATCCAGCGTCTGGCGGCTCTATGAAGCGCTCGACCACACCCAGCCGGACCAGATCGCCCACTACATCAAGGGTGTCGGCACCGCCGGCTGGGCGCCGCTCGCAGCCATCGACGGCGCCACCGGCATCGGCGTTCCCTCCAACGTCCGCAAGCTCTACCGCTTCCTGTGCTGGAACTGGCGCGAGGGCGACGAGATCTACATCTTCGGCTTCAGCCGCGGCGCCTTCACCGCGCGCACGCTGGCGGCGCTGATCGCGAGCCAAGGGTTGGTGCCGGCGGAAATCAAGGGCGAGCCGGTCTCGCATGCCGAGATGGAGCGCAACGCCATGTCCGCATGGCGGGAATACCGCAAGGAATCGGTGGGCTATCGCAGCCTGCCGACGATCTGGATTACGCGCTGGATTCGCGACCTGCTGCTCATCATCTACCATTTCGTCTGCGGGCACCGCTCCTATTGCACGGTCCGCAAGGCCATGGCCGGCCGCAAGAACGTCAAGATCGAATTCCTTGGGCTGTTCGACACGGTCGAGGCTTTCGGCGTACCGATCGAGGAGCTGCGCGTCGCGATCGACTGGGCAATTTGGCCGATTTCGTTCCGCAATCACCGGCCCTCGCGCAAGGCGAAGCACATCTGTCACGCGCTCGCGCTCGACGACGAGCGCACCACCTTTCATCCGCTGCGGATCGACCAGAGCCGTCTAGCGAATGACCAGACTGTCAAGGAGGTGTGGTTCGCGGGCGTCCATTCCGACATTGGCGGCGGTTACCCGGAATCCACCCTCTCCTTCGTTCCGCTGGTCTGGATGACCGAGCAGCTCGGTGGCCAATTGCGCTTTCAGAACGGCACGATCGAGCGTTTCCGCGAGTATCAATCGGCGATCGGGCCAAAGCACGATTCACGCAGCGGCGCCGCCGTGCTTTACCGCTACGGTCCGCGGCCGATCCTCGAAGGCGATGTGAACGGCGGCAAACCGGTCGTTCACTTCGCCGTGGTCGAACGAATGCTGTTCGGATGCGACGATTATGCGCCGATCATGCTGCCGGCGAACGCGCGGGTGCTGATGCCCGACGGAAGCATCAAGGAGCTCACCAACGACGGCGCGCACCAGGCCATGCATGACGCCTACGCGAAGAAAGCGAGGCGTCCGATAAGCAAGGAGGAATCCGACGCCTTCACTGGAATGAAAGCGCCAGACGCGGACATGGCGAATCTGGCGCGCGGCGCCGTGTGGTGGCGACGCGTGGCCTATTTCGCGCTCCTGATCATGACGGGCATCATTGCCGCCTGGCCGTGGATCGCCCACAAGATCATAGATACATCCGGCAAGAGCCTGCGCGATTTTGTCAGCAACATCGACTGGGGTTTCAGCGCCATACTCGGCTCCGTCGCGAACCTGCTCAAGAACGTGTTGCCCTCCTATGCGGGGCCATGGCTCAATATCGCACTCTATTATCCTGTCGCGACCTCACTCGTCGTGCTGGTCACGTGGTGGGTCTGGAGCATCAACGCCTCGCTGCGTGATGGCATCCAGGAGCGGGCGCGGCTCGCCTGGTACCGGCCGGAACGGAAGGCGAGCGCAAAAAACCTCAGCCGGATGAGTTGGTTGTTCAGGTTTGGCGGTTTGATGCAGCGAAATGCGCGGTGGATGAGCTTTCCGTTCACCAAGATCATCTTTCCCGTCGTCTCCATCGTCGTCATCTACGCCGCGGCCTTGCTGATCGCCTCGAGCAGCTTCTTCACCTGGCGCGTCGCGACCGGACAGGTTTGTGAAGCCCCGGAAACAAAAGCCGCAGAGGCGCAGAAAAAGGGAGCGAACGTCGCGATAGACATTCCGCCAGCCAAGCCGGTGGGCGACAACGCGCTTCCTGCGACCGAGCTTTTCAACGTCAACCAGTTCTGCTGGGCAAGCAGGCTCGCCGTGGAGAAGGGCCGCAAATACCGGGTCTGGATCGATATCGACCAACGCTGGTTTGACCGTACGATCATGACCGGCGTCAACGGATTCCAGACCTACGAAAACCACCATTACCTCGCTCTCCCGACCCGGCGACTGTTCGGCGCGGACTGGTTCCAGCCGGTCGTACGCGTCGGCGAGAAGGGCCTGAACGATCGGCCGCTGCAGGCCATGAACGTGATGTCGGCAGATGAACTGCCGCGCCGCATTGACCCGACCCTTCCCGAGGAAAATGCTCAGGATGAGCCAAAAAACAGATATCCCGTCCGCATCGAAAGCGCTGAGGAATCGAGCACGGACGATGCGGCGAAGCTGACGAAACTCAAGGCCGATATCGCGAAGATGGGCACATTCGATGCGCTTCCGCCAGACGAGTCGGCACGCAAGGTCTGGGACACGCAGAAACTTGCAGACCGGATGGTGGCCGAATTCACCGCACCTGATTCCGGCGAGCTGTTCTTCTACGTCAACGACGCCGTGCAGATCGTCCCGGGCTTCCTGCGATGGCTGGCTCCGGCAAAATACGCCGACTATTTCGGGCCGGACGAACAATACTACAAGAACAACAGCGGCACGGCGCGGATCACGGTACAGCGTCTGCCCGCGCCGCCGACGCCATCGGCTGCGGCAAAGCAGTAGGCGCCGGCCACAACGGAGCGGAAGAGTGACAACGCCCCCATGATTATGGGTGTCGCGGCGTCCGCGCCGCGGCTAAACTTGGCCTCGCGCCGCGGGGGACACGCGGTGCGGGACGATGAACATGAGCGAACAGGGCGAGACGGGTGAGGCCATCACCATCCTCCTCGTCGAGGACGACGCGCCGACCTGCTGGCGGCTCCAGGATGCGCTGGTCAAGGCCGGCTACAAGGTGCGCAGCGCAGGCACGCTCGGCGAGGCGCGCCAGGCCCTGAACGGCGGCGCGCCGCGCGTGCTGCTGACCGATCTGCGGCTGCCCGACGGCCATGGCATCGAGCTAATCCGCGAGACCCGGCAGCGCTTTCCCGACACCGAGATCATGGTGATCTCGGCGCTCGGCGACGAGGAGAGCGTGATCTCGGCGATCACCGTCGGCGCCACCGGCTATCTCCTGAAGGACGCCTTCCCGACCGATATCGCCACCACCGTGCGCGATCTGGTCGCCGGCCATTCGCCGATCTCGGCCTCGATCGCCCGTTTCATCGTGCGCAGAACGCAAGGCGTCGCGCCGAGTTCGGTCGAGCCGCCGCGGGGTCCCGTACTCAACACCGCACGACTCACCCCGCGCGAGATCGATATCCTCTGGGGCATCGCAAAGGGTTTCAGCTACGCCGAGATCGCGAGCCATCTCGGCCTCTCCAGGCAGACCGTGCCCGGCCACATCAAGAACATCTATCGCAAGCTCGAAGTGCACACGCGCAGTGAAGCCGTGTTCGAGGCGGTGCAGCAGGGCCTGATCAAGCTGTGAGCGAGATCGCGGTGAAAGCACCTGCGCGACCGCGGCGCCGGCTGATCGCGGCGCGCCTCGTGCCCTATCTGCTGCTACAGGCGCTGATCGTGATCGTCACCATCCAGGGGCTGCGGCTGCTCCAGCCCAGCGACCCCGACGATTATGCCGTGAGCGAATTTTCGCTGCGGGAGGACGGCACGACCCGGGCGGTGACGTTGCCGCATTTCACGTCGTCGCGCTACGCGCTCCAGGACCCGCCGCTCTATTCGGGCACGTTCGTCTTCAAGCCCGATGCGGCAAACACGGCCTGGTCGGTCTTTCTGCCGCGCTTCAGCAACGGCGTGGAGGTCGCGGTCAACGGCGTCGCGATCCTGGACTCCCGGCGCGATCCCACCGCCAACCGGCCCGACCGCAACACGCCGGAGATCGCACTGATCCCGTCGTCGCTGCTGCGCGACGGCAGCAACGAGATCACCGTGCGGCTGTTGGTGTGGGGTCCGCTGCGAGGCTTCCTCGACACCGTCTATGTCGGGCCGGACGAAAGCCTGCGGGGAGCCTACGAGACGCGCACGCTGCTGTTCGTGACGCTGCCCGTGGTGTTCTCGGCCTGGCAATCGTTGCTGGCGGTGATCCTCGCCATCATGTGGCTGATGCGACGCCGCGAGCCGGTCTATGGCGTGCTGGCGGCAGGAATGCTCGTCGGCGCGATGCAGGCCTTCGCGCCGGCGCCGCTGCCGCCCGCGCCTTATCCGCGGCTGGCCGCCATCCTGCTGGCGTCCGCGCCGATCGAGAGCGCGCTGGTCGTGACGTTCGCGGTGCTGTTCTTCGGCTGGCGCTGGCCGCGCTACGGGCTGCTGTTGTTCGCGCCGGGGCTCGTCATCCTGCTGGTCGGGCTCTTTGCGGGCCAGCCGATCCCGCGCATCACCTTCCTGTTCCTCGGCGTGCCGACCGTGGGCCTGTGCCTGATGCTGCTGGTCGTCATCCTGACGTGGGCGGTGATCAGGCGGCAGGACGCGGCGAGCTTTACCTTCGGCTGCGCCGTGACCATCGTGCTGACCTGCTGGTTTCACGACATGCTCTCGGCGTTCGAATTCGTGCCGGACGATCGCACCTTCGTCACGCGGCTGTCCTATTCCGCGATGCTGGTGGCGATAGGCGCCGGACTGACCTGGCGCTTCGCCCGCGCGCTCAACGAGGTCGACAGCTTCGCCGGCCAGCTCATCGCACGCGTGCGCGAGGCCGAGGAGCGGCTGAAGGCAAGCTTCGCCCGCGAAGAAGAGCGGGCGCGGGCCGCCGCACTCGCCAACGAGCGCACGCGGCTGATGCGCGACCTGCATGACGGCCTCGGCGGCCAGCTCGTCAGCATCGTCGCGCTCTCCGAGCGTGGACACGAGGGCGCGACCATCACGGACGCTGCGCGCGCCGCGCTGAAGGATCTGCGCCTGGTCATCGATTCCATGGACGACATCGGCGGCGACCTGATGCTTGCGCTCGGCTCCTGGCGCGAGCGTGCGGCGGCACAATTGCGGCCACACGACGTCGCACTCGAATGGCACGTGGCGACGCCGCAGGGCCTGCCGCTCCATCCCGAACTGCGGCCATGGCACGTCATCCAGATCGTGCGCATTCTCGACGAGGCCGTGACCAACGCGGTCAAGCACGCGCAGGCGCGCCATATCGTTGTTACCATCGAGACGCGCGACGATGGCCAAGGAGATGGTGACCGGCCGTGTGGCGTGATCAGCGTTGCGGACGACGGCATGGGCTTTGCCCTGTCCGGCAACGGCGAAGCCGGGAGTGCAGGCCAGACCGCGCGGGGTCTGCGCAACATGCGAAGCCGCGCCGCGCGCTGCGGCGCGGTGCTGGATCTGGCCTCGGATTCCTCGGGGACGCGCGTACGGCTGCAACTACCGAAAATCTTTCCCGATAGCGACGCCGCCGCCACGGGCTGAAAAGCCCCCTCCCCGAACGTGTGGGACGCACGGAGAGAGGGAACGGGCCGGATTATCGTCATGCGGAGGACGGGGGGTTCGTCCGCAAGTCATCCTTTCGCCCGAAGCGATGCAATCAACTCAATCAAACGAGATCGTCAGCGCACGCCGACGCGATTGACCGGGCCTCCGCGATTCATCGGCGTTCCCGCACGAACGCCGACGCCGGGCGCGCCGACCCCGGGCGTCGCCACCGCGACCGCGGCGGCCGGCGCAACCACCACCGCCCCGGTCGGCCGCACCACGCAGCCCTTGGGCACGCCGACCGTCTTGCAATAGACCACCGCCTGCGCCGGGCTCGTGCCCAGCGACACCATCGCCGCACCCGCGAGCATCATGACCGTCAGGCCGGCGCTCAGCGCTCCCACGTTTTTCGACATCTTGCTCTCCTGCTTCCCGTTCGGCGCCCCGATGCAATCACCGGGTTTCGCAGCCGACGTGCAGCCTGAATGGCAAAAGACGGCGCGCGGATACATGCCATGAAGATGGGGGTGTGGCGGGCGAGCCGATGCCATGAACATGGCATGGACCGGCAACGCCCTCCGCGAGATGGTCCGGCTCACCCGATCCCAGCGGGACCCGTCACAATCCCAAAGAGGTGTTTCATGAAGACTTCAGTTCTTGCCGCGCTGCTGCTCGCTGCCGCCATCCTGCCCGCCGCTGCGCAATCCGGTCCGACGCCGCAGGAGCAGATGGCCTGCCGCGGCGACGCCGGCAAATTCTGCGCCGAACATGTCGGCAAGCCGCCGCAGATGAATGCCTGCCTGCGCGAGAACAAGACAAAGCTCTCGGACGCCTGCCGCAAGGTGGTGGAGTCGCACGGCGGGTGATCTTCTTCCCCCTGTGGAGAAGGTGCCTTGCCAATGGCAAGGCGGATGAGAGCTGCCTCGACGCACCCAGAGCAGAGACTCTCTACCGCGAGCCACCCTCTCCCGCGAAGAAGGGAGGGGGACAGCAGCTAATTCGTCAGGCCATAGACGTCGATGCGGCCGTCATAGGTCGGGCGATAGATGCGGCCTTTCCAGACGATCGGACGGTTGAACTTGGGATGCATGAAGGCGTGCTCCGGGCCCCAGTCCTCGCTGTCCCAGATCACCTGGAGCCGTTTGGAGCCATCCGGATTGGTGGCGAAATTCTGCGCGTCGTAGACCAGGAAGCGGCCCGGACTGAGAATCATGTTGCTGTCCTGATAGGGCACCATCGCCACGATGATGCCATCGGTGCCGTTGTTGGCGGCAAGCGTGATGCTCCAGCCAGGCATGCCGCCCGGCGGACGCGGCGATTGCGGCGAGGCGATCTCGTTGCCCCCGGCGAGATAGGTCGTTCTCCCGTCGGCCGCAATCGACCAGGCCCGCAAGGCGCTGTTCTCGCCGCCGACGAAATGCATGGTGCCGTGGGTGGCGGACTGGAACAGCAGCGGCGTGCCATGCAGATGCCGCGTCGCGCCGCCGGGAAACACGTTCAGCTCCATCGGTGACGCCGGTGCCGGCGGCACGGCGGGATCGAAATACGTGTACAGGATCGGTGGCATGAGAAGCCTGTTGTAGTTCGCCGCGAAATGGCCGGCCGCAAGTTCGCCCGGCTGCGTCTTGCCGAGCGCATTGGCATTGCCGGTGTAGAGGATGCCGTCCTTGCCCGCGGCCAGAATGGCATGGGCGGAGGCGACGTAGACCGGACCGCCGGAACCGAAATCCTGGTCGCCCCACATCGACTCGTTCATCGCCTCCATGTGATGCGCCACGACCGGCGCGATCTGCGCATCGGTTGCACTGCGACCCGAGGTGACCGCGACATGCGGCATCTCGCGCGCATACCGAGGCTTCAGCGTCATTCCCATGCGCCTTGCATGCGCGATCACAGAGGGCAGGGAAACATTCGACGGCAACGCCAGTTCGTCATTGTCGTCGTCGGCGGCTGCTGCGTCCGCGGCCGCGCCGACCCGGTTGGCGTCGGTCCATGGCGCCCACCACGACATGACCTCGAAATGCGCATGGCTTCCGGTGTGCAAGGCGAGCCGCACGATGCTCTCGCCGAAATCGCCATGCTGCGGCGAGAACGCTCCGTTGCCGGTGATGACGTAGATTGAACCGTCGGGAGCGAGGGCCGGGCCGGCCCCGCTCTGCCACAGCCCGCCGCCGGAGCCGGTGACGGTGGAGCACCACGACGCAGCGAGCCGCCAGGCATGGACGTCGACCGCGAGCAGCCAGCCGCGCGCCGTCTTCGACGTCTCGGCGATCGTGCCGAAGGGAATCAGCACGTGGTTCCGCGTCAGCGTCAGGGCGCTGCGCTGCTTGCGCTGGGCCGAGACGAATTTCTGCACCGGCAGGCCGTTCGGCGGCGTGTAGACCGCGCCCTCCAGGTTCAGCAGCCCGTGCACCTTCGAGCCGTCGCGGATCCGCAGCGCCGCGAGGAAATGCTGCCCCTTGGCGACGCTGCCGTCGTCGCTGATCCAGGCGCAGGCATAGAGAATGCTCGCCCCCTCGTCGATCACCGGGGTCGAGAGAATGCCCCAATGGACGTTGGTCATGTGGCCGTCGATCACCCTCGTTCCGACGATGGGACGCCCCAAGTTGGTCGCCCAGATCTTCTCACCGGTCACAGCGTCGAATGCATAAACCCAATTGCCCATGCTGGCCTGCAAGATCAGGTCGCGGGTCTTGCCGTCGGCCGTGTGCACGCCGCCGACCGCCAGCGGCTGCGCCTCGAGCCTGGGATCGTCGGGAATCGGAAGGCTGAAGAGTTTGACGATGCCCCTGCTGCGGACGGCGGTCGCCGTCAGCACCGTCTCGGAATTGTTCGCACCGGTACGGGCACGGTCGTAGCTGCGGGTCGTGACGGAGGCGACCATGGTCAGGCTCCGTAGGCGAGGAGGCTTCCGGCCGCAATCAGGCAAGCCGCCGCAAGCGGTCGTACGTCGCGCAAGCCTGCGCGCCACCCGCTCGACACGGCGGCTCCGCAGGCAAAGCCGAGCCCGGCCATGATCGCGCTCGACAGTGCGGCAACGGCCGGCGCATCAGGCGTGCGCGACACGAGATTGTCGATCGCCAGCAGCGGTGGCAGCACATAGAACCAGCCCGGCGCATTCAAAAGACGTTGCGCGATGGGGTGGCGCACGACCAGCGATGCGCCGCACGCGATCAACAGGATCGCTGCGAGCCCGCCCGCGACCGGCATCGTGACGCCGAGCGCGGAACCCAGCGCATCGCAAGCGCCGAACATCAGAATGAGCGGCAGCACATGCGGTTGCGGAACGATGAGTGCGAGCGCAAAGGCCACGATGAGACTGTCCGCGGACGTCCACAACAGATGTATCGACATGGAAACCTCTAAAAGGTTTGCAATGCGAAATAAGTGAGGTCAGTCGAGAAGGCCGCCCCGTCGTCCGCCTTCGAGGGCCATTGCAGCGCGGTGAAGCCGCGATTCCGCGCGTGTCGCGCGAGAAAGTGGAGCAGCCAGGCAATGCCGGCTCTATCAACCGGCGTCGGCACGGTGACGCCTTCGCGGTACGGCGCGAAGAAGCGACCCCAAGCTAACAGCGCTACGCCCATGACGCGGCCTTTGGCTAGCGACGCCAATCATGCATTGAACGGAGATCGTCTGGAAGTTGAAATTCGAGACAAGCACGTCCGCAGAACGAACCGTCGCTCACGATCGCGTGCACGACGGCGAGGATGGGCGCTAATCGTCGTCAGACCCGAACAGCCTGATCTGCGGCAAGCCGCCGCGCGGCCGGCTCGCGACATCGCGCGCGTCGGAATCTTCGCGGATGTTGCGCGCGACGTCATCCCAATCGGTGCGGTCGCGCATGCCGCGCGGCTCGCGGGGATCGTAGTGCCGGCGCTCGGCCCAGCGCTCGCGGCGCTCCGTGCGGCGCCGTTCGGACGCGGCGCGCTTCACATCGGAATCCCTGGCCTTGGCATAGGCGTTGTCGGGTGAGGATGGCTGCTCTGTCGATGCCTGCTGCTCGGCAGGCTTTGCGACTTGCGGAGGCGATGCCGGTGCCGGCTTGGGCGGCTCGGCCGCGGCCGCCTGGGAAGGCTGCGGCGCTGGCGGCTCGGCGTTCGCTTGACTTGCCTGCCTGTCGGGCTTTGCGGGTTCGGATTTGGCTTCGGCCTGTGCCGGCGCGGCGATCATGGCGCCGAAGGCTTGCGAGCCGGTGAGATATTGCAAGCGCTCGGACGGAGCGTCCGTCGTCGCTGGTTTGGCGGCTTCAGCGCGCTGCGACATCTTGCTCGTGTCCGGCCCCTGCTTGGGCGCGACCGGATTCATGATATTGCCGGCGACGATGCCGCCACCGAGACCAATGGCGATGGCGGCAACGATCGTTCCGGCACCGACGAAATAAGCTGTCGAGGCGCGCATTGATCCACTCCCTCTTTGGAGCGGGCAACGCTTGCCGATTGCCGGATGTTCCCGATGCGGGGCGCAGTTCCCGGAGGAACTTGCGCGTCAGATCTGCTGCGCGACTTTTTCAAGCCCGATGATGCGGGCGAGCTTGCGCACTTCTTCCTTCTGATCCTCGCGCAACTGGAACAGCAGCGGCATTGCGGCCGACTTCAACTGCTGGACCTCGTCGCAGTTCGGATCGATCGGCACGCCCGGCGCGTTCGGATTGGAGAGCTTGTTCGCAGAGATCTTGCGGACGACATTGCGCAGCGCGGTCTCGACCGAGGGCCAGTAATATTCCTGCGACGACGACAGTTTCAGGCGATCCCTGATGCCCGCGATCTGTACGTCGGACAGCAGCGAATAGCTTTTCTGCGGCTGCGGCTTGGCGGCGACCTTCGGCTTGGCCGGAGCTTCGACCGGAGCCTCTGCGGCAGCAGGCGCTTCATGCACACTCGCCTTGGGCATCGGGAAATCGGCGGGCGTTGCGGCGGCAAACGCCTGGCGCAGCGGCTCGGTCAGCACCGGCGCCTGCGAAAGCTTGTCGGCGGGGACCTGGACCGGATCGATCGCGGCCGAGGCCAATGCCAGCGTCGGGACCAGGCGGTCGGCCTTGGCGGCGCGATTTGTCGAAAGCTGCTTGGGCGGCGGAGCCTGCGTGATCATCTCTGCGCTGACGCTGGGCACGCTGTCACGGCCAAGGATGGCGGTGGTGGCGGCGCCGAGGACGAGGAAACAGGTCAGCACGACGATGGTGATGGCTTTGGACAAACGTCTCTCCAGGCCCAGCTTCAAGTCCACGTGATGGGTGCCCGGAAACTGGGCGGTAAATAAGGCTTAACCGTGCCATCGTAACGGCAATCGCGCGGACTGCGGCGACATGCCCGAAATCTCAAGAAAATCAGGCAGCTAGCGCCAGGTCGTAGGCATCCTGGATGTCGGCGACGATCTCGGAGGCCTCCCAGACCGCGCGCGGCTCGACCGATTGCAGCGTCACCGTCCAGTTGCCGCCCCGGCGGGTGCGGGGGACGCTGAGGATGTCGAAGCGCACGTTGCGGCACAGCGGATGACGGGCCAGAGCATGGGCCACGCGGACCCGGATTTCGTCCAGCGTCGCGGCTGTCTTGCTATTGAGAAAATCGAAGTCCATCGCCTGTCCCTCTCGGTCCTGATTGGCGGCCGTGAGGGGATTCTTGGCGGGCGTTGGTTAATCTGCCGTTAAGTACGGGGCCGCGGGGGAGCGCTCGATTAACTGTGATCGGGGCCGACGGCCCCTCCTCTCCCTCCCCCGCAAGCGGGGCGAGGGGAAGGACGCCGCCTACCGCCCGCCCGCATCGCGATATTCGGCGAGGGTCCGCGCCACGAGATCGTCGACCGCCATCACGCCGGTCACGCCCGATGTCGCGTGCCCCCCGCTCCAGATATCGCGCCAGCGTTTCGGGCGGTTTTCGCGCGCGTCGACGTCAATGTCCTTGCCGATGTCGATCGCGCCACGCGCCGGCAGATCGTCGGGATCGAGGCCCGCAGCCACGATCGACGGCTTCAGCATGCTGGTCTGCAACCCCGTGAACGCGGTGGTCAGCAAGATGTCGTCGGCGCTGCTGTCGACCAGCATCTCCTTGTGGCGCTCGTCCGCCATGCTCTCGCGCGTCGCGATGAATTTCGTGCCCATGTAGCCGAGATCGCAGCCGAGGACTCCAGCCGCATGCAGCGCGCGGCCGTCGCTGATGCCTCCGGCGAGCACGATGATGCCGTCAAAGAATGCGCGCACCGCGCGGACGAACGCGAACGGATTGAGCCAGCCGGTCTGCCCGCCGGCGCCCGCGGTGAGCAGCACCAGCCCGTCGGCGCCGGCTTCCGCCGCGCGCTGGGCGTGGCGGATCGAGGCCACGTCCGCCAGCACCAGCGCGCCGGCATCGTGCAGCGGCTTCAACACCGGCGCGGGCGACCCAACAGAGGTGATGACGATCTCCGGCTTGTGTCGCAGCAGCACCGCGAGATCCTGCTCAAGCCGCGCGTTGGAGCGATGCACGATCAGGTTCGGGCAAAGCGGCGCGGCCTTGCGACCTGTGTGATCTTCGTGTTGCCGCAGTCGCGTTTCGATCTCGGTGAGCCACGCCTCGAGCTGTTCCGTGCCGCGGCAATTCACGGTGGGGAAGCTGCCGATCACGCCATTGCGACAGGCCGCGACCATGAGTTCGACGCCCGACACCAGAAACATCGGCGCCGCGATCAGAGGCAGAGCGAGACGATCACGGAAGTGTTGCAGTCGATCGGATGTCACTCACGCCTCCTTGCACGGGCTTTGTCGTTCCATCCCGCATTCTCTGTGCTAGCGTTGCGCACAAACATTGGCACGTCAAAAGCCGATGACAAAACAACGGGGAAACATATGTCCGATCCGCTCCACGCATCGTCCCCGACTTGCGCGCAGACGCTGCGGGCACTGTCGCGCTATCCCGGCCGCACCGCTTTCGCCTGGCCCGGTGGATCGCTGAGCTATCAGGGCACCATCGACCTGATCGGACGCATCCAGGCCGTGTTCATGCGGCTGGGCTTGCAGCCCGGCGCGCGCGTCGCGTTCCTCACCGCGAACCGTGCCGACACCTGGTGCGCCGGTGTCGCCGCGCAATTATCCAGGCTCTGCGTCACCTGGCTGCATCCGCTGGGATCGAGGGCAGACCAGCTCTTCCAGCTCGAGGATTCCGAGGCCGAGATGCTGGTGGTCGATGCCGCCACCTTCCGCGATCGCGGCGGCGAGCTTGCCGCGAGTGCGAGCCGGCTGAAGGCAGTCTTCACCACGGGACCGGCCGACTATGGCGTCGACCTCCTGCAGGCGATCGAGATCGAAGGCCATGCCAGCGCGCATTGCTTCGCCGGCCCCGACGATCTCTCAACGCTGAATTACACCGGTGGCACGACCGGAAAATCCAAGGGCGCACTGCGCTATCACCGCGAGAACGCCGGGGGTGCTGCCGCGATCCTCGCCGACTTCGAGATCCCGGACACCCCGCACTATCTCGCGGTTGCCCCGATCAGCCATGTCGCCGGCACGAAAGTCGTGCCGACGCTGATGCGCGGGGGCACCGTGCACATGCTGAAAGGCTTCGATCCCGAGGCGGTGCTGGCAACGATCGCGCGCGAGCGCATCAATTTTACGCTGTTCGTGCCGACCATGATCTATGTGCTGCTCGATCATCCCGCCTTAAGCAAGACCGATCTGTCCTCACTGGAGCTCGTGCTCTATGGCGCATCCGCGATGTCGCCGAGCCGGCTGGTCGAGGGCATCGAACGCATCGGGCCGGTGTTCTCGCAGCTTTACGGGCAGACCGAATGCTATCCGATTTCGGTGCTGCGCAAGGCGGATCATGATCCAAAAACGCCGGAGTTGTTCCTGTCCTGCGGTTTCCCGATCTCGGCCTGCGAGGTCAGGATCCTGGACGACAACGACCAGGAAGTGAAGACGGGCGAAGCCGGCGAGATCTGCGTGCGCGCGCCGCATGCCATGGCCGAATACTGGAAGCGGCCCGACATCACAGCCGAGACGCTGAAGAATGGCTGGGTCCACACCGGCGACGTCGCGCGCAAGGACGAGCGCGGCTACATGTTCATCCTCGACCGCAAGAAGGACATGATCGTCTCCGGCGGCTTCAACATTTTCCCGCGCGAGGTCGAGGACGTGCTGTCGCAGCATGCGGATGTCGCGATGGTCGCGGTCGTCGGCATTCCCGACGAGAAATGGGGCGAAGCCGTCACCGCCATCGTCGTGCCGCGTGAGGGGGCACAGCCCGATCCGGACGAGCTGATCAATCTGGTGAGGACGCGAAAAGGCTCGGCACATGCACCGAAGCAGATCCAGTTCGTCAAGCAGCTGCCGATGACCGGCGTCGGCAAGGTCGACAAGAAGGTGCTGCGCGCAGGCTTCTGGAGCGGACGGGACCGGTTGGTGGGGTAGTCATCCCGATCTGCAACTTGTAGCAGGCAGCACCGCACGTATTCCCGCGGCCGGACCCCGGGGTTCTACGGGTCGCTGTGACCCGCGAACAACAGCTCGGAAGGGACTTTTCAGGCACGCCGTCCGCGCAATTGCGGGCGAATCAACGAATCAACTAGACCGCTGACGGGGCTGGGAAGCGGAGTATCAAATGAGAGTCGCTTCCTTGGAAAGTGCGTTGGCCGCGATCACGTTGATCACGGCTATCATCGTCCTGCTGTGGGAGATCAAGATCGTCTACGGCAGCTGAACTGGCAGGACGCTGGCGTCGAACAGAGACCTCCGGACAAGAAGAGGTTCGCGACCAGGGCATCCCTTCCGCGGCGGCGGAAGTCTGCCGTTCCATCGGCGCAAGGAGCGATCACGGCGCTTGCCGACACGCTTACCGCTTTTCGATCACCAGACTCTGCACCGCCCGGCCGAAATAGCCGTGACGATCCGCGAGCCGCGACATCGCGAGGCCGGCGCCGTCGGGACCGATCCAGGATTCGCCGTCGAGCAAGATCCACTCGCCGACCGGCTGGCGCGATAGGTTCACGGTGAGGTCGGCATTGATGTAGGTCCAGGCACGGAAGTCGAGCGTCGAGGCGGTGCCGTTGGAAAAGTCGGCGGCGACCACGGCGCGCATCGCCTGCGAGACCGCTTGGCCTTCGACCAGCGGGTGGTCGAGGCGAAACCAGATCGCGCCGGCCCCGGCCTGGCCGAAGCGGCCGCGCGCGGCGCGCATCGAGACCATGCCTGCGAACGGACTGGTCGCGCCATGGCCGTCCTCGACCAGCGAGTCCTCGGGCGACGGCAGCGTGACCGGCAACTCCTTGACGTCGTCCGGCAACGGCTGTGATTGCCGCTTGATCTTGAGCACGGTGGCACCGACGACCTGAACACCGTCGGCGAACAACTTGATCTCGCAGAGCTGGATCTTGCGCCCCTCGCGCAAAACCTCGCTCTCGATCGTGAGCGGCGCCACCGGCACCGGGCGCATCAAGTCGATGGTGACGCGCGCAACATTCATCGGCACCGGCGTCGGAATGCGTTCCGCCGCCCACGTCACCAGCGCAGACGGCGCCGAGCCGTGCTGCATGCGCCGGTCCCACGGACCGGCAGCATTGGGGCTGGTGACGACGTTGTTGCCGTCGACGCGGTAAATGGCGGTCATGTTTGCACGATATCTCGGCTGGCGTTCCCCGGACGCAGTGCAGCGCGTAAGCGGCGCGCTGCAGAGCCGGGGTCCATCTGCTGCAGCGATGGGTCCCGGCTCCGCGCAGCAGCGTTGCACGCTGCAGCGCGTCCGGGACACGAGAGCGGTTAGAGCGGCGGGTCGATCGCCTCGTCATATTCCTTCTTGAAGCGCGCAATCAGATCGGCGGCGGGGATGATGCCGTCGACGCTGCCGATGCCTTGGCCCGAACCCCAGATCTCCTTCCAGGCTTTCGGCTTGGCACGCTCGCCGGAGGCATCCGTGCCGAAGTTCATCTTGGACGGATCGGACGTCGGCAGGTTTTCCGGATCCATGCCGGCCGCGAGGATCGACGGTTTCAGATAGTTGCCGTGCACGCCGGTGAAGAGGTTGGAGTAGACGATGTCGTCGGCCGTCGAACCCGCGATCATCTCCTTGTATTTCTCGACCGCGTTGGCTTCCTTGGTCGCAATGAAGGCCGAGCCGATATAGGCGAAGTCTGCGCCGAGGATGCGCGCGGCGCGGATCGCCTTGCCGTTGCCGATGGCACCCGACAGTGCGATCGGGCCGTCGAACCATTTTCGCGTTTCTGCAACGAAGGCCAGCGGCGAGATGGTGCCGGCGTGGCCGCCGGCGCCGGCCGCAACCAGGATCAGGCCATCGGCGCCCTTCTCGATCGCCTTGTGGGCGAACTTCTGGTTGATCACGTCGTGGAAGACGATGCCGCCCCAGCCGTGCACCGCTTGATTGAGCTCCTCGCGCGCGCCGAGCGACGAGATGATCATCGGCACCTTGTACTTGGCGCAGAGCTGCATGTCGTGATCGAGCCGGTTGTTCGACTTGTGCACGATCTGGTTCACCGCAAACGGCGCCGACGGCTTGTCGGGATGGGCACGGTCATAGGCCGCGAGCTCTTCGGTGATCCGCGCCAGCCATTCGTCGAGCAGCTCCGGCGGCCGCGCGTTCAGCGACGGAAACGAGCCGACCACGCCGGCCTTGCACTGCGCGATTACGAGATCGGGCACCGAGATGATGAAGAGCGGCGAACCGATCACGGGGATCGACAGGCGCCCCTTGAACAAGGCAGGCATGGACATAGGCGAAACGATCCTTTGGTGGCGAGCAAATCGAAAGCTGGAGGCCATACCAACAAGGCAATCTTTCCACTGTCAAGTATTGCGTTTTGACGCCGTGGCGGATGCCGTTACCGCAATTCCAACATGCGGAATTCGCTACGCAAATGCGGGCGGCATCACCCAATCAGATCCGGATTGATCAGCCGCTCGAACGA
The DNA here is from genome assembly GCF_055811795.1 of Bradyrhizobium sp. MI1.7. Taxonomy (NCBI): domain Bacteria; kingdom Pseudomonadati; phylum Pseudomonadota; class Alphaproteobacteria; order Hyphomicrobiales; family Nitrobacteraceae; genus Bradyrhizobium; species Bradyrhizobium sp. MI1.7. Next base: position 60,290 of record NZ_JBVVPO010000043.1, read on the forward strand.
GAACATCTCGTCCCATTTCTCCTGCGTCAGCAGCTTGCGCTCGACCACCACGATCTGGTGCAGCGACTTGCCGCTCTTGTAGCCCTCGCGCGCGATCTCCGCGCATTGCTTGTAGCCGAGCAGCGGTTTCAGCACCGTAACGATACCCAACGAGTTCAGCACCATGTTGCGGGTGTGCTCTTCGTTGGCGGTGATGCCGACAACGCAATTCTCGCGCAGGCTGTTGACCGCGCGCTCCATGGTGCGGATCGAGAAGAACAGCGCGAACGAGATCACCGGCTCCATCACGTTGAGCTGAAGCTGGCCGGCGGAAGCGGCGAGCGTCACCGTGGTATCGAGGCCGATGACGAGGAAGCTGGTCTGGTTGACCACCTCGGGGATGACAGGGTTGACCTTGCCCGGCATGATCGAGGAGCCCGGCTGGAGCTGCGGCAGGTTGATCTCGTTGAAGCCGGCGCGCGGGCCCGAGGCCAGCAGGCGGATGTCGTTGCAGATTTTCGTCAGCTTGCTCGCCGTGCGCTTGAGCACGCCGGAGAGCTGCACATAGGCGCCGGTGTCCGAGGTCGCCTCGACGAGATCGCCGGCAAGGATGAAGTCGACGCCGGTCAGCGCACTCAAATGCCGGACCGCAAGTTTTGGATAGCCGACAGCCGCGGTGACGGAGGTGCCGATCGCGGTGGCGCCGAGATTGATCTCGCGCAGCAGCGCGCGCGCCTCGGAGATGCGGTCGACCTCCTCGCCGATCGTGGTGCCCCAACCGCGGAATTCGGCGCCGAGCGACATCGGCACGGCGTCCTGAAGATGCGTGCGCCCCATCTTCAGCACGCGCTCGAACTCGCGGCCCTTGGTGAAGAAGGCCTCCTGGAGCTGGCGCAGCGCCGTCATGTAGCTCTCGAGCCGCAGGATCAGTGCCAGCCGGAACGCGGTCGGATAGGTGTCGTTGGTCGACTGGCCGTAATTGACATGGTCGTTCGGGCTGACGTGCTGGTAGTCGCCCTTGCTGAAGCCGAGCGATTCCAGCGCGAGATTGGCGATCACCTCGTTGGCGTTCATGTTGGTGGAGGTGCCGGCGCCGCCCTGGATGAAATCGGTAACGAATTGATCCATCATGTCGCCGGCGATGACGCGGTCGCAGCCCTGGATGATCGCGTCCGCAACTTTCGCGTCGACCGCACCGAGGTCGCGGTTGGCCATCGCGGCAGCCTTCTTGACGTAACCGAGCGCCTTCACGAAGTAAGGCTCCTGGTTCATCGGAATGCCGGTGATGTGGAAGTTCTCCTTCCCGCGGATGGTCTGGACGCCGTAGTAGATGTCGTCGGCGATCTCGCGCTGTCCGAGGAAGTCCTGCTCCGTGCGGCTCATGGGCGCTCCTTTGCTGGCGCTACGTCCTCAGTTCTGGCACAGCGCGCTGGTGACGAAGGTATCGGTGCGGCAGTCATCCGGTTTGCGTTGCCGGCCCGGGATCAGAACCTTGGCCGAGCATTTTTCCGCGGAATCGGCGTTCAGGCTCTTGCCTTCCTTGTAGCCCTTGCTCTGGCAGAGCTGGTCGGCGGCCTGCTTGCAGTCGGGCGCGCCATTCGACGAGGCGGGGCAGGCCATGCGCCCCGACACCATGGCCGACGGCGTCGCCAGCCGCGACAGGTCGTTCATGGTCTCGCTCGGGCTTTTGATCGGCGGCAGGATCGAGGGCAGCTTGTCGAACAGCTTGCCCATTTCGTTGATCAGCCCGGGATTTTCCTCGCGCGCCGGCGGCGACGAAGGAGCTGATGTCGAGGGCGGCGGCGCGGTCTGCGGTCCCTGCTCCTGCAAGCCGAGCGCCGGCGGCGCGGATTGCGGCCAGCCGGTGCCGCCGGCACCGAGCAGGAGCGAAAGCACTGCAAATATCAGCGTCCCCGGTCGGAGGACCGGATTGCCGGATCGAACCATCATGACGGCAACCGTAGCCGAACCCGGCGAGGCGGCAAAGCGCGGGGTTATTGAGCGAACATGATCTTTGCGGAGAACGGCTTCACACGTTGCGCTGAGGCGGCCCTTCGGGTCCGGATCATTCCCTAGATCAGCTTGACCGCAACGACGAAGCCGAGCACCAGCACGGCGGCGCCGAGCGCCACCCAGAGACCGAGATGCTTCTCGATCCTGACGCGGATCCAGTCGCCATAGCGGTTGAGCAGGATCGCGACGATGAAGAAACGGCCGCCGCGCGCGACGATCGAGCACAGGATGAACAGGCCGATATTGTAACCGGCAAAGCCCGAGGTGATGGTGACGAGCTTGTAGGGGATCGGCGTCAGGCCCTTGAGCAGGATGATCACCGCGCCCCACTCCGCATAGGAGGCGCGGAAGGCATCGACCTTATCGCCGAGGCCATAGACCTGGATCAGCCAATGGCCGACCGAGTCAAACAGGAGCGCACCGATGGCGTAGCCCAGAAGACCGCCCACCACCGAGGTCGCGGTGCAGACCGCGGCATAGAGCCAGGCGCGCTGCGGGCGCGCCAGCGACATCGGGATCAGCATCACATCCGGCGGGACCGGAAAGAAGGAGCTTTCTGCGAAAGCCACGGCTCCCATGATCCAGAGCGCGTAGGGCTTGTGGGCGGCGTCGATGCACCAGTCGTAGATACGTTTCAGCATGGCGCCGCGATGAAGCACCATGGGACGGATTTGTCCATCGCGAGTTTTGTGACGATTTGGCGTGATCTGGAACAGTGTGTCGCGGTTTTCCGAAAGATCGCGCCCAAACAACAACCTAAAGCGCGATGACGCTTGGCGCCGGTTTCACCGCGCCTTTAGTGGCGCTTGCGCGAGACGCGCCCTTCCAGCGCGACAATTGGCCGCCTGGCGGCAACGCGCGGTGACGCGACTTTGGGCAGCTTCATCGGCGACTTCGGCAGCTTCTCGGCAATGCCGAGCATGTCTTCCCGCCGCGCCATCTCGCGCCAAACATCCTCCGGGCGCACGCCGGCCGAGGCCCAGAGCACCGTGAGATTGTAGAGCAGGTCGGCGCTTTCCCGGATCACGGCCTCGCTATCGCCATTGACCGCGTCGATGACGACCTCAATGGCTTCTTCGGCCAGTTTCTTCGCCATTTTGGATGGCCCACGCTGAAACAGCCGGGCGGTACGCGATGTTGCCGGATCAAGATCCTTGGCCGCGAGCACAGCCAGATATAGCCGCTCAAGCGAATCACTCATGGTACTCAAAACTACCCTAAACCAATGGCGAGCGCGTTAACGCGCAGGGTTAAAAGCGAAAAACAGGCCGCCGCGGCAAGCGCGACGGCCCGTTGTGGTCAAGACTTGGTAGCCAGGGACTTGGTAGCCAAGGACTTGGTAGCCAAGGCTAGTAGCAGTTCTGCATGTAGCCCTGGCCACAGAGCTCCGACGGAGCCGTGCCGCCATAGCGCTGATATTGGTAGTTCGGGCCCGGGCCGTAGTAGGGACCGTAGGCGGGGCCACTGTAATAGGCAGGGCCGCCGTAATAGCCATAACCCGGACCCGGACCGTAATCATAAGCGTAGGCGTCACGGGTCGCAGCGATCGCAAGGCCGGTGCCGACGATGCCGGCGATGGCCGCAGCAGCCGCTACGCCGCCACCACCGCCATGCCAGTGGCGGCCGCCTGCGTATGAGGCGGTCGGGGCGACCGCGGTCAGCGCCAGCACCGCGGCGGTGGCAAAGACGGCCTTGCGGCCGGCAAATCTCGAAAATCGGTCAAACATGTCCTGGACCCTCCTTGGGACCTCGAATGGTGCCTGACGACAGGCTCATGTCCTTCAAACACCCGCAGCCCATGTTGGGTTCCCGAACCCCAACAGAAGCTGAACGGGGTTGCGTCATGATCACGCAACCCCCGCTCATCCGCCGTTCATGTTGGCGCGCGCAGGCTCGTCACTGGCCGGCGCTGCGAGCGTCACGAAACCACAACAATGCGGGACCGGCGCGCCTGATGTTTGCATTCAAGACGATCGCCCTTCGCGGCCTGCTGGCCATTGCAATCTCGCTTGCCGCGCTGGCTGCGCGCGACGTCAGCGCGGCCGAGACTGCTGCGCCGTCCACTGCGATCCACTTCACATTCAATCGTCCCGTCGATGCGAGCATGGCGCCGTTCTTCCTCGCCGCGAAGGACGGCAATTTCGGCACCGAGCGTCTCAACGTGTCCTTCAAGAGCTCAGCCGGATCGCCGGAGGCGCTCGCGCGCGTCGCCAAGGGCGACAGCGAGCTCGCGCTCGTCGACATCAACGAGCTGATCCGCTTTCGCGACAAGGACGATGCCGCGCCGATCAAAGCCGTGTTCGTGTTGTTCAATCGCGCGCCTTACGCGATCGTCGCGCGCAGGAGCCGCGGCATTCACTTGCTACCCGACCTCGACGGCAAGACCGTCGGCGTCGCCGACGGCGATCTGTCGATGCGGCTGTGGCCGGCGCTGGCGCAGCAGAACGGCATCAACGCGTCGCAAGTGAAATTCCACAAGATCAGCGCCGCGGTCCGCGAGCCGCTCCTCTCCGCGGGCCAGGTCGATGCCGTCGCCGGCTTCAGCTATCTCTCGGCGGTGAACCTGCGCGACCGCGGCGTGCCCGGTGGCGATCTCGTGGTACTCCGCTATGCCGACTATGGCTGCGAGGCCTACGGCTTCGCCGTGGTGGCCAACCCCGCTTTCGCCGCCGCGAAGCCCGACGCCGTGAAGGGATTCGTCCGCGCATTGATCGCCGGCGTCAACGCGACCATCAAAGAGCCGGCCCGTGCGGCGGACGAAGCCACGAGCCGGATCGACGACGGCGACCGCGACCTCGAGCGGGAACGCCTTCGCAGCGTGCTCATCGACAACATCCTGACCGACGAGGTCAAGCGCAACGGCCTCGGCGGCATCGACCCGGCGCGCCTGGACCGCTCGATCGACCAGATCGCGCAGGATTTCAAATTCCGCAAACGGCCGGCGGCCGGCGATATCTTCGACGACCGGTTCCTGCCGCCGGTCGCGGGACGGCTGATCAACTGAGCAAAACCAGCAGCTTCCGCTGTATCTCGCGGGCGATCCCTGATTAGAATATGGGCTCACCTCGTTCGATCCGCCTGAGTTCCTCGCCCGCATGTCCATTTTCAGCCTCTACACCCGCGTTCTCGAGCTGCTCGGCAAGGAGGCGCGGCTGGGCTGGCTGCTGGCGTTCGCCAATCTGCTGCTCGCCGCCTCGCAGTTCGCGGAACCCGTGCTGTTCGGCCGGATCGTCGACGTGCTCTCCGGCAAGGCGGTCGCCGGATCAAACTCGGCTTGGCCGTTCCTGCTGGCCTGGGTGGCGTTCGGGCTGTTCACCATCGGCTGCAGCGCGATCGTGGCGCTGCAGGCCGACCGGCTCTCGCACCGCCAGCGCCAGGCGGTGCTGACCGACTATTTCGAGCACATTTTGCAACTGCCGCTGACCTTCCACTCAGGCACCCATTCGGGCCGGCTGATGAAGGTGATGCTCAACGGCACCGATGCGCTGTGGCGATTGTGGCTCGGCTTCTTTCGCGAGCACTTTGCCGCGATCCTGTCGGTCGTGGTGCTGCTGCCGCTGTCGCTCTACCTGAACTGGCGGCTCGCGATCCTGCTGTTCGTGCTCTGCATCGTCTTCACCGTGCTGACCACCTTCGTCGTGCGCAAGACCTTCGGCATGCAGATGGCGGTCGAGGAGCAATATAGCGAGCTCTCCGCGCGCGCCTCCGACGCGCTCGGCAACGTCGCGCTGGTGCAGAGCTTCGTGCGCGTCGAATCCGAGGTGAAGGGACTGCGCTCCGTCGCCGACGAGCTGCTGGCCGCGCAGATGCCGGTGCTGTCGTGGTGGGCGCTCGTCACCGTCATCACGCGCGCCTCCACGACGATCACGGTGCTCGCGATCTTCGCGCTCGGCATCGCGCTACACGACCAGGGGCTCACCTCCGTCGGCGAGATCGTGATGTTCGTGAGCTTCGCGACGCTGCTGATCCAGAAGCTCGAGCAGGTCGTGAGCTTCATCAACAACGTGTTCATGGAAGCCCCGCGGCTGCGCGAGTTCTTCAACGTGCTCGACGCCGTGCCCACGGTGCACGACCGGCCCGACGCGATCGATGCCGGGCGGCTCTCCGGCCTCGTCGAATTCAACGACGTCACCTTCTCCTATGATGGCAAGCGGCCGGCGGTCGAGGACCTCTCCTTCACCGCGCTGCCGGGCCAGACCATCGCGCTGGTCGGCGCGACCGGCGCCGGCAAGTCGACTGCGATCGCGCTTCTGCATCGCGCCTTCGATCCGCAGTCGGGCTTCATCAGGATCGACGGCATGGACGTCCGCGGCGTGACGCTGACCTCGCTGCGCCGGAACATCGGCGTGGTGTTCCAGGAGGCGCTGCTGTTCAACCGCTCGATCGCGGAGAATTTGCACGTCGGCAAGCCGGATGCGACCGAAGCCGAGATGCGCAAGGCAGCGGAGCGCGCGCAGGCGCTCGAATTCATCGAGCGCAGCGGCGGCTTCGAGACCAATGCCGGCGAGCGCGGCCGCATGCTCTCCGGCGGCGAGCGCCAGCGGCTGTCGATCGCCCGCGCGCTGCTGAAGGATCCGCCGATCCTGATCCTGGACGAGGCGACCTCCGCGCTCGACGCCGTCACCGAGGCCAAGGTGAACGCCGCTCTCGACGAAGTGATGAAGGGACGCACCACGTTCGTGATCGCCCACCGTCTCTCCACCATCCGCAATGCCACGCGGATCCTGGTGTTCGAGAACGGCCGCGTGATCGAAAGCGGAACTTTCGATGAACTCGTGGCCAAAGGCGGCCATTTTGCCGAACTCGCCAGGGCCCAATTCATGGTTCAGGAAAATGCACGGGCCAGCGTGACGGCCGCTGAGGCTGCGGCGACTGCGGTCAAGTCCCCATAGCATCGTCGAAATTCGGCCTATTTCATCACGGAATACCCGGCCGAAACCCCTATTCTCGACGCACGAGCCGGTATAGGTTTGCGACGCCGCAAGCGGCGGCGCCGGATTTCAGAACCGAACATCAGATCACGAGAGCCGACCGGAACCGGCGGGTCTCCAAGGACCGGAATCGGATAGTGCACGCCCTTCGCCCGCTGCTTCGCAAGTCCCTGTTCAACCTGTTCGCTGCGGCCCTCGCATCCGCGGTGCTGCTTGCGCCGCGCACGGCCAGCGCCGAAGCACTGCTGCTGATCGAAGCCGACAGCGGCAAGGTGCTGCAGGCCGAGAACGCGACCATCCCGTGGTATCCGGCCTCCGTCACCAAAATCATGACGGCCTACGTGACGCTGAAGGCGGTGAAGGACGGCAGGCTCACGCTCGACACGCTGATCACGGTGTCGCCGACGGCGGCTTCGCAATCGCCGTCGAAGATGGGGTTCCGTCCGGGAACGCAGCTCACCGTCGACAACGCGCTGAAGATGATGATGGTGAAGTCAGCGAACGACATGGCCGTGGTGCTTGCCGAAGGCGTCGGCGGCTCAATCGACGGCTTCTCGGCGATGATGAACGACACCGCGCAGAAGCTCGGCATGACGCAGACGAGCTACGTCAATCCGAACGGCCTGCCCGCCGACGGCCAGATCACGTCCGCGCGCGACCTCGGCATTCTCGCGCGCTCGTTCCTGCGCGACCTGCCGGAATACGAATATTTCGTGCACATCCCGGCAATCCGCTTCGGCAAGCGCGTCACCGGCAATTTCAACAAGCTGATCGGCCGCTACCCCGGGGCCGACGGTTTCAAGACCGGCTTCATCTGCGCCTCCGGCTACAATCTCGTGGCGTCGGCCACGCGCAACGGCCGACGGCTGATCGCCGTCGTGCTCGGCGCCAACTCCGGCACTGCGCGTGCGGTGAAGGCCGCGCAGCTGCTCGAACGCGGCTTCAGCCAGGACAATCTCACCTGGCTCCGCCCCTCGCTCGGCACCGTCGACAAGCTCGTGCCGGTCGACGCTTCGCCGCCGAACCTGCGCGAGGACATGTGCGGCGGTCATCGCAAGCGGCCGGCCAGCGATGATGACGACGCACTGATCGCCGCCAATGGCGGCACGTCCGGATCGGCCTCCGCCACCGGCGGCGAAGCCCAGGTCACCTTCTTCACCGCGGGCCTTCAGCCGCCCCTGATGAAGGCCTCCGAGCTGATGGCCTCCGCCCCCGCTGCGGCCGAGCCCGTGCTGGTCTATACCGGCCCGACCCGCACCGGCAGCGCCCTGATCGCGGCGGTCGCGGCCGATGCCGACCAGCAGGCCACGCCAAAGCCGCGTGGCAAGAAGTCGCGCGTCGCCAGGAAGCCTGATGCGGCCGACAAGCCAGCCGACAAGCCGAAGGATGCCAAGACGGCGGCGGCAAAGCCGGATGCCGCCAAGCCTGACGCCAAAAGCGATACCAAGTCCGCGGCGAAGCCGGCCGGGACCAAGCATGCCGCGGCCAAGCACGGTGCGGCGGCGAAACCCGCCGAGAAGCCTGCGGCAAGCGGCGATCAGGCGGCCAAGCCCGCCAAGCCCAAGGCGGCGACCAAGCCCGCCGCCAAGCCGGCCAACAACAGCTAACGGCACCCACCGCAAGCCGCGCCCGCGCTTCGCACCTGCGGCAGAGCGGCTTGCGACAATTCCAGTAGCCACTCCCTGACCTTTGTCCTAAGCCTCGACCGGCTTGCCACCCGTTCCGGCAGGCTCGATACTGGCCGCAATGAGGCAAGCCCGAGACACAACGGGCTCTGGTAAATTGAGGGGAGTTTTCCATGGAGCGCATCTGGCTCAAGCAATATCCGCCCGGCGTGCCTGCTGATATCGAGCCGACCCAATACGCATCGCTGGTCGACCTTCTGGAGGAGAGCTTCGCCAAGTTCGCCGACCGCAAGGCATTCATTTGCATGGACAAGGCGATCAGCTATCGCGACCTCGACCAGATGTCGTTGGCGCTCGCCTCCTATTTACAGGGCCGTGGCCTGCAACGTGGCGCCCGCGTCGCGATCATGATGCCGAACGTGCTGCAATATCCGGTCGCGACCGCTGCCGTGCTGCGCGCCGGTTTCGCGGTGGTCAACGTCAACCCGCTCTACACGCCGCGCGAGCTCGAGCATCAGCTCAAGGATTCCGGCGCCGAAGCCATCATCGTGCTGGAGAATTTTGCCCACACGGTCGAGCAGGTGATCGCGAAGACGCAAGTCAAGCATGTCATCGTCGGCAGCATGGGCGACCTGCTCGGCTTCAAGGGCGTGATCGTCAACCTCGTCGTCCGCCGCGTCAAGAAGATGGTGCCGGCCTGGTCGCTGCCGGGCGCGGTGTCCTTCAACGACGCGATATCGGCCGGCCGCGGCCTGACGTTCAACAAGCCGAAGCTGTCGCCGGGCGACGTCGCCTTCCTGCAATATACCGGCGGCACCACCGGCGTCTCCAAGGGTGCCACCCTGCTCCACCGCAACATCGTCGCCAACGTGCTGCAGAACGACGCCTGGCTCCAGCCGGCGCTCGCTGCACCTCCGCATGTCGATCAGCTCATGATCGTCTGCGCGCTGCCGCTCTATCACATCTTCGCGCTGACGGCCTGCTACCTGCTCGCGGTGCGTGCCGGCGGCTGCAATCTGCTGATCCCCAATCCGCGCGACATCGCGGGCTTCGTCAAGGAGCTGGCGAAGTACCAGGTCAACAGCTTCCCGGCCGTGAACACGCTCTACAACGGCTTGATGCACCATCCCGACTTCAAGAAGCTCGACTTCTCCAAGCTGAAGATCTCGAACGGCGGCGGCATGGCGGTGCAGCGCCCCGTCGCCGAGCAGTGGAAGGCGGTGACCGGCTGCTTCATCGCCGAAGGCTACGGCCTGTCGGAGACCTCGCCGACGCTGACCTGCAATCCCGCGACCACGACCGAGTTCTCGGGATCGATCGGCATCCCCGTGCCTTCGACCTGGATCTCGATCCGCGACGACGACGGCAACGAAGTCCCGCTCGGCCAGCCCGGCGAGATCTGCGCCAAGGGCCCGCAGGTGATGTCGGGCTACTGGAACAGGCCGGAAGAGACCGACAAGGTGATGACCGCCGACGGCTATTTCCGCACCGGCGACATCGGCGTGATGGACGAGAAGGGCTACACCAAGATCGTCGACCGCAAGAAGGACATGATCCTGGTCTCGGGCTTCAACGTCTATCCGAACGAGATCGAGGAAGTGATCGCGAGCAATCCGGGCGTGCTCGAATGCGCCGTGATCGGCATCCCCGATTCCAAGTCGGGCGAGGCGGTGAAGGCGTTCGTGGTGAAGAAGGATCCCAACCTCACCGCGGAAGCCGTGATCAAGTTCTGCCAGGGCCAGCTCACCGGCTACAAGGTGCCCAAGCACATCGAATTCCGCACCGACCTGCCGAAGACCAATGTCGGCAAGATCCTGCGCCGGCAGCTCCGCGACGAGAAGAAGGCGGAGGCGGCGTAGGCCGCGCCTTGGTTCATGACTCTTGGGTTCATGACTGACGTCGGCGACATCACGCCATCAGGCATTCTCGCCTTCTGGCGCGAGGCCGGCCGCGAGCGCTGGTACAAGCGCAGCGACGCTTTCGACGCGGAGGTCGGGCGTCGCTTTCTTCCGCTATGGAAGCGGGCGACCGCCGGCGAGCTGGCCTCCTGGGAAGAAAGCGACGACGGCGCGCTCGCGCTCGTCATCGCGCTCGACCAGTTTCCCCGCAACATGTTTCGCGGCACGCCGGAAGCCTTTGCCAGCGACGCGCTGGCGCGCGACGTCGCCCGCCGCGCAATCGATCGGGGCGTCGACGGCAGGATCGACCCCATCCTGCTCGAATTCCTCTATTTGCCCTTCATGCATTCCGAGCACCTGCCCGACCAGTTGCATTGCGTCGCGCTGTTTCAGAACACCGACAATGCCGAGAACCTGAAATACGCGCGGGAGCACGCCGACATCATCCAGCGGTTCGGCCGTTTTCCCCACCGCAACCGCCTCCTCGACCGCGCCACCACCGAGGAAGAACAGGCCTTCCTCGACGGCGGCGGCTTTGCCGGCTGATGACAGAACGGTGAAGGACCGCGACCCTCGCCGCCAATGTTGTGCAGCGCCGCCGCACGGTCTAAAAAGCGGGATCGATTTTCAGGGAGACTGACGATGGCGATCCAGACTGGCGACAAGCTGCCCGAGGCGAAATTCCGCGTGATGACGGCCGAAGGTCCGCAGGTGAAGACCACCGACGACATCTTCAAGGGCAAGAAAGTGGCGCTGTTCGCGGTGCCCGGCGCCTACACCGGCACCTGCCACAAGATGCATCTGCCGAGCATCTTCCTCAACGCCTATGCCATGAAGGACAAGGGCGTCGACACCATCGCCATCGTCTCCGTCAACGACGCTTTCGTCATGAACGCCTGGAAGCGCGATACCGACCAGCGCGACGAGGCCATCTTCCTCGCCGACGGCAACGCCGACTTCGCCAAGGCGATCGGCATGGAGCTGGACGCCTCCGGCAACGGCCTCGGCATCCGCTCCAAGCGCTATTCGATGCTGGTCGAGGACGGCGTGGTGAAGAAGCTGAACCTCGAAGCGATGCCCGGCAAAGTCGAGGTTTCCGGCGGCGATACGCTGCTGGGGCAGCTGTAAGGCGGCCAACGCTCTCAACCACAAATGACACTGTCATGCCCCGCGAAGGCGGGGCATCCAGTACGCCGAGGCTTCTCGGCTCAATCACAACCGTCTCGGAGTACTGGATCGCCCGGTCAAGCCGGGCGATGACAGCTGAGAATGAGGCGGCAATGACGGTAGAGTGGCCGCGGCCGCGCTCTACTCCGCCACCCGCTGCTGCAACCGCGCCTTCACAATCCCGTCCCGCGCCAGCTGGTCCGCGCGCTCGTTCTCGGGATGCCCGGCGTGACCCTTGACCCAGTGCCAGCGGACCTCGTGCTGCTTCAGCGCCGCATCGAGGCGCTGCCATAGCTCGACATTCTTCACCGGCTTCTTGTCGGCAGTGCGCCAGCCGTTGCGCTTCCAGCCGTGGATCCAGCCGGTGATGCCCTGCCGCACATACTGGCTGTCGGTATAGAGATCGACGCTGCACGGCTTCTTCAGCGCTTCGAGCGCGGAGATCGCGGCCATCAATTCCATCTGGTTGTTGGTGGTGTGGCGCTCGCCACCGTTCAGCTCTTTTTCCTTGTCGCCGAACTTCAGGATCGCGCCCCAGCCGCCCGGCCCGGGATTTCCCGAGCAGGCGCCGTCGGTATAGATCGTGACAATGGGAAGCTCGCTCACGCGACCAGTCCTGACGGCATCAGCCCGTAGTCGCGCACGCTGGAAACGCTCTGGTGGAAGCGCAGCTTGCGAAAATATTCCAGCGGATCCTTGGGCTTGACCAGCGCTCCTGGAGGCACGTTGAGCCAGTCGACCAGCCGCGTCAGCAGGAAGCGGATCGCGGCGCCGCGCGCGAGCAGCGGCAGCGCGGCTTCTTCCGCCTCGGAGAGTTTTCGCACCCGGCCATAGGCATTGAGGAAGGCGCGCGCCTTGGTGACGTTGAACGAATGGTCCGGCTCGAAACACCAGGCATTCAGGCAGATCGCGACGTCATAGGCCAGCATGTCGTTGCAGGCGAAGGTGAAGTCGATGATGCCGGAGAGCTTGTCGCCGAGGAAGAAGACGTTGTCGTTGAAGAGATCGGCGTGGATCACGCCCCCCGGCAGATTGCTCGGCCAGACCCCGCTCGAGAGATAGTCGAGCTCGGCCGCGAGAAACGCATGCAGGCCCGGCTGGACCTCATCGGCGCGGCTTGCCGCCGCGTCGAACAGCGGCCGCCAGCCGGAGACCGACAGCGCATTGCCACGCTTGATCGCAAAATTGGCGCCGGCCAGATGCATCCTGGCCAGCCCCTCGCCGACGCCGGCGCAATGGGCCACATTCGGCTTGCGCGGCCAGACGCCTTCGAGAAAGGTGATGATCGCGGCCGGCCGGCCCGACAGCTCGCGCAGCGCCTCGCCGTCCCCGGCCTTCACCGGCAGCGGGCAGGTGACGCCGTGCTCGGCGAGATGCGTCATCAGCGCGAGGAAGAACGGCAGGTCGTTCTTCGCCACGCGCTTCTCATAGAGCGTGAGGATGAACGAGCCTTTGCTCGTGTGCAGCAGGAAGTTGGTGTTTTCGACGCCCTCGGCGATGCCCTTGTAGGAGAGCAATTCGCCGAGATCGTATGGCTTCAGGAAATCCGCAAGCTCGTCGGCGGCAACGTCGGTGTAGACCGCCATAAAAGTCTACTCGGCGGCGGCTTCGGGACGCACCTGGCGCGGCAACGGGAAGAACTCGTTCTCTTCCGCGGCCGAGACCGTCTCCACATGCAGCGTGTAGCGCTCGGCGAAGGCATCCATGATCTCCTCGACGATCACTTCCGGCGCGGACGCGCCCGCGGTGATGCCGAGGCTCTTGATGTTGCCGAACCTGGTCCAGTCGATGTCGGTGGCGCGCTGCGCCAGCACCGCGATCCCGCAGCCTTCGCGCTCAGCGACCTCACGCAGGCGCTGCGAATTCGACGAGTTCGGCGCACCGACCACGATCAGGGCGTCGACGACCGGCGCCACCTTCTTCACCGCGAGCTGGCGGTTGGTGGTGGCGTAGCAGATGTCTTCCTTGTGCGGGCCGTTGATGTTCGGGAAACGCTCCTTGAGCAGCGCCACGATCTCCGCGGTGTCATCGATCGACAGCGTGGTCTGCGTCACGAAGGCGATGTTGTCGGGGTTCTTCGGGACGATGGTCTTGGCGTCCTCGGCGGTCTCGATCAGGGTTACGGCGCCGACCGGAAGCTGGCCGAGCGTGCCGACCACTTCGGGGTGGTGGGAGTGGCCGATCAGGAAGATCTCGCGGCCGCGCTTGAAGTGGATCGCGGCCTCGCGGTGCACCTTGGTCACCAGCGGGCAGGTCGCATCCAGCGAGAACAGATTGCGGGAGGTGGCGTCGGCCGGCACCGATTTCGGCACGCCATGGGCCGAGAACACAACCGGCGCAGTGGTGTTTTCCGGGATTTCGGCGAGCTCTTCGACGAAGATCGCGCCCTTCTTCTTCAACCCGTCGACGACGTATTTGTTGTGCACAATCTCGTGGCGAACATAGACGGGGGCGCCGTATTTATCGAGCGCCCGTTCCACGGTGTCGATTGCCCGGACCACCCCGGCGCAGAAGCCGCGGGGAGAACAAAGCACGATCTTGAGGTCTGGTTTGGCTGACATTGAGCGATCTCGGGACCGAATCACCCGTTTCGCCTTCTGGCGGGGGCGGTCAATGGATGGAATAGGGCTTAAAGGGGTCTGCTAGGACTTTACAGGCGCTTCCAAGGGAATTGGGCCCCCTTTCGGGCTCTGTCAAGGCACTATCTATAGCAGAACCATTGCGTGGCTAGCCCCTCAGGGCTTATATAGCGCGAATTCCCTGTCATCGCTGATGACCACCGGTTTCGCCTCCAGAGGGGTGGGCGAAGCACAAAGGAGATTTGCCATGAGCAACGCACCTCTGATGCCCAAGGCGACCGCCGTCTGGCTGCTCGACAACACCGCGCTGACCTTCGACCAGGTCGCCGATTTCACCAAGATGCATCCCCTCGAGGTGCGTGCGATCGCCGACGGCGACGCTGCCCAGGGCATCAAGGGCATGGATCCCCTCTCCAACGGCCAGCTGACCCGCGAGGAGATCGAGAAGGGCGAGAAGAACCCGGACTACCGGCTCCGCCTTCAGGAGAGCAAGGTCGTGCTGCCGCCGCAGCCCAAGCGCAAGGGCCCGCGCTACACCCCGGTCTCCCGCCGCCACGAGCGCCCGAGCGCCATCCTCTGGCTGCTGCGCAGCCATCCGGAGCTCAAGGACGCCCAGATCATGCGTCTGGTCGGCACCACCAAGAGCACCATCGCCAGCGTTCGCGACCGTACCCACTGGAACACCTCCCAGCTGACCCCGATCGACCCGGTGACGCTTGGCCTTTGCTCGCAGATCGAGCTCGATTTCGAAGTGGCGCGCGCGGCGAAGGAAAAGCCGATCGACACAGCCTATGGCGGCGCCACCCTGCTGCCGGCTTCCGAAACCACCAAGAAGGACGAGTACGAGCCGGCGGAGCGATCGAACGACGATCTCAACGTCGACGCCGTGTTCGCCAAGCTGAAGACGCTCGGCGGCAAGAAGCAGGACGAGGAGGAGGAGTAAGGCTCCCCTCCCGGTTTACGATCGAACGCAATTTGAACGCGGCAGGGAAACCTGCCGCGTTTTTGTTTTGCGGAGACCCTCGCGATCGGCACAGATGCAGCCACACGCAAGCTGCAGTCCCCTCCCCCCTTGCGGGGGAGGGTTAGGGAGAGGGGTGCCCCACGGGGACTCTCTCCATCAACTCAAAGCGTCTCGCGCGACTCTCACGCACCGTTTGCTGGGCTACCCCTCTCCCCTGCCCTCCCCCGCAAGGGGGGAGGGAGCGCAGGGTTCGCCTAGGCGACAGCTCGAAAACGACAGCAACGACGTATCAAAACTTGTACGTCACACCGCCACCGACCAGCCACGGATCGATATGCGCGGTGCCTGTGACCGGCAGGCCACTGACGGTCGCTGAGTAATCCGGCCGCAGCCAGAGCTTCTTGACGTCGACGTTGAGACCCCAGTGCCGGTCGAGCATGTAGTCAAAGCCGAACTGCACGGCACCGCCCCAGGCGTTGCTGACGTGCACGCTGGTGGTGGTGGCAACGATCGCGGGCGGACCGACGATGGCGGCTGGCGTATTGGCAGCCGAATTGTTGAAGAACACGGTGTAGTTCACGCCGGCGCCGATATACGGCTTGAACGCGCCGAAATTGTCGAAGTGATATTGCAAGGTCAGCGTCGGCGGCAGCAGCGTGGTCTTGCCGATCGGCAGGTTCGCGAGCGAGCCGTTGCCGCTGATCGAGTGCCTGGTCACGCCGAGGATCAGCTCGGCCGCGATGTTCTTGGTGAAGAAATAGCTGATGTCGAGCTCGGGCACGACCTGGTCGCTGATCGAGAGCCCGGAATTCGGCGACGACAGCGACGGCACGCCTGCGACATTGACGGTTGAGCTACCGGCATCCGGCAACACGCCAAGCACGCGCAGACGCACCATCCACGGATTGAACGCTTCTACCGACGGCGGTGCCTTCTTGTAGACAGGCAGATCGGCCGCCTGCACCGAGCCAAAAGTCCCCACGAGCATCGCGCCAACCGTCGCAAGCCGCGCCAGGTTTTTTGTCGTTCCGTTCATTGCATTCCCCTTCAGCCATCTCTCGCGCGTCGTTGCGCGACGTCAGCGTCAGAGCAGAAAGGGGATGGTGATGGATTTGACGCCGATCAAATCAGGACTGACGCGACACGATTTGGTTGTGGCGTTGCCGATGTGTCACGAGATACGCGAATGAATGCGCAGGATAATTCCGTAGCCGATGTCACGGCCGGTCGGGATGGTTCAGCATGTACTCGCCGAGATCGCGCTGACGGCGGTCGGACCGGGCGGTGGCAGCGTTGCGCTGGACGTCGCGGTCCTTGCGGCAGGCCACGTATTCGGGCGAGCCCTGCGCATAGCCGCGACTCTGACAGACCGCGTCGTCATCGTCACCGCCCACCGCCACCGGCGTCTGGTAGCGCGCGGAGCAGGCGGAGACAGCGATGGCGAGCAGCACGGCGACAAGCAGGCGCGGCGCGGTGGCGAGTGGCATACGAGGTCCCCTGTTGGCCGGCCCTGTTTAGCCCGGAATGAGGAGATTGTAAGTCCCTGGGCGTCGTTCCCCACGCGCTGTCATTCCCCGCGACCCGGCTACGCCAAGGCTTCGCCGGGGTTGAGGTCCAGGGGCGCCGAAGCTTTAGCGTAGGCGGCAGGCGGGGAATCCAGTACTCCGCGGCGGTCATTGGGTCACACAACTCCGGCCGCGGCGTACTGGATCACCCGCTTTCGCGGGTGATGACAGCGGAGATCGCCTCACACCCTGCCCTTCAGCGCCTCGCCGATCTCGTCCAGCACCTTGGGATCCTCGATCGTGGCCGGCATGGTCCAGGCTTCGCCATCGGCGATCTTCTTGATGGTGCCGCGCAGGATCTTCCCCGAGCGCGTCTTCGGCAGGCGGCCGACGGTGATGGCGAGCTTGAAGGCGGCGACGGGGCCGAGCCTGTCGCGCACCAGCGCGACGATCTCCTTTTCGATCTCCGCAGGCGCGCGCTTCACGCCGGCCTTGAGCACCAGGAAGCCGCAGGGCACCTCGCCCTTGATCGCGTCCTTGACGCCGAGCACGGCGCATTCGGCGACGTCCGGATGCGAGGCCAGAATCTCCTCCATGCCGCCCGTGGAGAGACGATGGCCGGCGACGTTGATGATGTCGTCGGTGCGGCCCATCACGAAGACATAGCCGTCCTCATCCTTGTAGCCGGCGTCCGAGGTTTTGTAGTAGCCGGGGAATTCAGTGAGGTAGGCGTCCTTGAAGCGCGCATCCTGATTCCACAGCGTCGGCAGGCAACCCGGCGGCATCGGCAGCTTGATGACGATCGAGCCCATGGTGTTGGGGCCGACGGGCTTTGCGGCTTTGTCGACGACGTCAACCTGGTAGCCCGGCATCGGCACCGTCGGCGAGCCATGCTTCACCGGCAGCATGCCGAGACCGACCGGATTGCCGGCGATGCACCAGCCCGTCTCGGTCTGCCACCAATGGTCGATCACCGGCACCTTGAGCTGCTGCTCCGCCCATTCCACCGTCGGCGGATCGGCACGCTCGCCGGCGAGGAACAGCGTGCGGAATTGCGACAGGTCGTATTGCCGGATGAACTTGCCTTCCGGATCCTCTTTGCGGATCGCGCGGAACGCCGTCGGCGCGGTGAAGAAGGCGACCGCCTTGTGCTCGCTGATGACGCGCCAGAACGCGCCGGCATCGGGCGTGCCGATTGGCTTGCCCTCGTACATGATCGACGTCGCACCATGCAGCAGCGGGCCATAGATGATGTAGCTGTGGCCGACCACCCAGCCGATGTCGGAGCCACACCACCAGACCTCGCCCGGCTTGACGCCATAGAGGTTGAACATCGACCATTTCACCGCGACGAGATGGCCGCCATTGTCACGCACGACACCCTTGGGGATCCCGGTCGTGCCTGAGGTGTAGAGGATGTAGAGCGGATCGGTGGCGGCGACAGGCACACAAGCGGCCTTCTTGCCGTCGTTCATCGCCTTGCGGCGCAGGCTCGCCCAATCGTAGTCGCGGCCCGGCGTGAGGTCGCAGATGTGCTGGGGACGTTGCAGCACGATGCAGGCCTTCGGCTTCGTGCCCGCAAGCTTGATCGCCTCGTCGAGCAGCGGCTTGTACTGCACGATCCGGCCGGGCTCGATGCCGCAGCTCGCGGAGAGGATGAGCTTCGGCTGAGCGTCGTCGATGCGGGTGGCGAGTTCCTTGGCGGCAAAGCCGCCGAACACCACCGAGTGCACCGCGCCGATGCGCGCGCAGGCGAGCATCGCGACGACGGCTTCCGGCACCATCGGCATATACAGGATGACGCGATCGCCCTTGGCGACGCCAAAATCCTGCATGATGGCGGCGAGCGCCTGCACCTCACCCAATAGCTCCGCATAGGTGAACTTGGTGACCGAGCCCGTCAGCGGCGAATCATGGATCAGCGCAACCTGGTCGGCGCGGCCGCGTTCGACATGGCGGTCGAGCGCGTTGTAGCAGGTGTTGACGACGCCCCCCATGAACCAGCGGCCGTAGACGCCCTGCGAGGCATCGAAGATCGTCTTTGGCGGCTCGATCCAGTCGATCTCCGTGGCCGCCTCGGCCCAGAAGCCCTGGGGATCAGCCAGCGAGCGCGCATGGACCTCGTGATAGAGACTCGTTCCCTTGACGTTCATTCCCGCGCTCCCGTTCCCTTTAGTCGCCTTGCCTTGACCTGACCGACAGGACGAGCGTCCCGCCATGACAGGGATCAAGTGCCGGCGTTGTTTGAGAGGTATTTTCCCGGGAACGGGCCGCGGTTCAAGCTGAAAAGGATGGGTCTTTGGGAGGGAGGGAAGAAAGGCCATCGAGGCAAGCTGGAGCCACGACAAAGGTGAGCCCCCTCCCCCCTTGCGGGGGAGAGCGGGAGAGAGGGGTGGCCACGAACTCAGTCTAGAGTTTGTGGCCACCCTCTCCCTAACCCTCCCCCGCAAGGGGGGAGGGAACGCAGTGTGCGCGTAGAGGCGCCTCAACTCTCCATCGCATTCAGCCGCTGCAAC
>NZ_JBVVPO010000044.1:0-23976 GCF_055811795.1 Bradyrhizobium sp. MI1.7
CTTCGTTTGAGGTCATCGACGACCCCATCCTGCCACGCAGACCGGCGGAAGGGGGCCGTCCACCCCAACACGAGAGCCCGATGCGGCGACAACCGCACGCGCACCCAAATCAGAATCAGTGAGACAGCGGCGGGGAGAGTGAGCCGATCCAGGATCGCCATCTTCGGCGATCGACGGATTTCGTCGCATCTCAAGACAATGTGAGCCGCCTGATCTGGCTTGATTCTTCTTGCGTGATCGCATTCCTACAAGGCTGCAGCTTGATCTCCGTGCCGGTGCTTGCAGTTGCGCCAGCCAGCGAAAGTGCGATCTTCCAATTACCTCGGCGTGGTGCTGTCACGACTGGATAATTCCGATGGATTCTGTTCGGGGCGGTATTGGCCAGCGCCTGGTGTCGCGTGACCAAGCTGCCTCATACTGTGGTCTGTCAGTCAGCACCTTCTCGAACTGGGTAAAAATCGGAAGACTACCCTCTGCTCTTTCTGGCACGTCGCGATGGGACTTGAAAGCGATCGATCTCGCGTTAGACTCGCTGAGTGGACTACTCAGAACTCAAACTCCGGACGTTGCGACATCCGCGCTGGACGAGTGGAGAGCAAAGCGTGCGCGTCAATCTCAAAGGGATTCATAAAGTAAAGGTGACGCTCTCAAGCGGCGAACCAAAGACGTACTATTACGCCTATCGCGGCGGCCCCCAGATCAAGGCAGAACCAGGCACCCCTGATTTCGTCCAGCAATACCAGGAGGCGCATTCGAACTTACGGCAGCCACGCGGCGGCACCTTCATGTCAATCATCGCGCGATACAAGGCGGCACCGGAATTCACCAAGATCGCAGCGTCCACTCGCCGCGATTATCTGAGGTACATCAAACTCATTGAAGAAGAATTCGCTGACCTGCCGATCGCCGCTCTCGCCGATCACAGGATTCGCGGCGACTTCAAAGGCTGGCGCGACAAATTCGCCAACACGCCGCGCAAGGCTGATCTCGCCTGGACGGTGTTGGCGCGCATTCTGTCCTTCGCGAAAGATCGCGGCATTATCACCAGCAATCCTTGCGAGCGTGGTGGTCGGCTCTACGTCGCAGACCGCCGCGACAAGATCTGGACCGAGCAGGACATTGCCGCAGTTCTATCAGTTGCATCTGAAGAGATCAGGTTGGCGCTGATCTTGGCTTTATGGAGCGGTCAACGACAAGGCGACCTTTTGCGCTTACCTTGGTCAGCCTACGAGAGCCCTCATATTCGTCTCCGCCAGTCGAAAGGCGGGCGCCGCGTAGTGATGCCTGCCGGCACTCCCTTGAGAGCTCTGCTGGACACCACGCAGCGTCGGGGACCTCTTATCCTGACGAACACGCTCGGCCGGCCCTGGACTTCCGACGGCTTTCGAACATCGTGGGCAAAGGCCTGCGAACGGGCGGGCATTGGCGACCTGACGTTTCACGATTTGAGGGGCACCGCAGTGGTTCGGCTGGCGATCGCTGGCGCGAGCGTACCGCAGATCGCGGCTGTGACCGGCCACTCGTTAAAGGACGTCGAGGCCATTCTGGACGCGCACTATCTTGGTCGCGACATTCAGCTTGCAGAAGCTGCGGTACTCAAGCTCGAAGCGAGAACAAAACTGTAAAACGACCTGTAAAACGAGGTCGCCTACTCTACCAAGCCAGATGCTAAGTGCTTGATTTATATGGTGGGCGCACCAGGGCTCGAACCTGGGACCCGCTGATTAAGAGTCAGCTGCTCTACCAACTGAGCTATGCGCCCGAAAGGCGGTCAATGCCTTGCGAGGCCGGTCGTTTAGCAAAGCGATCCGGGTATGGCAAGCGATGTGGCGCATGTTTTCCAAGGTTCTTCCACAGGCCCGAAAATGCGAAAAGCCGCTGGATTCCAGCGGCTTCGCCAGGGCCAATCCCGGGGTTAATTCCTCGGGAAATACGGGGAGGCTCAGAGCCGGCCCTCGCGATCCCGGTCCGGGCCGCCGTCACGGTCGAAACGGTCGCCGTGGAAGCGGTCCATGCCGCGCTCCATCATGCGGTCCATGCCCCGTTCCATGAAGTGTCGGGACGGGCCATCCCCACCGCCGCCGAACGGGCCACGGTGGCGGGTCAGCACGGCAAGGCGCCGCTTCTGGCCCTCGTCGAGCGTCTTGTAGAGCGGATCGGCGGCATCGGCGATCTTCTTCAGGGCGGCGGAGGTCGCGCCCATGTCCTCGGCGCGCTGGCGCAGGCGGGCGACCGGATCCTCGGGCTTGTCGGCGTTCTTGCCGGCGTCACCCGGGCCGGCATTCATCCGCGCGTTGGCGCGGTCGATGCGCAGCTTGGCGAAGTCGCGCACGGCGGCCTCGACCGGCGGCCACAGCTTCTCCTGGTCGGCGTTGAGCTTCAGCCCGGCATGGACGGCGGCGATCCGCGCGTCGACGAAGGCGGCACGGTCCTCCGGGTTCATGCGGACGTGGCGGAAGTGCTCCATCCACGGGCGATGAAATTGGGCATAGACCGCGCCCGAGCCGGCGATGCTGAGCACGGCGATGGCGGCGATGGTGAACTTCCTCATACGGACCTCCTCTGGAAGGATGCCGGTGAGGATGAGCGCCGGACGGCTGACGCGCAACTTACAACTTGGACAGAGAGAGCGTTCTTACGAAGATGTAACTCCCCTGAATGTCCATTCAGATGCAGACTGAAATGTTTTGCAACAAAAAGGGCCTCCGCGCAGGCTGCACGGAAGCCCCTTCATTGATGGTCGATCCTGATCAGTTCGTCGTGCTCTTCGATTCCTTGAGGAACTCGTCGATCAGCGGCTGGCCGACGCGGGCTGCGGCGTCCTTGTAGACCGGCTCCATCGCCTTGCGCATCGCCTCGTCCTGCTGCGGCGTGAGCTTGATGATCTCGCTCTTGCCGCTCTTCTTGATCTCGGCCAGCGCGTCGTCGTTCTCCTTCTGCGACTGCGCGTTGTTGAAGTCGGTCGCCTCCTTCATCGCCTTTGACAGCTGGTCGCGGATGTCGGCCGGCAGATCGTCCCAGAACTTCTTGTTCACGATCACAACGTAGCCGATGTAGCCGTGATTGGTCTCGGTGATGTACTTCTGCACCTCGTGCATCTTCTGCGTATAGATGTTCGACCAGGTGTTCTCCTGGCCGTCGACCACGCCGGTCTGCAGCGCCTGATAGACTTCCGAGAACGCCATCACCTGCGGCAGCGAGCCGAGCGACTTGAACTGGGCCTGCAGCACGCGCGAGGACTGGATGCGGAACTTGACCCCCTGGTAGTCGGCGGGCGTAACCAGCTTCTTGTTCGCGCTCATCTGCTTGAAGCCGTTGTCCCAATAGGCAAGGCCGGTGATGCCCTTGGAGTCCAGCAGCTTGAGCAGCCGGAGGCCGAGCGGGCCTTCCGTCACCTTCCGCAGCGTCTTCAGGTCCGGAAGGATGTAAGGCAGATCGAACACCTCGAATTCGCGGATGCCGAGCGGGCCGAACTTCGAGTTGGACGGCGCCAGCATCTGCACGCTGCCGAGCTGGAGCGCCTCGAGCTCTTCCTTGTCCTTGTAGAGCGTCGAGTTCGGATAGACTTCGATCTTGACCTTGCCGCCGGTGTACTTCTCGGCGAGCTCCTTGAACTTCTCCGACGCCTTGCCCTTCGGCGTGTCGGTGGCGACGACGTGGCTGAACTTGATGATGATCGGCGATTGGGCCGATGCCTGCCCGGTCAGGGCCAACGCCCCGGTCAAGACCGCAACCGATGCCGCAGCCCAAATGAGTTTCCGCATGCTTCCTCCCGCACGTTTTTTGGTGGGGCACGAACCGTCGCCCCCAAAGCCTTAGATTCAAGACTTGAAGGCAGGATTATAGGGAAGCGGACACAGGCGCCATTGCCCCTTAGCAGGGGGCGGCTTGCAAAAATGCGGTATCCGGAGGGGACATCTGCCGGACTGGCTCACGCAGGGCGATGGCAGGGAAACCCTGCCGTCGCCGCTGACGCCTCTCGCAACCTCAGCCGTGCAGCGCCGGCGCGAGCTGGGCCTGCTGCGCGACCGCCGGATCGGTGATCAGGGTGCCGCCGTGCCCGTCCGAGGACAGCGCGAAGTCGGCCGCGCTGTACTGACCGAGCAAGTGCAGCGTCGCGACGTGGGTGCCGTCGGAGACCGTCAGCGTGCCGCCGGTGTTGTCGTTGTTCTGCGCATAGGCCATCGACGTCAGACCGTCGCTGAACAGGATGTCGCCGAGATCGAGACTGTCATGGTCCTGCCAGCCGGAGATCGTTCCCGTGAAGGCCGACGCCTGGGCCAGCACCAGCGAGGCATTGGGACCGGCGAAGATCACGTCGTCGATCGTGCCGCCCGCATGGACAAAGGCGAGCGCGCCCGAGCCGATCGTGGTGTCATCCGCGCTGCCGCCGGCCTGCACGTACTGCGTGCCGGACAGGACCGTCGTGCCGGTCGCACTGCCATACACATATTGCACGCCGCCGTTGACGATGGTGGCGTTGGCGGCGCCCCAATCGACCTGGACTCCGCCGGCATTGATCGTGGTACCGGTCGCCGTGCCGTCGGCGTAGACGCTCTGCTGGCTGCCGGCGTTGACCGTCGTGATCGACGCGTTGCCGTGGAGATACTGGAGGGCACCATTGCTGATCGTGGTCTGGACCACCGTGCCGCCATAGACCGACTGGACGCCGCCATCCATGGTGGTGTTGATCGCGGTTCCACCCAGATAGACGTCCTGCCCGCCGCCATGGATCGTCGTGTCCGAGGCCGTGCCGCCGCCCTCGACGGCCTGCAGGCCCGAATTGATCGTCGTGAGGCTCGCCGAGCCGAACACGTACTGACCGCCGCCGTTGATCGTCGTGATGATCGTGAAGCCCCAATCGATCTGGATGCCGCCGGCATTGATGGTGGATCCGGTCGCACTGCCGTCGATGTAGACGTTCTGCTCACCCCCGGCATTGACGATGGTGTTGAAAGCATTGTTGTGAACGTGCTGGAAGCCGCCATTCGCGACCGTGGTCTGGATCGCAACGCCGAAGACGTTCTGGGTGCCACCGTCCACGGTGGTGTTGGTCGCGATACCACCGCCAAGGATATCCTGGTCGCCGCCGGCCTCGATCGTCGTGCCGTCGGCCGAGCCGCCGATCTGGATGTACTGATTGCCCGAGATCACGGAGTTCGAGGCCAGACCGAACACCAGCTGCGCGGCGCCCGCGGCAACCACCATTCCATTGGCCGCGCCCTCCAGCACGACCGCCGCGCCGCTCTCGACCTGGATGTCGGAATAGCCGGCCGCGTCCTTGATCCGCCAGACGCCGCTCTGGACGTCGAGCTTCTCGACATTGACGACGGTGCCAAGGAGCGAACCGGAGCCACTTCCCGACAGCACCAGCGTGTCGACGCCGTCGCCGCCGTCGATCGTGCCGGTGACGATCGAAGCGGTGGCGAGATTGATGCTGTCGTCGCCTGCGCCCATCGAGACGTCGCCGATGATGGAGCCGCTGTTGGTGAGCGTATCGTTGCCGCCGTCGGTGGCGACGCTGCCGAAAATGCTGCCCGTGTTGATGACGGTGTCGCCGAAGGTGCCGACGATCGAGATCGCCTCGCCGTTGTTGCCGCGGATCGTGCCGTCATTGATGATGGTCATGACGCCGAAGGCGCTACCGTCATTGCTGTCGTCCACGGTGATCGCGCGCTGGTCACTGATGATCAGGCCGCCCACCTCGTTGTGGACGAAGCCGCCGCCAATCGCGAGCGCCTCGTTGAGGCCGTTGGCGCCGCTGGTCAGGCCGACCGCCGCGATCGTCTCGAAATTGTCGATCGAGACCAGGCCGTCGACATCGACGCCGTCGGCGTCAGCACCGCCGACCGCCGTGCCGGTGATGGTGCCGCGGTTGGTCACGACCGTCGTCGTATTAGCCGCGCTGTCCATGTTGATGCCGGAGCCGCTGCGGCCGATGATCGTGCCGTCGTTGTTGACGGTGATCGGCTGGTCGCCGGTGATGGCGTGGCGGGCGCCGTCGATGATTCCGCCGGCGTAGTTGTTGACCACGCCGCCGGTGTTGACCGACTGGAAGTCGATCGCGTCGTTGCCGGACGAGGCCGCCGAGGCATTGTGGCTGACGATCTGGCCGTAATTGTTGATGGTGGCGTTGGCGCCGGGCCGGATCGCGTCGGCATCGGCCGCCGAGATCACGCCGGTTGCCGCGTTGTTGATGACGGTATTGGCGCCGCTCGAATTGATGTCGTCGAGATCGAGCGCCTGGCCGGCATTGCTGCCGGTCCCCGTCGACGAGATCGTGCCCTCGTTGTTGACGGTGAAGGTGCCGCTCTTGCCCGAGACCAGGTTCGAGATCTTCACAGCGTCCTTGGTCGCGGTGATGGTGGCGCCGGCCTTGTTGTTGATGGTGAGGCTGCCGCTGGTCGAACCGCTGGTGGCGATCGCGCGGCTGGTGCCGGTGATAGTGCCGGAATTGTCGACCAGTGTGCCGGGCGAGGTGCTGCCGCCGATCCAGGTGACCGGGGTCGAGCCCGACAGGGTCGCGCCGGCGAGGACGGTCAGATGATCATTGTTCGCCAGCGTGATCGGGTTCGACGAGTTGCCGGAGACGAGAGTGCCGTCGTCATTGGCGATGGTGCCGGTCGCCGTCGCGGTGCCGATCGTAACCGCCGCGCCCGGATTGCTGGCGCTGGTGAGCGTGAGCGTAAAACTCTCGTCGGGCTCCGCGGTGGTGTCGCCTGAGATCGTGATGGTGATTGTCGCCGAGGACGCACCGTCGGCGAAGCTGCCGCTGAAGGTCGCGGCCGGCAGCGTGCCGCCGAAATCGGCTGCATCGGTGGTGCCGGCGGCGAAGCTGCCGGAGAAGCTGAGCACGCCGGTGGTGCCGCCGGTGCGCGCAATGGTGAAAGTCATGGTCTTGGTGCCGCTCTGCCCCTCGGCGACCGACACGCTCGCCGGCGAGAACGAGATCGTCTGCGTGGCTGGAGCCGCAACGGTGAAGGCGGTCGTCGGGAACGGCGCGTCGGGCGTGGTGCCGTCGGTGCTCTGGTCGCCGCTGCCGTTCTGGGTCGCCCAGTTGGCGGAGTTGCCGATCGCGGCGAGGTAGTCCGCAAAGCCGGCAAGGCCCGAGCGCGGGCCGTTATAGCCGACGATGTCGAGGCCGCCGGTGAAGCTGACCGCGGTCTGGCCGGCAACGAGGCCGGTGCCGGTCAGCGTGCCGTCCGAGGTCGCATAACCGACATTGGAGATCGCGGCGAGAAAGGTCGGCGCCGTCGAGGTGCCGACATAGGCGTAGACGACCTCGCTGTCGTTGGACAGGCCGGTATTGTTGGCGTTGGTGAAGGTCGCCGAGCCGGCGCTGGTGCCGAACGTGCCCTTGCCGATGTTGTTGATGTCGATGACGGTGCCGGCGGGAATCGCGCCGGTCGCGGTCCAGGCGATCGTGCTCTCAGCATTGCTGCCGGTGGCGAAGGCGGAGCCGTTCCAGTTGCTGTCGGTGAAATTGATGACAGTGCCCTGCGGGATGTCGGTCAGGGCGACAAAGGACAAATTATCGTTGCCGTCACCGTTGAAACCGGTGAAGGCGATCGAACCAGCGGAAAGGGGCATTCCAAATTCTCCAGCAGCAAGGGCGCGCGACGCTGCCGGTTAATGGAATGTTAACATGACATGTTAATAACATATTTATTGCGATGCACCCCCACATGACGGGATCGTGTGCCAAACGAAAAACGCGGCGCCAAAGACGCCGCGTTTGCCGATGAATTGACGAGGATGAAGCGTCAGCTCGCCGCTGCCGTCGTCACCGTATCGCGCTGGCGCTTCATGACGATCTTGTTGAGCGCGCCGAGATAGGCCTTTGCCGAGGCCACCAGCGTATCCGGATCCGCTGCGCGTGCCGTCATGGAACGGCCGTCATGGGACAGCCGCACCGAGACTTCGGCCTGCGCGTCGGTGCCTTCGGTCACCGCATGGACCTGATACAGCTCGAGCTTTGCCTCATGCGGCACCAGCGCCTTGATGCAGTTGAACACCGCGTCGACCGGCCCGTTTCCTTCGGCTTCCTCGATCCTGATCTGGCCGTCGACGTCGAGCTTCATGGTCGCGCGCTGCGGGCCGTGGGTGCCGGCGATCACGGTCAGCGAGGTCAGCTTGATGCGGTCGTGGGAGGCCGCCATCTCCTCGTCGACCAGCGCCTCGATGTCCTCGTCGTAGATGTCCTTCTTGCGGTCGGCCAGTGCCTTCATCCGCGTGAACGCATCCTCCAGCTGGTTGGCGCCGAGCTTGTAGCCCATCTCCTCCAGCTTGTGCACGAAGGCGTGGCGGCCGGAATGCTTGCCGAGCACCAGCGACGACTGCTTCAACCCGACCATCTCGGGCCGCATGATCTCGTAGGTCGAGGCGTCCTTCAGCACGCCATCCTGATGGATGCCGCTCTCATGAGCGAAGGCGTTGCGGCCGACGATCGCCTTGTTGTACTGGACCGGGAACGAGGTTGCGGCCGACACGACCTTCGAGGCGCGCGTCAGCTGCGTGGTGTCGATCTTGTTCCACCACGGAAACACGTCGTTGCGGACGTTGATGGCCATCACGACTTCCTCGAGGGAAGCGTTGCCAGCCCGCTCGCCGATGCCGTTGACGGTGCACTCGATCTGCCGCGCGCCGCCGGCAATGCCGGCCAGCGAATTCGCCACGGCCATCCCGAGGTCGTTATGGCAATGAACCGAGAATACCGCCTTGTCGGAGTTCGGCACGCGCTCGATCAGCGTGCGCATGAAACGGGCATATTCCTCGGGCGTGGTGTAGCCGACGGTATCGGGGATATTGACGGTGGTCGCGCCGGCCTTGATCACGGCCTCGACGATGCGGCAGAGATAGTCCATCTCGCTGCGGGTGGCGTCCTCGGCCGACCATTCGACGTCGTCGATCTGGTTGCGGGCGCGGGTCACGTTGGCGATCGAGAGCTCCATCACCTGCTCCGGCGTCATGTTCAGCTTGACGCGCATGTGCAGCGGCGAGGTCGCGATCACGGTGTGGACGCGGCCGCGCCTGGCGAATTTCACCGCTTCGGCGCAGCGGTCGATGTCCTTCGGGTTGGCACGCGACAGGCCGGCGATCACCGAGTTCTTGGAGCGGCGGGCGATCTCGCTGACGGCCTGGAAGTCGCCTTCGGAGGTGATCGGGAAACCGGCCTCGATGACGTCGACGCCCATGTCGTCGAGCATCTCGGCGATCTCGATCTTCTCCTCGAACGTCATGGTGGCGCCGGGGCACTGCTCGCCGTCGCGCAGCGTGGTGTCGAAAATGATGACGCGGTCCTTATCGGACTTGTTCACGGGGGCCATTGCAAAATTCCTTTTGAGCTTTTTTGCGCCGTCAGTCTGCTGGGCGCTTGAGGTGTCCGGTGATCTCGACCAACCCCTGAGCGCCCAGGCGCGTGGCGCCCAGCCGGCCCTCAGGGGCAAGTAAGAAGAAGGCCGCCAATCAGGAGGGTGGGCAGCAGCGCGGCCGGGATCGTGGCGGCGGCCAGAGCCACCTCCCCCGAAATCCCATCGATTTGGCCGCGAATCAGCATTGCCAGACCCTTTTGAGCCCTCAAATCCTCGGTCAAAACCGTTGACGGTTGGTTGCCGGGAGGCTCGATGCGCCGTTTCTAGACGAGAAATGGCCGCAACCGCAACGCCAAAAGATGGTCAGGAGGACTGACCTGCCGCCAGATCTGCAATGTACGGCGCGACGACCGGTCCGTCATCGCGCGGCTCATACGGCAAATCCGAATTACGTAGGCTGGAAATACGACGGTGTCGCCGGGCAGCGCGAGGGACCCACGAGACCGGAGCGATATACGGGAAGGTCGTCCGGATGTCGCACCCCGTACCCGCGTTGCGGTCAGGCTATCCCGCGCGGCGGGCGCGGGCCCTGCTCTCCCACCGATCCAGCATCTGGCCAAGCTCGCCGGTGGCCGGGGGCACGATCTCGTTGGTGTTGGCGGGTGCGGCGGCGCGGAGCCAACCCGGCTCGGTATATTCGCGCCAGCGGCGCGCCTCCGCGCGTCGTTTGCGGGAGGCGAGATCGCGGGTGAAATAGCCGGCGGCGAACGCGATGGCGAGCGCAATGACCAGTGCGACAACGGCTAACACAATGAACTCCGGCTGATACCCCGGAAACGTTCTGCCATCATCGCGCGTGAGGTCAAGGCTTGACAGGTCCTAAAAACGGCACCGGTTAACCGCGCAAAGCGCGACGACATGCCCCGAACGACGAGACCGGGACGAATTGCCGCTTCTGCCCTCGCCTCGCCGCAATGCCGCCGCGTTCCAGCCTTCGCAAGCCTGCCATCGCGCGGAGGATGCGCACCTGCCCCTCGCAACCGGCCGCGGACCGGACTAACCTTCGCCCGCTCGGCCGGATCAACCGGCCAGCCGAACATAACCGGGAGGACGCGATGAAACGCCCAGAGCAGCGTGACCAGGATGCTGCGCTTTCACGACGAACACTTGTGCGGGGACTTGCGCTCGGCGCTGCGGCGACCGTGGCCGGCCCTGCGCTGGCCCAGACCGGACCTGCCGCCCCGCCAACGACGATCACCACCCCGCCGCGCGATTTCGGCCCCAACGGCGCGCCGACGACTTATTTCTCGGACCCCGACATCATCACCGTCGATCCGTCCTTCGACGATCTGGCGCAGCCCAACACCGCGATCAAGCGCCTCTACACCGGCTTGTTGTGGGCCGAGGGCCCGGCCTGGAGCGCGCAGGGCCGTTATCTCCTCTGGAGCGACATCCCCAACAACCGGCAGATGCGCTGGACCGAGGACGACGGCCGCGTCAGCGTGTTCCGCACGCCCTCCAACAATTCCAACGGCAACTCGTTCGACTTCCAGGGCCGGCAGCTTTCCTGCGAACATCTGACCCGGCGGGTGACGCGCTACGAGCATGACGGTACCGCCACCGTGCTCGCGGATTCGTACCAGGGCAAACGCCTGAACTCGCCGAACGACATCGCCGCGCATCCCGACGGCAGCTACTGGTTCACCGACCCGCCCTATGGCGGCCAGCTCTATGAAGGCGAGCCCGACGTGGCGGGCGGCCCGAGCAATGCAGGCGGCAAGCTCAATCCGCGGATCGGACAGCCGGCCGGCTTCGTGCCGGGCAAGCGCGAGCTGCCCACCAACTGCTATCGCATCGATCCAAGTGGCCGCATCGACCTCGTCGTCACCGAGGACCAAGTGCCCGATCCCAACGGCCTATGCTTCTCACCGGACTACAAGAAGCTCTACGTCGCCTCGACCGGCAAGGGACCGGGTGACACCGGGCCCGGCGGCAAGGGCGAGATATTCGTGTTCGACGTCGGCGCCGACAACAAGCTCTCCAACGTGAAGAAGTTCAGCGACTGCGTGATCGACGGGGTGAAGTGCGGGCCCGACGGCCTGCGCTGCGACGTCAACGGCAATGTCTGGTCCTCCAGCAACGCCGGGCGCGCCGTCGGCTATAGCGGTGTGACGGTGTGGTCGCCGGCGGGCAAGCTGCTCGGCCGCATCCGCCTGCCGGAAGTGTGCGGCAATGTCTGCTTCGGCGGCCCCAAGCGCAACCGCCTGTTCATGGCCGCGAGCCAGTCGCTCTACGCCGTGTACACGGCGACGCAAGGCGCCGGCCCAGGCTGACGCGGGACGAGCAGGATCACGACACGGCGCCGGCGTGCCCCGCCGGCGCCGAATGATGCTGTATTGCTCGTTTGAAGCGACCCAGCATTATCCCCATTCGTGAAGATGCATCTCATGCGGCTTTACGCCCAGCAGGTCGATGGTCTCGGAGCCGACCTGCAACAGCGTTCCGCCATGATGGTCAGATGATTTCGTGACGTGAACGTCGTTCGAAAATTGCAGTTTGTCCTGTTTGGGATCGAAGTCGGTGATGACCGCGGTGTTGTGCTTACCTGCGAGAACACCAAGGTCGAATTCGAATGTGTCGGCACCGGCACCTCCGGTCATGGTCATGCGGCCGGCCGCGGCGACCAGCGTGTCATCCAGATCTCCGCCGGTCAGGGTATCCCTGCCGGGAGATCCGACCACAAGCTGCGCCATGCCTGCTGCAGCCTTTTCTCCGGTCGGGTCTACGCCGCCCAGCGTGCCGCTGTGCCGCTCGGTGGCGACGAAGGCATCGCTCTGCATCGCAGTGGTATCGGTGTCGCGCAGAATGAGGTCCGACAGCGTGGTGTTCTTTATCTCATTCAGGGTCTGCTTATCGAAGCCCTGGTTCTCGAAGTAGTAGCGATCGCCGTCGCGCAAAGCGGCGAACTGGTCGGCGATGATTATGCCGAAGGTGGGCCCGATGACGGCTCCTGGCGCATGATCCTCAGCCAATCCACCGGCCCACAAATCGACGGCATCGATCGAACCATAGGCTTTCTCGAACGCTGCTGCCGTCGCCGGATCAGAGCTGAACTGATCGAAGCTGGTGTAAGGCGCAAGCCCCAGCGCCTCCCGGGTTTGGTTCAGTGTACCCAGCCCAAGATCATGGCCGCGTTGGATATTGATCGCGGCCAGATCCATGCCGTCCGGAGGATCGAACAGGAGGTTTCGCAAGCCATCGACAATGTGAGCGTCCAGCGGGTTGGCCAGGTCCCCCGACAGATGCCGCAGCAGGCCATCCGCACCAGTCGCCTTGAAAGTCGCCGTGTCTTCGAAGAACGATTGCGCCAGCGTCTGCTCCGACGTAAAGGCGCCCAGATTGCTGGTCGCACTGATCTCGTCGGAGACGATGGAGTGACCGAAGCGAAAGGCCGCACCGGCAAACTCTTCGGTGATCCGCGCGTCCGCCGTGCGGTCATAGCCTTGGTACGGCTTGATGGCGCCCTCGCCCAACAGATGCGGCAGGAACTCGTTGTAGGTGATGTTGACCATCTCGGCCGTGGTGATGGCCTTGGCCGTCTCGTATAGCTTGTCGCCGCTCCAGTTCGGATGGTCCTCGTGCAGTCGATCGACCTGGTAATTGTGCTCGCGCACAAACAAGACTTGCAAGGCGGTCAGGTCGGGATTCTCCTGCGCCCGTACGTCACCGGCCGCAAAGACGTTGCCGTGCTCGGTCTCGACGATCGGGAGATTGTCTCCCGCCGACACCTTCATATGGCCGTCGGCCGTTCGCAGGCTCGCTGCGGTGGCCGCGTCGGAACCGTAGATCTGCGATCCGTCCAGCCAACCCGTCACCGTATTGATCGCGGCTGCCGGGTGCCCGGTGACCCCCGTCGCAGGATCGATCGCCACCCGCGTCAACGGGATCATGCTGCCGGGCGGCAGAAACTCATCATCAGCCGGGACCTTGATCGAGATATCATCCGTGCCTGTGCCCTCCTTCTGCAGATCCAGATCGTGATCGATGAACTGGCCCCACGCATACATCATGCCTGACAGCGCGACGCCGGCGTCATCCACCAGATGCGGGCCTTCCTCGCCATCGCCAATATCCGTCTGCGCCACGAAAATGTTGCTGATCTCACGCGGATTCGGACCTCGCGTCATTTCATTGACCCCATCGACGAAATTTGCCGGCCCCAGCCGAGCAAAGTCGGTGTCGGCCTGGTTCAAGGTGGGATCCACACGATTGTTGTTGGAGCCGTCGATGCTGCGGAATCTGAGCGCCATGGTTTACCCTCCCCGTAGAGTGTCCGCCCCAGCGCCTGCTCCATTGGCGGCTTGCGGCATGACGCTTTTATGATTCTTTATGACGCTCGCATGATCGTTGAGTGACGACATTCGATATACGACAGAATTGCACCTCTAGCGGCGAAGCGGCAATCTTGGCCTGAATGATCGTGCCGAACAGGCGATGTTGCGCACATCAGCGCAGCACTATCCAAGGAACAAGCCATGCGCGTCATCATCTGCGGCGGCGGCGTGATCGGGGCCTGCACCGCCTTGTTTCTCCGGCGCCACGGCATCGACGTCATCGTGGTCGAACGGACCGAGGTCGCGGCCGCAGCCTCCGGCAAGGCCGGCGGCTGTCTGGCGCGTGACTGGTGCGCCGGCTCGCCGCTCGACGCACTCGCGCGGCGGAGCTTTGCGCTTCACGCGCAGCTGGCGCAGGAGATCGCCGGCGATTGGGGCTATCGCCCGATGACCGCATATAGCGGCTTTGTTGCGTCCGACGGCGATCCGCGCCGGAATGCACCATCCGCGCTCGGCTGGCTCGCCAACGGCGTCGTCATCGCGCAGCGCATCGGTACGACGCAGACGACTGCGATCGTTCATCCCCGCAAATTTACGTCGGCCGTGATGAACGCGGCAGTCGCGCAAGGCGCCAAGCTTCGCGTTGGCCGCATCACGGGCATCGCGCGCGACGCGAATGGGACGACCGCGAAGGGTGTCGAGGTCGAAGGCAGCCTCGTTGAGGCGGACGCCGTCGTGATCGCGATGGGACCATGGTCGCTGCTAGCCGCGCAATGGATGCGCCTGCCCGCCGTTTATGGCCAGCGCAGCCCGAGCATCGTGTACGACATCGGCCCCGACGTTCCGGCCGATGCGTTGTTCCTGGAGTATGACGAGGACGGCAGCGCCGTGTCGATCGAGGTCTTTCCACGCGCCGATGGCAGCACGCATATCACCGCACTCTCGGACATCGCGCCGCTGCCGCTCGATCCGGCGGCCGTAACGCCGGACGTCGATGCGATCGCGCGCCTGCAAATCATGTGCGAACGGCTGTCGCCACTGTTTCGTCCCGAAAAGATCATCGCGCAGCAGGCCTGCTTCCGACCGGTGACTGAGGACGGCTTGCCGTTGATCGGCAAGGTGCCGCGGAGCGAAGGCCTCTATGTTGCGACCGGGCATAATGTCTGGGGCATCCTCAATGCGCCCGCCACCGGCGAAGCGCTGGCGCAGCTGATCGCCAAGGATGCGACGCGTGTAGACTTGTCGCCATTCGATCCGGCCCGATTGAGGCCGCTCGATCCATCGTTGCTGCAAGCGCGCTGAACCGGCATCGCTGCGCGTCTTGTAGCCCGGATGGAGCCAGGCTACCGCTCGCTGGAAGGCTTCGACGCTCACGCATGCCCGCCGACAGAATCTGCATGCCTGCGCGCGTCATGAGTGTCTCGCACCTATCCTGCCCGCAATTTACGCAGCGCTAGACTTTAGTCCGTCTCTACCAATCCTGAACGCGGTTTCACTTGCCGAGAATGCCGTCGCCGTTATAGTTGCGACATAATGGCTCACAAGAGGCCTGTTCAAAGGGAGAGAACAACATGAAAAAACGACTCTCTGTTGCATTGCGAATGGCGCTCGGTGCGGCCGCAACAGGCGCGATGATGGCAGCGTCAGGCGCGGCACTTGCAGCCGATCCCCTCAAAATCGGCGTGATCGCGGAAGCGCAGGCGATCGCAGGCGCCTCCATTCCGCAGGCGGCGCAGCTTGCCGCCGACGAGATCAACGCCAATGGCGGCGTCGACGGCCGCAAGATCGAGATCATCTCTTACGACAATCATTCCTCGTCGGCGGATTCAGTGCGTGCGTTCCAGCGCGCGGTGAACGAGGACAAGGTCAACGTGGTCATCGCCAGCTATATCAGCGAGGTCGTGCTGGCGCTGGAGCCCTGGGCCTCGCGGCTGAAGACGCCGTTCGTCACGCCGGGTGCCGCCTCCAACGAGATCAGCAAGAGCGTTCACGCCGATTACGAGAAGAACAAATACACCTTCCACGGCTATCTGACCTCCGCCGCGCTGGCGCTCTCGGTCTGCGACGGCGCCAAGGACCTGCTCGTCGACAGGATGCACATGAAGACCGCGGTCATCATGAGCGAGGACGCCGCCTGGACCAAGCCGCTCGACGTCGGCTACGAGGAATGCCTGCCCAAGATCGGGCTGAAGGTGCTCGACCACATCCGCTTCTCGCCCGATACGACCGACTTCACGCCGATCTTCAACAAGATCGAGGGCTCCAAGCCCGATGTGATCATCACCGGCATCTCCCATGTGGGCGTGCAGCCGACCGTGCAGTGGAGGAACCAGCAGGTGCCGATCCCGATGTTCGGCATCTCCTCGCAGGCAACCAACGAGACCTTCGGCAAGGACACCAACCAGGCGGCCGAAGGTGTGCTCTATCAGGGCGTCTCCGGGCCCGGCGTCGCGGTGACGCCGAAATCGGTGCCGTTCGCGGAGAACTTCAAGAAGAAGTTCGGCAATTATCCCTCCTATGCCGGCTACACCGCCTATGACGAGGTCTACTACATCGCCGACGCGGTGAAGCGCGCCGGCTCGACCGACGCCGACAAGCTCGTCGCCGCGCTCGAGAAGACCGACTGGGAAGGCACGATCGGCCGCGTCCAGTTCTACGGCAAGGACGATCCGTTCACCCACTCGATCAAATATGGCAAGGGCCTGATCACCGGGCTGATGCTGCAATGGCAGGACGGCAAGCAGAGCGCGGTCTGGCCCAAGGACGTCGCCAAGGTCGACGTCAAGTTCCCGAGCTTCATCAAGCTCAGCAACTAGCAGGACATGCTCCCGGGACCACCTCCCGGGAGCTCCCACATGCGGCTCTCCGCAGCACCTTTCCTCAAAGCGGCAGCTCGGCTGCCACCCGGCCAATCATAGATGCGAGCTTTCCAGATATTGATCGATGGCTTTGCCATCAGCGCTCTCTACGCTCTCGGTGCCACCGGCTTCACCCTGATCTTCGGCGTCTCCGGCGTGCTCAACCTCTCCCACGGTGCCATCATGGTGGCCGCAGCGGTGGCGGCCTGGGCCGCTGCCAGCATTCTCAACGTCGGCACCTATGCCGGTGCACTGATCGGGGTCGCCGTCGCTCTCCTCACCGCCTTTGCGACCTATTTCGCAGTGGTGAAGCCCATTCAGGACTCCCGGCGCATCCCCAATGAGGAGAAGGAGATCTTCGTCCTCACGGGAACGCTGCTCTGGGGCATCATGATCCAGGAGCTGATCGCCTATTTCTTTACCAACAACGCCAAGACCGTGCTGCCGATCGTCGAGGGAGTCGTCGAGATCCTCGGCGTCCGCACGCCGAAGAACGAGATCTTTACGGCGATCGTGTGCTGCCTCGTCATCGCGCTGCTGTGGCTGCTCGTGAATCGCACCCGCACCGGCAAGGCGGTGCTGGCGGCGTCGATGAACCCGCGCGGCGTGACGCTACTCGGCCTCGAGCTCACCAACATCTACATCGTGGTGTGGGGGATCTACGGGATCCTCGCCGGCATCGCCGGCGTGCTGCTCGGGATGTTCCTGGGCGTCAGCTCCTACAGCGTCGGACCGCTGACGGCGAGCGCGTTCTCGATCGTGGTGCTCGGCGGCCTCGGCAGCGTCTCCGGCTCGCTGATCGCGGCCTTCGTCGTCGGCTATCTCGAAACGTTGACGGCCTATCTGGTCTCGCCGGCCTACCGCACCATTCCGGCGCTGCTGCTGCTCGTGTTCGTGATGTATATCCGGCCCCAGGGCCTTCTGGGGAGGCGCTGAGATGTCCACCTTCTTCACCTCCCGCCTGTTCTTCATCTCGGTCGCGCTCGTCATCATCGCGGCGACGCTGCCGCTCTACGTCTCCGGCTACGTGCTCGGCCTGCTTACCGTCGCGTTCTATTTCGGCGTGTTCGCGATGGCCTGGGACCTGCTGTTCGGCTTCGCGGGCGAGGTCAATTTCGGGCCCACCTTCCTGATCGGCGTCGGCGCCTACACCGCCGGCATTCTCAATGCCCAGTTCGGCTGGTCGGTCTATCTCTGCATCGTGCTGGGGGCGCTCGCCTCCGTCATCGCGGGCCTCGTGCTGGCGTTGCCGGCTTTGCGCGTGCGCGGGCCGTATTTCGGCCTAACCACGCTGGTCGCGGTGTTGATGTTGCAGAATTTCATCGTGGTGTTCGCCGATCTCACCGGCGGCGAGATCGGCCTGACCATCCCCGACGTCATCACCATCAACGCCGGCGCCAACTACTGGATCGCGCTCGGCTTCATGACGATCTCGGCGGCGATCCTCTACGGCCTGTCGCAATCCCCGATTGGCCTCGTGCTCCAGGCCAGCGGCCAGGATCCGGTGCAGGCCGGCGCGCTCGGCTTCAACATCATCAAGCACAAGCTTGCCGCCTTCATCGTCAGCGCGTTCTTCTCTGGTTTATCCGGAGCGCTGCTGGTGTTCTATTTCGGCACCGCCTCGGTCGGTACCGTCGTCGACGTCGCGGTCGGCGTGAACGTGATCGTCTCGGCCGTGCTCGGCGGCCGGCGCACCGTGCTTGGCGCGGCACTGGGCGCGATCTTCCTGATCGTCGCCGGTGAATTCCTGCGTCCCACCGGCGAGCTCGCGACCTTCATCGTCTCGGCGGTCGCGCTGCTCGTCGTGCTGTTCTTCCCCGGCGGCTTCCTCGGAGCGGCCCTCTCGCGTGAGGCGCGCTCGTGATGGATATGATCGCAAACCGGCCCGTGCTCGACGTCCGCGGCCTGACGAAACGCTTTGGTGGATTGACGGCGGTGAAGAACCTCGGCTTCGAGGTGAACGCCGGCGAGATCTTCGGCCTGATCGGGCCGAACGGCTCCGGCAAGTCGACCGCGATGAAGAGCGTGATGGGCATCGAGCGCCCGACATCGGGCGAAGTCATCTTCGAGGGCGAGAACGTCGCTGGCCTGCCCGCGCACAAGATCGCGCGCAAAGGCTTTGGCATGGTGTTCCAGCACTCGCGGCCGCTGAACCGGCAGACGGTGCTGGAGAACATCATGGTCGCGCTGCTGCCGGACAGCCTGTTCATGCTGTTCCCGGACAAGGCGCTGGTCGAGCGCGCCAAATGGATCGCGGACCGCGTCGGGTTGGGCAGCGTGATGAACCGCCGGCCGCCGACGCTGCCTTTCGCCGATCTGCGCCGGCTGGAGCTTGCGAAGGCGATCGCGCGTGACCCGAAGGTCGTGCTGGTGGACGAACCCTTTGCCGGGCTGACGCGGGCGGAGG
The DNA here is from genome assembly GCF_055811795.1 of Bradyrhizobium sp. MI1.7. Lineage (NCBI taxonomy): Bacteria > Pseudomonadati > Pseudomonadota > Alphaproteobacteria > Hyphomicrobiales > Nitrobacteraceae > Bradyrhizobium > Bradyrhizobium sp. MI1.7. Next base: position 18,911 of record NZ_JBVVPO010000044.1, read on the forward strand.
TCGACGTCTTCTCCGACCTGATCCGCAGCTTTCGCGACGAGGGCCGCGCCGTGATGCTGGTCGACCACAACGTCAAGAGCGTTGCAGCGCTGGTCGACCGCGTGCTCGCGATGTATCTCGGAGAGGAGATCGTCACGGGCAAGGCCGACGACGTCATGAAGAACGAGACGGTGCGCCGGGTCTATCTCGGCGGCGCCATCGAAACCCATGCGCGGCCCGAGACCAGCTTCAAGGACAAGGTGCCGCTGCTCCAGGTCGAGAATGTCAGCGTGTTCTACGGCAAGGCGCAGGCGCTGGAGAACGTCTCGATCCACGTCCACGAGGGCGAGTTCGTCTCAATCGTCGGCCTCAACGGCGCCGGCAAGACCACGCTGTTCAACACCATCTCCGGCTTCCTGCCCTATAGCGGCGAGATCGTGCGCGGTGGCGACAAGTTGCGTGGCACGAGCCCGGCGAAGATCGCGCGCAGCGGCCTCGTGCAATGCCCGGAATCGCGCGAGCTGTTCGGCGAGATGAGCGTGCGCGAAAACCTCGATCTCGGCGGCCAGCATCTCTCCGACGACAAGCGCGCCGCGCAGCTCGCCTGGCTGTTCGAGCTGTTCCCGATCCTGAAGGAGCGCCAGGGCCAGATGGCACAAACGCTCTCCGGCGGCGAGCAGCAGATGCTCGCGATCGGCCGCGCGTTGATGATGCAGCCGCAGATCCTGATCCTGGACGAGCCGACGCTGGGCCTCGCTCCCGTCATCCTCGAGCAATTGTCCAAGGCGCTGACGAAGCTGCGGCAGACCACCGCGATCACGGTGCTGCTCGGCGAGCAGAACGTCACCTTCGCGCTGCCGCATGCCGACCGCGTCTATGTGCTGGAGCACGCCCGCATCGTCTGGGAGGGCGATCCCGGCCGCTTCGCGAGCGAAGCCGGCGCCGATTTTCTTTAAGTCCGTCAACATCAATAAAAAACATAGAAAGGGAAACGACCATGCGACCTTCAATCCTCGGCAGCAGCCTCCTCACCTCCGCGCTGGCGCTGTGCCTCGCCGCCCCCGCCTACGCGCAGTCGAACGATCCGATCAAGATCGGTGTCATCGCCGAAGTGCAGTCGATCGCGGGCGCTGCGACCCCGGGCGGCGCGCAGATCGCTGCCGACGAGATCAACGCCAAGGGCGGCATTCTCGGTCGCAAGGTCGAGATCGTCACCTATGACAACAAGAGCTCGTCGGCCGACTCGGTGCGAGCCTTCCAGCGCGCGGTGAGCGAGGACAAGGTGTCGGCCGTGATCGCGAGCTATATCAGCGAGGTCGTGCTGGCGCTCGAACCCTGGGCGGCGCGGCTGAAGATGCCGCTGATCACGCCGGGCGCCGCCTCGAACGAGATCACCAAGGCGATCCACAACGACTACGAGAAGAACAAGTACACTTTCCACGGCTATCTGACGTCGGCGGCGCAAGCCCAGCTCGTCTGTGATGCCGCCAAGGATCTGCTGGTCGACAAGCTCAAGTTCAAGACCGTCGCGATCATGAGCGAGGACGCCGCCTGGACGAAGCCGCTCGACGTCGGCTACGAGGCCTGCCTGCCCAAGGCGGGCCTGAAGGTCGTGGAGCATGTGCGCTTCTCGCCCGATACCACCGACTTCACGCCGATCTTCAACAACATCGAGGGCAAGAAGCCTGACGTGATCGTCACCGGCATCTCGCATGTCGGCGTGCAGCCGACGGTGCAGTGGAAGAACCAGCAGGTGCCGATCCCGATGTTCGGCATCAGCGCGCAGGCGCTGAGCCCGACCTTCTGGAAGGACACCAATGGCGCCGCCGACGGCGTGCCGTCGCTCGCGGTGGCGACGCCCGATGTCGCCGTGACCGCCAAGACGAAGCCGTTCGCGGCCGCCTTCAAGGCCAAGTTCGGCACGCCGCCGGCCTATACCGGCTACACCGCCTATGACGAGGTCTACTTCATCACCGAAGCGATCAAGCGCGCGGGCTCGACCGATCCCGACAAGATGGTCGCTGAACTGGAGAAGACCGACTACGAGGGCACGATCGGCCGCATCCAGTTCTACGGCAAGGACGACGAGTTCACCCACGGCATCAAGTCCGGTCCCACGACCGTGTCCGGCCTCGTCTTCCAGTGGCAGGACAGCAAGCAGGTCGTGGTCTGGCCCGAGAAGATCGCGGAAGGCAAGCTGAAGTTTCCAGCCTTCGTGAAGCTGTCGCAGTAACCGGCTCGTCCCGGCATCAGGCCCACCGCTCGTTCGCGAGCGGTGGGCTTTTTCTTTGTTCTTCAAGAATCTTTGTCCTTCAGGAAACATGCTGCGCCGCGGCCGGCCCGTAGCGACCTTGGGTCACGTTGACGTTTTGCCGCAACCTCCGCCATGTACCCCGCCGGTGATGAAGCGGAGCATCTCAGATGGACGCAAGCATCTCTCCCGGACAATCTCCCGCACCTCAAGATTTCGCCCAGATATTCAGGCTGATCGGTGGGTACCGCATTTCGCAGGCCCTGCGCGTTGCCGTCGAGCTTGGCATTCCGGATCACCTGGCGGCAGGCCCGCGCCATTGCGACGATCTGGCGACAACGACCGGAAGCCATGCTCCGACGCTTTACCGGCTGCTTCGCTTCCTGGCCGGTGCCGGCCTGCTCGACGAGACGTCTCCGAAGCAGTTTGCGCTGACACCTCTTGGGTCTACCCTCCGCGCCGATATCCCGGCTTCGATCTGTCCGGTGGTGCGGCTATGGCTCAGCGAGTCGCACTGGCAATCCTGGAGCCATCTTCTGCACTCCGTACAGACCGGCCAGCATGCCTTCGATCACGCACACGGGACGGGGATCTTCGACTATTTGCGCGAGGACGCCGAGCTCTCCGCGATTTTCAACGCGACGATGACAACCAGCTCCGCCCGGTTGGCCAATGCACTTCTCAAGCACTACGATTTTCACGGGATCGGCCGCATCGTCGATATAGGCGGCGGACATGGTTTCACGCTCACAACGATTCTGGCCGATCACCCGACCATGCAAGGCGTGCTGTTCGACCTTCCCGATGTCGTAGCCGGTGCTTCTCTGGAGGCGATTGGAGGCAGGAACCGATGTGAGATCATCGGCGGGAGCTTCTTCGAAACCGTTCCGGCAGACGCAGACGCCTACATCCTGAAGCAGATCATCCATGATTGGGACGACGATCAATCGCTGGCAATCCTGCGAAATGTTCGCGCGGCAATGCCAGGACATGCTCGGGTTCTGCTGATCGAACGACGGATCGAGCCAGATCATCGCGACGCCATGCGCGTGCTCCATATCGACATGGAGATGCTGGTCAATGTCTCCGGCATGGAGCGCACCGACGCCGAATATCGAACCCTGCTGGAGCAGGCCGGATTCCGATTGGCGAGGGTGGTGCCGTTGCTCGACGGCGCAGGCTTTGCGGTATTCGAGGCGATGCGCTCCGACACGAACTGAAGTCGGGCAGATCGCTCGATGCGTCTTCGCAGTTGCGTTCTGCGCCATGACCCGCCTATCGACCTTTCGCCATGTTGACTTTCCATCGTCCCGCTCCCCATAATTCGCAAAAAAATAACAAGACCAATCAACAGACGGGTTTTGAGGGAGGATAGGATGCCGACTTCACGCAGGCAGCTGCTGAAGAGCACTGCGGCTGCCGCCGCTGCACTCAGCCTCGATTGGACCCGGGCCCAGGCGCAAGCCGAGAATTTGCGCATTGGCCTGATCTACGACCTCACCGGCCCCTTCGCCGCCGGCGGCTCGGTCGCCTCGTCAATCGGCGCGCAGATCGCGATCGATCTCGTCAACGAGAAAGGCGGTGTCGGCGGCAAGACCAAGATTGCTCCGGTCGCCGCGGATTCCCAGAGCAAACCCGACGTTGCGATCAACGAGGCCGAACGCCTGATCAGTCAGGAGAAGATCGACATCATCAACGGCGTCTATGCGAGCTCGCATGCGGTGCCGCTCGCGGCCAAGGTCGAGCAGCAGAAGAAGATCCTCTGGATCACGACCGCGGTCTCGACCGCCGTGTTCAAGGACAAGAACCTGCAATACGTGTTTCGAGCGCAGATCCATTCCGACCAATATGGCCAGGCCTTCGCGAGCTTCCTCGCCGAGCATGCGCAAGGCAAGCTCGGTATGGATCCGAAGGACGTCAAGGTCGCGCTGATCCACGAGGACGGCCCGTATGGCGTCGGCGTCGCGGCGGCCGACGAGGCCTATGCCAAGCAGGCCGGCATCCAGGTGGTGCTGCGCGAGGGCTACTCCGCCTCGGCGCCCGACCTGTCGGTGCTCGTTACGAAAATCAAGCGCGCCAAGGCCGACGTGATCTCGCATGCCGGTTACAACCCCGACATCACCCTGTTCCTGCGCCAGGCGCGCGAGAGCGGATTGCGCTTCAAGATGTTGTTCGGCGCCGGCGCCGGCTACAGCCAGCTCGACAAGCTGCGCGCGACCTTCGGCGCCGACATCGACAATTTCTGCAACATCGATCCGGTCCCCGCGCAATTGCTCGATCCCGCAAAGCTCGCACCGGGCATCGGCGATCTGACCAACGCCATGGTCACGCGCTACAAGGCCAGGACCGGCGCGACCGAAGTGCCGCCACACTGCTCGATGGGTTTCAACCAGACCTGGGTGCTGCTCAACAACGTGCTGCCGGTCGCCAAGGAGAAATACGGCAGCTTCGATCCCGAGGCCATCCGCAAGGCCGCGCTCGACGTCGACATTCCCGCCGGCGGCACCATCCAGGGCTACGGCGTCAAGTTCTTCCCGCCGGGCACGCCGCTGTCGGGCCAGAACGAGCGCTCGACGCCGGTGGTGATGCAGAACGCCGGCGAGCGCATCTCGGTGGTGTGGCCGACCAACATCCGCACGCAGGACCCGGTGTTTCCGCTGCCGAAGGGCTCGACCTACGGGGCGTGAGGTGATGCGGACGGTCTCTTCCCCTCTCCCCTTGTGGGAGAGGGTGGCTCGCCCCGGGGCGGCGGGGCGGGGGGGGGGGGGTGGGCCCCGGCAAAAATAATAAAGTAGAAATACCGGAGGGGGACCCCGCAAACCGCGCAGCCCGCCCC